>JAZTXV010000040.1:0-3386 GCA_045636605.1 Eubacteriales bacterium | reverse complement strand
TGCAGCTGCTGCAGGTGCGGTTGGTGTTGTTCGTCGTGACCCAATGGCTATGCGTCCATTCGTTGGCTACAATATGGGTGACTACTTCCAGCATTGGCTTGATATGGGACACAAGATTCCTAATGCTCCAAAGATTTTCCATGTTAACTGGTTCAGAACAGATGACGAAGGTCACTTCATTTGGCCAGGCTTCGGTGACAACATGAGAGTTCTTGACTGGATTCTTGCAAGATGCGACGATAAGGTTGATGCTCGTGAAACGGCTATCGGCTACGTTCCGTTTGCTAAGGACATCAACATTGAAGGTCTTGACATTGATGTTGATACAATCGAAGGTCTTCTCAGCGTTGACAAGGCTTCATGGCTTGAGGATGTTGAGAATATCAAGGCATTCTACGCACAGGTTGGCGACAGAGTTCCCGCTACTATGTACGAGGAGCTTAACGCTCTTGAGGCAAGACTCAGCAAATAATTATAAACAAAAACACCTATCACAGATAGGTGTTTTTTGTATGTAAAAAGCACCCTTACGGGTGCTTTTTGATTTGTTATTCTTCTTCCTTTACAGGAACGATATATTCAGGTAATGTGGCAAGGTTATTGTTTTGCTTTACGCTCGCTATTGTAACTGTGTAAAGAGATGCTTCCTCTCTTGTAACACGGCTAACAGCAGGTGTTTCGCTAAATGAATACTCCGCCTGAAGGAGTTCGTATTTACCGTCAACAATTACATAGCCCGCAATAACAATTTCAAGCGTAGCCTGTGCCGGGGAGAAATTGCTTATCATAAAATCAAATGAGCTATACTCGGTCGAGGTCATCTCTATATTAAGCGCGCCTTGGGTGGAATTTAGTGTTCCGTCCTCTTTAAAGAACGAGCCCTGCGCCAGATATTTTGGATTGAGAAGCATTATTCCGAAGGTAACGTCCTTTCCGCCATATTGCTTCCATTCAGAGAGTGCTTCCTTGTTTATAAAATATCCGCCCGCAATTCCTGTTCCGTCATTGCTCACTGAGTATCCCTTAGCGGTGAAAATAGGAGCTACCGAGGTGCTTTGAGCCTTAGCACATCTTCCGCAAAGAGCTGATTTTACGCCGTCCTTCAAGATGCTTTCATATGTAATTTGTGTGGTTGTGGGATCAATATTATGCGCCTTATATACAACCACCTTAGTCGGATCCTCATTCAAAAGAAGATTCGCATTAAGAGATGTCAAAACAGTTGTGCCCTCTACGATGTTGGCATTTGCTTCGTTTGAAAGGATAACGCACTTAAGATTTGTAAAGGACGAGCGCTGGTTTCCGGAGCCTGCCGCAAATACAAACGAGCCCTTGTCATTTCCTATTTCTCTTAGCGAAATCTTTGTAACATCGCACTCAAACTCTATATATTCAAGTCTTGGTGCGCCAAGTCCCGTTTCGTTCGCTCTTATTGAGAAGCTTTGCTGTTTTGCGCTTGTGAATAGTTCTCCGAATGTAAGTCCCGTAACATAGGTGAAGGCATTGTTAAACGCACTCTCTCCTACACTCGTGGTATTTATATAAAGCTCGCCTGAAAAGGCGTATTTTGCGCTATTGAATGCATATGTACCAATTCCGTCGGGCAAGTATCTTGGGAAATTCTTAACAGATTTAAGCCTTCCCGCACCGTTGCAGAGGTAGCCCGGAATAGCGGTTAACTGACTGCCCTCTCCGAAATCAATGCATCTTAGCTGTGAAACGGATTGGTTCATATCGTGGAGCTTGGTTACTGTGGGTGCAACAGAAATATATCCTACCCTGTTCCAAAAATATGTTTGGTCTGCCTTGAGAGAATTAAGATTCACGTAGGTAACAAGAGTTTCCGAGCCCTCATCTCCCATATATTGCGGGAATATGAATTTTGTAAGGTATTTTGTGCCTATTTCGCTCTTGCTAACGCCAAGTCTTTCAAGCTCTGCATCCATTTTTGCCGTATTGAATTTCGATATGGTTGCGCCGTTGTTTTCAAAATATTCCTTACCGTCAAAAACGATAAAATATTCCGAGGGATCATTATCGAAGCTTAGCTCATCGGGAATCGGCTCAAGATATGCTTCCTTTGCGCCTACGGTTAGTGCAAAGACTGACATTATTGCCACTACCATAGTAACAAATATTAAGAATTTTGTTTTCATTACCGTTATCTTCTCCTTATTGGTACAAATCATTTATCAATTCCGTTTTTCTTTAGCCATTTAAGCTGTTCCATTGTTGGTGCGGAGATGTGTCCCTCCTGGTATGGAGAAACATTATATGCGAACACTCCACCCTTTGACTTTATCGCTTTTACATATTCGAGAACCCTCTCGTTTTCATGTACGGGAGTGGGTGTGCCAGGCTTTTCGTGAACCCAAAAATCATCCATCCAGCAAAGCGCGAACCATTGGGTGTCGCCCTCTCCGCTAAAGCGGTGCTCGGGCAGGAATTTAATATCGTTTTCCTCGCCTGCCTGATAATCGGAAATTCCCTTTCCCCAATCGCATCCCCATTCCTCTACGCCTCTGAAATTAAAGGCAACAATAGAATCGGGATTACCTGCGCGAAGGGCTGCGGCATAACGGTTGTAATCATAGCGCACGCCTCGTCCGCCACAAATCGGTGGCTCATAGCAACAGTCTATCCACCAGCCGTGAATTTTCTTGCCGTATTTTTTGGAGATCGCCTCCGTTACGCGGTAGCAAAACTCTGCGTGCGGATATATATCGTCCTTAAATCTGGTCGCGTCCTGCCATTCGGGGTCGGTCACGCCCTCGCCATTGAAATATAGCATTAGTCTAATTCCGTATGGTTCTAATTTGTCGGCAAGCTCGCCTATTAAATCCCTTTTTGCGGTGTGATTTGGCACTATCTCATCAAGCGCGTCAAGTGGGAACGGAGTTTTCATATCTGCGTGAGTTGCGGTAAAAAACAGGAATTTTGCGCCTGATGCGACAACCTGTGAAACGAAGGTGTCAAGGTCAAAATCCTCTACTGCCTTAAAAAAGTCCTTTTTCTCGCCATTTTCGGGCAGGGTGTAAGTTGTCCAATGGACAAACATTCCGTAGCCTGCCTCACTAAACCAGTCTGTTCTATTCATTATATTCTCTCCAATAGGGTATTATATAATTTTATTTTAACACACATTATATATATTGTCAACAAAAATCCACACTCTTTCGAGTGTGGATTTTGATTTTATTTATACGTTTTCCTTGTTGTAGGGTGGGAGCATATCAAGTCCCGTGTTTGGCTTATCTACAACAGAGGTAAGTGATACGGTGTAGAGGGTTGCATCATTCTTTTCTACCTTTGAGCAAGCGCTGTTTGTGTCTGCGCTTTGAATGAACTCTACATCTGCGCTATCTGTATATGCGTAGAGTGAAATT
>JAZTXV010000039.1:0-2866 GCA_045636605.1 Eubacteriales bacterium | reverse complement strand
CTACGCATATACAGATAGCGCAGATGTAGAGTTCATTCAAAGCGCAGACACAAACAGCGCTTGCTCAAAGGTAGAAAAGAATGATGCAACCCTCTACACCGTATCACTTAACAGTGTAAGCGCTAAAGCAGGCACAAGCCTCGACGCTCTCCCACCTTTTGGAAAAGAGAACGAGTAAAATCAAAATAAAAGAGGCGAGAATTTTCTCGCCTTTTTTGTTGACAAAGCAGTTATATGTATGATAAAATAATTCTATCTATAAATTATTTTTAGGAGCGAATATGAAAAAGAAATTATTTTTGGTGTCGTTCATGGTTATGCTGCTCGCTTGCGTGCTTGCAATTTCCGTTGGCGCAACTGCCATAGACAAGGGCACAACCGTAACACTCAATAGCTCGTTTACCGATGTAAACGGTAATACGGTGACAAGCGTAAATCTTTACGATAGCGACGGAGATGCGCTTATTTGGTATGTAAATACAGACGGAAGACTTGTCAGTGCAAAGGCGGCAAGCATTGTTACCGTTGACGAGGAAGGAGTAATCTCTTTCTCTGACAAGAAAATTTTCCAAAATAATCAGCCTGAAAAATCGGTAGTCGTAGTCAACCTTCGTGACAATGTTAAGGTCACAGGCACATCTGTTAATTTTGACGGAAAAATCAAGCACTTTGATGTTGAAAAGGGATTGAGCACAGGAGTAGATATCGCATCAACAGGCTTCCAGTTTGGCTCATATAACCTTAGTGGCTCTAAAATGGAATATTTTTATTTCCCAACATCAACTCAAAGCATCACTAAGAGAATGTTTCAGAGCTCACCTGTACAGGTGGCGGATTTTGAGCCGGGTACAGAGCTTACCCAAATGGGACTTTTGGCATTTTACGGTGCAAAAAGCCTAAAAACAATATATATTCCTAACGGCGTTGAGGTAATAACCTCTGTTTCCGGCGGACAGGGAATGTTCCAAAACTGTTCTGCGCTTTCAAGCGTTGTTTTTGAGGAAAATTCACAGCTTTGGGACGCAGGACACAACACCTTCCAAAGCTGTTCAAGCCTTAAGGAGCTTTATCTTCCAAACTCCGTAAAAACGATTGGCTCGGAATTTGCAAGAGGCTCCGGAATTGAGATTTTCTCATTTGGCGCTTCCTTTGAATACTTTACAAAAAGAGCAGAGGGCGATCCTGACAATAATCATATATGGGTGTTCTACGCAGCGCCTCTCAAAAAGGTGTATATGCCCGCAACCTTTGCACTTCTTGGCGACAAGTATGATCATAACGATTATGCAAGCGCCGACGAGCGCCTTGATGAATTTGACAGGGCTTTCTCAAACGCAGGAAGCTTTACACTTTTCCTGACAGGAACAGAGGAGCAAATGCAAGCGCTTAAAACACGAATTTCCTATACACAGGAAAATCAAAGCTTAGTAAACTCCCTCAAAACAATATATTCCTACGAGGATTACCTTAAGGCGGGCTCGCCGACAGGCTCAATGGCAGTATATGGCTGTAATGTATGTGATACCTTCTATGACGGAGCGCATAACAACGATACAGACTGCACAACCGCAGATGCCTGCAAAAACGGATGCGGACTTGTAAACCCCAAAACAGCAGGACATAGCAACAAGCAGTCCCTCTCCTTTGACGGTGGACTTACCGCAGACGGATTGCTTTGCACAGAATGTCAAAATGTCGGCTGTACCGTAAAGACAAAAGCTACCGTTCCCGCAATCTTCACCGCAAAGGGCTACTCAACAAACCCCGAAAAGAACGCAATCAACGGCGGATATACAGTAAACCTTGATAGCCTTGCACTCTATAAGAGATTCTATGGCAACATCACCTATGGTGTTGTAATTGCAAACGCAAATAGCTTCGATGGCGAATTCTTTGATAAGGATAACAACGTTAACACAGCAAAGGCAGTTCAAGCGGAGATTGACCATCAATATAGCAACTTTGACTGCTCCATCAGCTTTGGCACGAACACAGGCGTAGATCTCAACCTCGTAATCTGTGCATATGTAATCACAGATGACGGCGTTGTATTTATCCAAAAGGATAGCGGAAGCGATGTAACAATCGGCGGGGCTGCCTTCAAGAGCGTAACTCTTGCTCAGGTTATCGCACTTGTTCCTGCCGTTTCTAAGGAGAACTAATACAAAAATAACAAAAATAAAAGGAAGTGATTTTCACTTCCTTTTTTATGTTGAATTTTGCTTTAAATCACAATCGACTTAAGCCTTGTTAACAGAACCGAAAAGCTCCATCTTTTCTCTTACAGTAGCCTTGATAGCCTCAAAGCCGGGAGCGAGAAGCTTTCTTGGGTCAAATCCCTTGCCTGCAAGGTCCTTGCCTGCCTCAACGTAAGCTCTTGTAGCAGCAGCGAAAGCGAGCTGGCACTCGGTGTTTACGTTAATCTTGGAAACTCCAAGAGAGATAGCTCTCTTAATCATGTCCTCAGGAATACCTGTACCGCCGTGAAGAACAAGAGGCATATCACCAACCTTCTCGCTGATAGCAGCAAGAACGTCGAAGTTAAGACCTGCCCAGTTTTCGGGGTACTTACCGTGAATGTTACCGATACCTGCAGCGAGCATTGTTACGCCGAGGTCTGCAATCATCTTGCACTCGGCAGGATCAGCGCATTCGCCTGCGCCAACAACTCCGTCTTCCTCACCGCCGATAGAGCCAACCTCAGCCTCAAGAGAGATGCCGAGAACATTACAAGCGTTTACAAGCTCCTGTGTCTTAGCGATGTTTTCCTCGATAGGATAGTGAGAGCCGTCAAACATAACGCTTGAAAAACCTGCGTTGATGCAAGCCTTAGCGCCCTCGTATGAGCCGTGGTCAAGATGAAGAG
>JAZTXV010000038.1:0-48238 GCA_045636605.1 Eubacteriales bacterium | reverse complement strand
TCGTCAAGCTCGCGCATAAACGCCTTAACGCGCGGCTTAATTACGCCAAAGTAGTGGTCGTACATTTCCTGTCCCTTTGGTGGGGTTGCGCCCAAAAGTGTTCTGCCACAGAACATAAGGTCGGGACGGCGTTTCGCCATTTCGCTATCTATCAAGAAATATTCCTGTTCAGGACCTACCGTTGTGTTAATGGTCTTTACATCCTCAAGACCAAACAATTTTGCAATACGCAAAGCCTGTTTGCTGATTGCCTCCATAGAACGAAGAAGCGGTGTCTTTTTATCAAGAGCCTCTCCGCCATATGAGCAGAATGCGGTTGGAATACAGAGGGTTTCATCCTTTATAAATGCGTACGATGACGGATCCCAGGCGGTATAGCCTCTTGCCTCAAAGGTGGCTCTGAGTCCGCCTGAGGGGAATGACGATGCATCCGGCTCACCCTGAACAAGCTCCTTGCCACGAAATTCCATTATAACGCCCGTTCCCTTTGGTGACACGAAGCTATCGTGCTTTTCTGCGGTAACTCCCGTCATTGGCTGGAACCAGTGTGTGTAGTGCGTTGCGCCCTTTTCGATTGCCCATTCCATCATAGCCTTTGCGACTACGTTAGCAACGGTCAAATCAAGATGCTTTCCGTTCTTTATCGTATTTTGAATTGAGTTGTAGATGTCCTCGGGCAGACGCTTTTTCATTTCCTTATCATCAAAAACCATTGTGCCGAAGATTTCAGCTATCGTGCTCATAAAGCTCTCCTCATTTGCGAATTCGCCATAAATTTGCGCATAAAATAATCTATTAAAAAATTATACTCTATTTTTTCTTTATTGTCAACACTTTTCTTTTTGTTTTAATTTTTATATTGAAATGATAAAAAAAGTGTGCTAAAATGTAAAAAGAAAATTTTATTTTAAGTGTGGTTTTATGGAAAAGAAAAAGTATTTTATCTCGCTTGCCTTGATTTTTATCGTGGGGGCGCTTGACGCATACTCCTATTTGCTCCACGGCGGAATGTTTGCTTCTATGCAGACAGGAAATATGATAAAAATTGCAATTAAGCTTGCATACGGAGATTTTCAAGGGCTTGGAAGCTATTTCTTGACGATATTTGCCTTTGCCGTCGGAATAGTTGCGGCTCAGCTTCTTGTGAAGCTAAAGCATTTTCAGTCAATATGCGTATCTATCGCCCTTGGATGCTATATAATCGGAATTGCAATTCCGCTTGGTGAGCTTAATTGGCTTGCAAATCTTATAATGGCGTTCGGTGTGGGTGTTCAGCTTCAGGCAGTTCGCTCAATTTGGGGCTTTCCCGTTGCCACAACCATGTGTACGGGAAATCTAAGGTCTATGTCAGAGTGCGTGGCGGCGCTTGTCACAACAAGGGAAAAGAAAAATTGGTTGGGAATATTCCTTTATTCCTCGCTTATTATCACCTTCACTGTGGGAGTTCTGGTGGGTGGAATCATAATCCGCACATTCTTCTGAAAACCGGTTTTGCTCTGAGATAACGCAAAATTTAAAACAGGCTATCGCTTGATAGCCTGTTTTTTTATTATTCGTTTTCCTTTTTCTTGGGAGCTGCAAGAATCGTATTGTCGTAGCAGCCGTTTTCGTTTGTGATTTCGGCTACGTGTCTTACACTTACGGCATTGTATGCACCGTCAAGAACCGTTGAAAGCTTGGTATCGTTTTGCTCAAGGGAGATTTCGCCGTCAATTTCAATGATAAGTCCCATTACAAATTCGATATCAACAAAGGAGTAATCGGTCGGGAAGCCCGAGATTATTACGCTTATGCTCTCGTACTTTTCGGTGATTTTTTCGACAACGAACGCATCGGATGCGGATGATCCGTCCTCGTTTAGAATTTTACCTGCCTCACTTAGCTGATTTGCGCCTGTCAGGAAAATTCCATAGATTACTTTTTTGCCCGTGAGCCTTTCGAAAAGGTTGATTGCCTCGACATTTACGTCGTAATCGGCAGTGAGTGCAGTTCCGTCCTCCTTAACGGAATAGCCGTCTATTTTTACAAGCGCCTTTACAGGAGTTTCCTCTATTCCGTCGCAGGTTTCACACTTGTAATTTTTAACGCCGTCATTTGAGTAGCCTTCCTCGTACAAAATTGATACGAAGATTGTAAACTTATGGTCGCCTGTCGGATCAACGTCAAGCTCACTTGTACCGTCGCAGGTTTCGCATTGGTAAATCGCCGTTCCCTTTACGGCGCAGGTTGGAGCAAGTGTCGTTTCCTTGTAAATTGTATAGGAGTGATTGCCCGTTGCAAGCTGATATGTTTCTCTTTCTCTGCCGCAGGAGCATTTATAAACTGATTTTCCCGTTACTGCACATGTTTGCTCAATGATAACCTTAACAAGCTCGGTATAGTTATGTCTGTGAACGCCTGTTGCGCCCTTAGCAGTACCATAGATGTGCATTTCACAAATTCTAACCTGGTGTGGTCCCACAAGTTGAATTTTAACTGCTCTTGTAGATATTCCCACAAGGTCAATTTCCATTCTGTACGCCGTTTCCTTTTCGACATACTCATTGTATGCGGAAACCTCTCTTGCCAAAACGTAATCGTGCTCTTCGTCACTATATACGTAGATTTTGAGTGTTTGCTCTACGTTGAACACAGCGATATCAAGCATAGTGAGATCAACCTCTGTTCCAAACTCGTAAAGAACGTATTCCTTTTCGTCATCTCCTGTTGCGGGGTACCAATAATCGTTCCATCCGGTTGTCCAGCCGCCGTCCCACATATTGTTGGGATTTACACCCCATTCGACGTTTCCGGTTGAGGATACGCTAACGTCGGTGAACTGATATATTCCCTCGGTCTTTTCTCCACCGAGAGTCATAAGGTCAACCTCGCCGTTTATCTCAAGCCTGTAATCGCAGTTGTCACACGTTATAAGTCCCTTTCCAACGTCAATAATGCTTGATACGTATGCGTGTCCTGTCGGCAATACTGTTGTAGATTCTCTGTATAGCTTTTCTCCGCAATCGTTACAGGTCTGCACATCCTGACCTCTTCCTGTACAGGTTGAGCTTCCCTCAACGGGTACCCAGTCGGAAAGATTTCTGTGGAAGCAATCAATCTCAGCAGGATCAATACCCTTTACCTCGATTTCCTTAAGTGACTGTGTCCAACCTATCGTTGTGTTGAACACGTATTTTACCTGCGTTGCAATCTCGTTTATGGTGTATGAAATAGTTCCCGCCGCCGTTGTATTATCGGTAACCATTATCCAGGTTTCCTTATCCAAGCCCGTATAGTACACGGAATAAGCGGTATTTCCTACGTGCGCTACCTTGATTGTCGTTACATAATAGCCGCCCTTAAGTGAAGACTCAAGGTCGATAATGATATACGAGCCTCCCGTATTCATATAAAGACCGTTATCGAAGTCACCGTCAAAGACATTGTGCATTCCGCTTCCGCCGTTGAAGTTACCCTCTGTGCCGTCGGGCTTGTATATTTTTGCGATATCCTTGCTTGAAACGACTATCTCGCCCTTAGGCTCGGGCTTTGGCTCGGGCTCTGTTCCTTCACCCTCTCCGTCACCTTCGCCACCCGGCTCTGTCGCTCCGCCGTTTTCTCCTCCCTCGGTGGTATCATTTCCGGGCTCCGTTGCTTCCTCTGCAAAAGCAGAAAGCGAGAGCGTGAAAATAAGCAAAAGAACAATCAAAATTGATATAAGCTTCTTCATTTTCCTGTCTCCTTTTCAAGAATTTTCACTTTAAGTCTTATTATAATTATATTCTAACACAAGAAAGTATTGCTTTCAAGCATTTTGAACAAAAAACCAAAAAAAAAAAGACATTTTTGTACAAATTGCACAAAAATATCTTTTGAATTTATAGCCGTAGCAGACGATACAGTCCGCCTATCTCAAGGAAGCGATTTCGAGAATTAGCCTTTCGGTCTTTTCCCAACCAAGACACGGATCGGTGATGGATTTTCCGTAGATGCCCTCATCAACCTTTTGGCATCCGTCCTCAATGTAGGATTCTATCATAACTCCCTTTACAAGCTTGAACACGTCGGGATTGAGCCTTGTGCTGTGAAGAATTTCCTTAGTAATTCTGATTTGCTCCAGCCATTTTTTGCCCGAATTTGCGTGATTTGCATCAACCACGACTCCGGGATTTGAAAGTCCCGATTTGCCGTAAAGCTCGAGCAGATGCATCAAATCCTCATAGTGATAGTTCGGCAGAGATTGACCGTGCTTATTCACATATCCGCGAAGAATTGCGTGCGCCATAGGATTTCCCTTGCTTTGAACCTCCCATCCACGATAAATGAAGGTATGACTGTGCTGCGCGGCAGTTATGGAGTTCATCATAACAGAAAGGTCTCCGCTTGTGGGATTTTTCATTCCTACGGGTATGTCGAGTCCGCTGGCGGTAAGGCGGTGTCCTTGATTTTCAACGGAGCGCGCACCAACTGCCACATACGAAAGAAGGTCTGATAGGTATCTGTGATTTTCAGGATACAGCATCTCGTCTGCACACGAAAAGCCCGTTTCCTCTATTGCTCTCATATGAAGCTTACGGATTGCGATAATTCCCTTTAGCATATCGGGATTTTCGTTTGGATTGGGCTGGTGAAGCATTCCCTTATAGCCGTCGCCCGTGGTTCTTGGCTTATTGGTATAGATACGTGGAATTATTACAATCTTATCCTTTACAATCTCCTGTACTCTGCGAAGCCTTGATATATAGTCAAGCACGGCATCCTCTCTGTCTGCCGAGCAGGGACCTATTACCAGAGCGAGCTTGTCGCTTTTGCCGAGAAATATATCTTGTATTTCCGTATCGTTTTGTCTTTTTATCTCCAAAAGCTCATCGGAGAGCGGGTACATCTCCTTTATCTCCTTTGGGGTGGGTAATTTTCTTTTGAATTCCATATTCATAGCAGTGCACTTCCTATCTTAGGGTTTCGTTATTTATCGAAAAATCTTCTGCGTTCGGTAGATATTCTCATCATTTCACGGAGTTTGTCAGTATTTTCGTTCTCAAGGGCATCTCGAAGCTCTGTGAATTTCGATATAAACAAATCCATTTGTGAAAGCAGCTCTGTTTTATTCAGTAAAAAGAGCTCGCTCCACATAGCATCGTTAATTTTGGCAATTCTTGTTAGGTCACGGAAGGAGTCTCCGGTGTAATCGACAAGCTTTTCGCTCTCCTTACAGTCCATCAAAGAAACGGCAATACAGTGAGTAAGCTGTGACAAAAAGCCTATCATTTCATCGTGCTCCTCAGGGGAAAGCTCGCACACGGTTTTAAAGCCAAGAAGCCTTCCTATTTGCTTTACGGTTGCTATTGCCTCCGGGGTATTTTGAGGTGTTGGGGTGACTATGTAGTTGGCATTTTTAAAAATCGCCTTGTCTGCGTTTTCAACTCCGTAAACCTCTTTTCCCGCCATTGGATGAGCCGCAACAAACTCGACATCGTCTCTGAGCATTTTTTGTATTTTATACACGATGGGGCATTTCACACCCGTAACATCTGTCAAAATTGCACCCGACTTGAAATAGCCTTGATATTTTTCTACCCATTCGGTGAAGGTTTTCGGGTATAGGGCGAAAATTATTATATCGAATCGGCCAACGTATTCCTCTGTCACCTCGGTTGTGCCCGTTTTGATGAAGCCCCTTTCCTTAGCGAAATCGATTGAGGATTGACTTCTTGTAATTGCCCCAACCTCGTAGCCAAGCTCGGAGAGTGCTTGGGCGTAGCTTCCGCCGATAAGTCCCAAGCCTACTATCAAAAATTTCACATCATTTATTACATTCATTTTTCGGCCTCCGATGGCTTAGTCCTTGCCTTTCAGTGTCAGATTGACTCCGTGCGAGCGCAACACGTTAAAAAATGTGGGAAAGCTTTTGGCGACTGCCTGCGCTTCGGTTATTGTTGCTCCCGTCAATGTGGCGAGAACGCTTAGAGCCATTGCTATTCTGTGGTCATTATGCGAGCATAGCGGCTGTGTCGGCGCTTTTAGCTCGCCTTTGTTAATTTTTACCGCATTTTCGTACACATCAAGGCGTATTCCAAGCTTTGACAGCTCTGATGCCATCGCTTGCGCTCTGTCGCTTTCTTTTATTTTAAGGCGTGACGTTCCTGTTATGTAGCCACCGTGCTTTGCGGCGCAAAGAGCGAAAAGTATTGGAGCCAGGTCGGGAGTGCTTGATATGTCTGCCTCAAGATATCCCTCGCTTAGCTCTTTGAAAAGCTCCTTGTAGATTTTGTCGCCCTGAAGGGAGTGAGAATTAGTCCCTTTAACAGATACGTCTGCGCCTAAAACGGCAAACGCATCAAGGAATGCGGCATTTGAAAAATCCCCCTCAACGATTGCATCCTTTACCTCGTAGTGTTGATTTCCTTTTATAAAAAACTCGTTTTCTGCCCTTTCTTCTATTTCAATTCCAAAATACGAAAGGCTATCTATTGTCATATCGACATACGGTCGGCTTTCAAGTCTTGTAGTAATCTTAAGAGTGCTATCTCCATCAAGCAAGGGTAGAGAAAGCAAAAGTCCGCTAATAAATTGACTGCTGATATCGCCACGCACCTCAAAGGCATCGGGGCGCAAAGCACCGTCGAATATTATTCGGTTATCTTGCCTTGTAACACTTATGCCTTGTCTTGCACAAATGTCCTCATAAACGCTTATCCCTCTTGAAATAAGATGCTGCGAGCCTCTAAATTCGCACACTCCTCCTCTTGCAAGCGCAATTGGAATGAAAAATCTGAGGGTGCTTCCGCTTTCACGGCACTCAAAAATTCTCGTATATTTCTCGGGGTTATTTTTTTCAAGGCTTACCCTTCCGCCTTTAAGCGTTGCCTTAGTACCGAGAGATCTTATGCAATCAAGTGTTGCTTCGACATCCTCACTTTTAATGATTTTAGAGATTTGCGTCCTACCTCCGCTAAGAGCACAGCCTATCAGAAGTCGATGAGCATAGCTTTTTGACGGCGGAGCGACAAAGGCTCCTCTTGGTAAGCCTTTTTTTATTGTTACTTCCATTTTTCAGCTTCTATTCCCTCTGCTAAAATGTCAATAGCCTCGGTATAGCCTGCAAAGCCCTTACCCATTACG
The DNA here is from genome assembly GCA_045636605.1 of Eubacteriales bacterium. GTDB lineage: Bacteria > Bacillota > Clostridia > Oscillospirales > CAG-272 > RGIG2000. Next base: position 41,137 of record JAZTXV010000038.1, on the reverse strand, counting down.
GTTGCCTTGGCTATTTGTCTTACATAGCTTATTTGTCTGAATTCCTCACGCTCCGAAACGTTGGAAATATGAACCTCTACTGTCGGAATTGACGTTGCCTTCAACGCATCAAGAATTGCAATGCTTGTATGCGTGTATGCGGCGGGATTTATGACTATTCCGTCAACGCCGTCAAAATACGCCCTTTGTATCGCGTCAACGAGGTCGCCCTCGTGATTCGATTGATAGAATTCAACGCTTATACCTTTCGTCACTGCGTAATCTGTAACGATTTGCACAAGGTCATTATACGTGCTTGAGCCGTAAAGCTCAGGCTCTCTTATTCCCAAAAAATTGATATTTGGTCCGTTGAGGACAAGAATTTTCATAGAAAAAATTCTCCTTGTATTATTTCGGCAACCTGCGGTACTGTTCCGTTTGCGGGAACGACAACGTCGGCTGCGCTTATGTAAATTTGGTATCTTTCCTTATATCTTTGTCTTAGCGCCTCATAGTCAGATGCGGTTGGACGGTCATTTGTCGGAGTGAGCATTTCAAGGGCACGGTTGATAAAGTAAAGACGTCCGTTTTGCTTTAGATATCTTATATTATCCTCTCTTAATATTACGCCGCCACCTGTGGCTATAATTGCACCGTTTCTTGTAGAAATCTCCCTTATTACCTCTGCCTCTGTCTGTCGAAATTTTTCCTCTCCGTAAAGCTCGAAATAGGTTGAGATATCCATTCCTATTTTCTTTACGATTTCATCATCGGTGTCGACAAATTCTCTGCCGGTCACGCTTGCAAGGTACATTCCGATGGTGCTTTTTCCGCTTGTGGGCATACCGATAAGAACGATATTTTCCTTTTGCTTGAATATTTGATTAAAAATTCTTTGACAGGCCTTTTCGTCAAGCTTTTTACCGGTGAAGATTTCCGAGGCGCATATCGCCTGGTGTACGAGCATATAGAGTCCGCCCTCGCTTTTTATTCCTCTCTTTTTTGCATCAAGGACAAGATTGGTGCGAAGCGGGTTATATATTGCGTCGATAACTCCCTCGAGGTGTGAAAAGGGCTTTATATCTATTATTCTGCCCTCGCTCCCGGGATACATTCCTACGGGGGTTGTGTTTATTATAAATTCCGCATCCGAGTGAAGCTCTGTCACCTCGTCATAGGTGACATCGGAATTTTCGCACGTACGCCCCACTATTACAATTTGGCGAACGCCAAGGTCATTTAGCACGGCATATGCGGTTTTCGATGTACCTCCGCTACCGAGAATGAGCGCCTTTTTGCCCTTCAAGTCAATATTATTCCTTAGAATAAGCTCTCTCATACCCATATAGTCGGTGTTGTAGCCACTGAGATAGCCGTTTTCGTTTTTGACCGTATTAACTGCACCTATTTTCCTCGCATCGTCGGAGATAAAATCCATATACTCAATTACGGTCTGCTTGTACGGAATTGTTACGTTTATGCCCTCGAAGGCGGGGTTTTCAAAAAGCTCGCCTATCTTATCGGGTGAAATTTCACATATTTCGTACACATAGTCGGCTATTTTCTCGTGTATTTCTTTGGAAAAGCTATGCGCCAGATGCTCTCCTATAAGACCATATTTCATTTGTCAAATCCTTTCAGAAGCACGTCTGTGCCGTATCTTTGAGAAAGCAAATCAACCAAGGTGAGCGCAGTTATGCTATCAATTACAACACACGCACGTCTGACTATTGCGGGATCGTGTCTGCCGCTTATTTTAATCTCTGTGCTTTCGTTTTTGATAAAGTTGACTGTTTTTTGCGGTAAGGAGATAGATGGCGTGGGCTTTATTGCACAGTTGAATATAATTGGCATTCCATTTGTAATTCCACCGTTTATTCCGCCGTTGTTGTTTGTTTTTGTCGTGATTTTTTCTCCGTCCGTGTCGAAGGCATCATTTGCCTCGCTACCTCTCACATCTGCCATCGAAAAGCCTGCTCCAAACTCAATACCCTTTACGCCACCAACAGAAAAAAGTGCGTGGGAAAGCATTCCCTCTACGCTGTCAAACCATGGCTCACCGACTCCTGCCGGCATTCCTACAACTACGGTTTGCAAAACTCCGCCAACACTGTCGCCACTTTCCCTTGCGCTAACAATTTGCTCTGTCATTTTTTCGCCTGCCGACACATCAAGCGTCGGAAAGCTTGCGTTTGAAAGGATAGCAATATCCTCGTCAAATGTTGAAAATTCTCTGTCAAGGACTCCTGCGCATCTGAGAATATGTGTGCCGATTTTAATTCCGAGCCTCTCAAGCGCCTTTATTGCAATTGCTCCTGCGGCAACAAGAGATGATGTTACTCTGCCGGAAAAATGTCCGCCTCCACGGTAATCCTCGTAGCCGTGGTACTTACAGTATGCGGCATAATCCGCATGAGATGGGCGTGCAATTCCATAGGTATATGCTTTGCTTTGAGTATTTTCGTTTGGAATAACTATTGCTATCGGTGTTCCCGTGGTTTTTCCGTTGAAAACGCCGCTTAAAATCTTAAAATCGTCATTTTCGACACGAGGTGTATCTGTTTTTGGTTGTGGACGTCTTTTTTTGAGCTGTGCGCAAATGAAATCATAATCAACCTCTAAGCCTGCGCAAAGTCCGTCTATTATAGCGCCGATTGCCTCTCCGTGACTTTCTCCAAACACGGTTACGGCAACGCTGTTTCCAAATGTGTTTTTCATATCAAAATACCTCTGATATATATTTTTTCACTTCCAAAAGCTTGATTTTTCTCATTTCAAAGCTACCGATATTTTCACAGTACACTATTGTGATTTCGTCACCCGACGCCTTTTTATCGTGAACGATAAATTCGTAAATGTCGTTTGCGTTTGCTTCGATTTGAGTTGGAAGATTGTATTTTTGAAGGACTCTTACAAGACGTAAACGCAGCTGCTCTTCGCACATAGGAAGCATACCGAGCGCCACACATTCTCCGTGAAGATACGGAAACGAGCCACCCACGCTTTCTATTCCGTGGCCTACTGTATGACCGAAATTAAGGCTACGGCGAAGTCCCTTCTCCTTCACATCGTTTTCAACCACGTATCGCTTGATTTTGAGTGATTTTTCAATAATTTCGTCAATATCGTCCTCAATGCTCTCTGATTTTTCAATCATTTCAAACAGCTCCTTGTCAAAGCAGATTGCCATTTTGATAGCCTCGGCAAGTCCTGCGCTGAGTTGTCTTTTATCAAGGGTTGATAGCACATTGGGATCTATTATAACTCTTCTTGGCTGATAGAAGGCGCCGACGATATTTTTTACGCTATCGAAATCAATTGCTACCTTTCCGCCAATTGAAGAATCGAGCTGCGAGAGCAGTGTGGTGGGAATGTTATAAAAATCAATTCCTCTCATATAGCTGGAGGCAACAAAGCCCGCCAAATCGCCACACACGCCACCGCCTACTGCGATAACGCAATCGGTACGGGTAAAATTATGCTTTACAAGCTCCGCCAAGAGCATTGCGTACATATCAAGGCTTTTGCTTGACTCGCCCTGCGGTATTGTTACAACATATGCGTTTTTGCATTGTGAAAAAACCGACTGTGCGTATTCGGCAGGAACGCCTGTATCGGTCACGATAAGAGCCTTGCCGTTAAGACTTATATGCTCCGATATTCTGCTAAGCGCTCCTCGCTCCAAGATAATATCGTAGCTCTGCTCACCTAAATTTACAGGAATTATCATTTTTTACTCCCTTCAAGACACACCAAGGAAGGATGTGCCATCAGTTTAGTTCTTGCGTTTGGTATGTGCCTACAAGCTTGAGTCTGTCGCAGGTGGCACTGAGTGCCCTTAACATATCCTTACCGTTTTGAGAGCTGATGCTTCCGTCCGCTTCTATGTAGAAATAGTAGCTCCACAAAAGCTCCTTCATAGGACGAGAGCGAAGGTTTCTCATATTAAAGCCGTGTGCGCCTATTATATCAAGTGTTTTCGCAAGCGCTCCCGCTTCATTTTTTACGGTAAATGTCAAAATAAAATGGTCATTTACCTTGCCGTTTGCTCGCTTGCTTGCCTGAGAACGAGAAAAGACTGCAAATCTTGTTGTGTTGCTTCGGCTTGTGTTAATTCCTCTTTCAAGAATTTTAAGGCCAAATATGCTTGCCGTTTCGTCAGAGGCAATAGCGGCAAGTGTTATGTCGTTTTTCTCTCTTACATACTGTGCCGCAGCGGCAGTATTGGGAAATTCCGACGAGGTAAGCGAGTGATTTTTTATATATTCTGCGCATTGAGATAATGCTTGGGGATGACTTATTACCTTTGTTACGCTCTCGGATGTTGCGCCCTCGATTGCGATAAGGCTATGCTCGATTGCAAGGTCGATTACCTGGTTTACGTAAAGAGAGCCCGAAAAGATAAGATCCATTACTGCACCAACGTCGCCCGCAAAGCTATTTTCAATGGGAAGCACACACATATCGCACTCACCGTCCTCAACCGCCTTGTATGCGCTTGCAAAATCGGGATACGATATGGGACTCGACTCCGGAAACATTCTCTTAGCGGCAATATAGGCATATGCACCCGGAACTCCGCTATAAGCAACCCGTACGCCCTCGTTGAGTCTTGTTTGATATGAGCGAGAAATTTCCATAACTCTTTTAAGGAATGTAACATAATATTCTCTTATTGTTTCGTCCTCTATAAGAGTGGCGTTATGCTTTATAATCTCTGCCTCACGGGTGGTGTCGAGAATTGAAAGTCCGTTTTTTCTCTTGTATTCAGCGACAGCTGCAGCCTCGTGCATTCTCAGCTCGAAAAGTCTTGCTATTTCACTATCTATTTCGTTAATTCTTTTTCTTATGCTATCAAGCTCGCTCATTTCCATCCCTCTCTTTTCAGATTATTTTATAATATAACAAAATTATAAACCTAAAAAAAAGACTTGTCAATAAAAAACACAAATTATTTTATAAAATCAACTCAAAAGGAATTTACTCAAAAGCCATGCAAAAAGGTCTGCACAAGCTGTGCAGACCTTTGCTTTTTAATTTATCAGATTACACACCGGTGCTGGGAGTTGCGGGAACCGCCTTCTCACCGTAGAAGTAAACTGTTGCGTCGTATGTGCCCTCAGCAAGAGCAGATCCAACTGTCAAGGATGTGATATCGCCATATGCGCTAAGGTCAACATAACCGCTACCGGTAATGGTCTTGGTATCGCCGTTTACAGTGATTGTAAATACAACGTTTTCGTTGTCGGAAACGATTCTGATAATAGAAATCAAGGTTGTATCAAGATTTTCTGTATCAACCTGAGTACCGGTCTTGTTGGTATCGGTCAAGTTCATTGGCTCATCTGTCGACTTGCTTACAGTGATTGTAACGTCAAGTGAAGCGTTTTCGTCAAATTCCTTGCCCTCGTGCTCCTCGTATACGCTTTCTTGATATGTTGTGTCATAGAAGGAGCTCTGGCAGCATGTACATGTGATTACGCCTGTTGGCTCGCCATCTGAGAATGTATGGTCAGCATATGTGGTGCCAACTGTCTTTTCCTCAGTATGATCACATGAGTTGCCCTCGTCGTCAGTATTTATACAAGCGTGAACACCATATTCATACTTAGTACATGTAGCTGCAACGGTCTTACCGCCTACCAATGTGTCGAAATCAACATTGTGTGCATCGGGATCAATATCAACGTAATTATCGTTGTAGGTTTTATCACAGCCTGTGCAACGGTATACGGAATAGCCCTTCTTCATACATGTAGGAGCAATTACCTGCTCGGGTACAGTTGTTCCAACAACGTAGTCGTGATCGCCCGTAGGCTGTGCGAATACGTGAACCTTTCTTGCATTTACACATTCCATACAGTTGGCATTGTCTGTACAGGAGGTGTTAAGCTCGCCCAATGAATTGGGGTTTGCGGAACATGTAGTACATGTTTGAGCTGTATCACAGTCAGCCGCAGCACCCGGAGTATGAGCAAGATATACGCCGGTGGACTTATTCTTTGTAACGTCACCGTTTGCGCCGTCAACCTTTACGCAGCCTGTCTGACCAAATCTTACACAGTTATATGTCTTGATTTCGGGAGAGTAGCAGGTTGCTGCCGCATAAATACCAACCTCAACGGTATGCTCGTGGCCGAGAGGCTGACCGTCGTCTGCTTCTTCCTTATAGCTACAGCCTTCTCTTCTGCAGCGCCATACATCGTGCTTAGCAGTTGTACAGGTTGCAGGTGTTGATGTTGTATAGTTTGCATCTGTCTTGTCGATATCGTGACCGAGAGCCGGAATTTCTACATTTGGCATATCTGTGAAATCAGGATCCTTCTCGTCGCATACGGTACATCTTTTCGTTGTTGTACCTGCGCCGGGCTGATCACATGTCGGTTGTACTGTAGGGATTGTCTTTTCCTCAAACTTGTGTCCAAGCTTGTTAACGGAGTTGTACTTGCGCTCAAAGCCACACATTGTGCACTTTTGGAGATCGTATCCGTTCTCAGTACATGTTGGAGCTACTGTTGAGTTTTCAACATGCTCATATGTATGGTTGATTTTTTCAGTTTGCTCAAGTCTTGCATCGTTTTGCGTGTCGCCACATCTTGAGCATTTTACAGTGGTATAGCCCCCTTCCTTACATGTCGGTGCGATTACTGTGCTTTGGTAATCGTGTCCAAGCATCGGAATTGCTTCCGTTTTTCTTTCATCGCACTCGGAGCAGCCTGTGATTTTATAGCCGCTGTCTGTACAGGTAGCAGCCTTTTCATCAATCGTCACGGAGAAATCACATTCGTGTCCGCATGATGAGAAAACCGCAACCAACGCCACGAGGACGAGGAGCATTAGAAAAATTTTCGTTTTCATAATAAATATTTCCTTTCTTATGTGCAGTTTTAGATATTGCACTCCTTATGCACCTATTTTACTATATATAGAAGCCTTTGTCAAGCATTTTTGAACATTTTCGTCTAATAGCACAAGTTTTAAAAGCTAAAATTGTACAAATTGCACAAAACATTTCACTTCAGGCATGCTCGGCGGAAGATTTTTCAGGTAATTTACACCACTTTATTGCATTTTAAAGACAAAAAAGAGAAAATCCACTCGCACGGAGTGGATCTTCATTATGATTAAATTATGAATTATACGAAAGAATTATTCCTTATCCTGTGACGCATCCGAGTCCTCGGGGTAGCTTGGTGTATCAGGCGTACTGCTCTCACGGTCAGAGTCTTGCGGAACAGCCTCGGGAGCATCTGACTGCTCCTGCGCAGGATTCTCTTCGGGCACGCTCTGCTCGTTATCGCTCGACTCGTCAATCGGCAATACATCGGCAGATGTGTCTGTATTTGGCGTTGATGCAGCTTCGTCCTCAAATGAAGGCACTTGCTCCGGAAGCTCCGACTCGTCGTCGCTTATTCCAAGCGCTCTTTCAAGCTCACGTCGTCTTTGCTCCTCAAGGAGTCTTTCTCTTTCAAGCGCCTCAAGCCTTTGCCTGTTTTCTTCCTCGCTTCTGCGCTTCTTAGCCGTCATAAGAGCCTCTACACCCTCTATCGTTGCACCCGGCTTCATAGCCTCCACAAACTGCTCGTCGTCCATAATCTCGTTGCGAAGGAGGAATTCTGTTATGAAATCAATTTTATCTCTGTTTGCGCTGAGAATATCCCATGCAAGCTGATATGCCTCGTCGATAATCTTCTTAATCTCGCTATCAATTTTAGCGGCAGTTTCTTGCGAATACGTTGGCTCCGAGTTGAAATCTCTGCCAAGGAATACCGCATCGCTTGAATGATCTGAGCCGAAGTGAATGGTTCCGAGCTCCTCGCTCATACCATAGATTGTAACCATTTTTCTTGCGACCTGTGTCGCTCTCATAATATCGTTTGATGCGCCACCCGTATAATCGCCAAAGCAAAGCCTTTCCGCTACACGTCCGCCGAGCATCATTGCGATTCTTTCCTTCATTTCCTGCTTGGACTCGCTATATCTATCCTCAACAGGAGGCGTCAACGTATAGCCGAGCGCACGTCCGCTTGGAATAATGGAAATTTGGCGAACAGGGTCCTGTGTCGGAAGCAGGTGTGAGAGAATTGCGTGTCCTGCCTCGTGTGCGGCAGTGTTTCTTCTCTCGCTTTCGCTCATTCTCTTTGCCTTCTTTTGAGTTCCAACGGTAACCTTTATCATTGAATCCTCAATTTCAGCCATGCCGATGAGCGATTTTCCACGTCTTGCGGCAAGAATTGCCGCCTCGTTTAAAAGGTTTGCAAGGTCGGCTCCCGTAAAGCCAACGGTGATTTGCGCTATTTTACGAAGGTCAACGCTATCCTCAAGGGGCTTTCCGCTTGCGTGAACCTTCAAAATATCCTCACGTCCTTGAATATCGGGATATCCAACGGTGATTTGTCTGTCAAATCTGCCCGGACGAAGAAGTGCGGAGTCAAGAATGTCGGGACGGTTTGTTGCCGCTATTACGATAATTCCAGAATGTCCGTCGAAGCCGTCCATTTCAACGAGAAGCTGATTGAGCGTTTGCTCTCTTTCGTCGTGGCCGCCGCCAAGGCCTGCGCCACGCTGTCTGCCCACTGCGTCAATTTCATCAATGAATATAATTGCTGTTCCCGCACGTCTTGCTGTATCAAAGAGATCACGAACACGTGATGCACCCACACCTACGTACATTTCAACAAAATCAGAGCCGGACATTGAGTAGAAGGGAACTCCTGCCTCGCCCGCAACTGCCTTTGCAAGAAGAGTTTTACCTGTACCGGGAGGGCCTATAAGAAGCACACCGTGAGGGATTTTTGCGCCGAGGTGTGTGAACTTTGAGGGATTTCTCAGGTATTCCACTACCTCCTCAAGCTCTTGCTTTTCCTCGTCGCAGCCTGCCACGTCGCTGAATTTAACTATCTTTCCGCTATTGGTTGCAGATCTCGCCTTGCTCTTGCCGAAGCTGCCCATTTTTCCACCGCCCGTTTGACGAAGCGAGAAAATCATAAAGACTACGAACAAGCCGATAAGAAGAATATACGGCAAATAGGATACAATCCAAGAGGTTTGCTTAACCTCTACGTCCTCGTATTTTGAGAGAATCGAGACAATTTCCTGCTCCTCGAGGTCGGATTGTATATCGTAAAGCATCGTTGACGTATAGCCCGAGCCAACGAAAAATCCGTAATATTGATAATAAGTAAGCTCTACAAATCTTACTCTTGTCATAAGGTCTGCGTCGTTTGCGCTATTTCCGTCAAAGTAGTTGTCCCAATCCTCCTTCGACCCGAAAATGATTGCTGTGTACTCATTTGGATCGGTGATGTAGCCGTAAACCTTATTTTCTCTGAATTGAGCGACCATATCGCTGTATGAGTATCCTTGCTCGTCCGTGTTCTGAGAGAACAGTGCGGCTATCGCCATTATGATTACCGTGATAAGTAAAATGTAAAAGACGAGCGAGAAAATATTACTGCGTTTCTTTTTCATTTAATTCCTCCTAATTACTTTTCGTAGACAGATGGCTTTAAAATGCCGACAAACGGCAGGGTGCGGTATTGCTCCGCATAGTCGAGCCCGTAGCCAACAACGAACTCATCAGGAATTGTTGCGCCCGTGTATGTGGGAACAAAATCCACCTTTCTTCTTGACGGCTTGTCGAGAAGCGTGCATGTTTCTACGCTTCTTGCCCCTCCGAGCTTAAGATATTCAACAAGATAGAAAAGTGTTTTTCCGCTATCTATTATGTCCTCAACTATAATTATGTCAAGCTCTGACAGGTCACTTCTGTGCAAATCGAGGATTATGTTGATCTTTCCGCTTGTTTCGGTGCCTGCGCCATAAGAAGAAACCTTCATAAAATCAATCTCCACAGGACGCTTGATCTTTTTCATAAGATCTGACATAAATACTACGCTCCCTTTAAGTATGCCCAAAAGAAGCAGTCTTTTTTCTCTGTTTGGATAATCTCTGTCAATTTCTGCTGCAATCTTGGTTACAAGCACGTCTATTTGCTCCTCATCAAGGAGTACTTCTTTAATGTCGTTTAGCATTTTGTTTCTCCATTTATCTATAAAATTTCAAAATGATATCCTCTTTTGTACCCTTGGCACCGTCTCTTAAAGCAACGCCGGGGACAGCTACTATTCCATTTTCATCGCATACAAGAGGTATTCTGTCTCTTTGATGCGACGGAATTTGAGCCTGCATAAAAAGCTTTTTTAATTTCTTTGTCATTTTGCCGTGTCTTATCGTATCTCCGTCACGTCTTGACCTTGCGACAAGTGTCCCCTTTATGTCTTTGAGATAAAGGGTGAGATATGGCTCTGCGCAGTTTGGCTCCTCGTCGGTCATATAGGCAATCGTTACTCCGATTTCTTCTATTCGATTAAGTCCGGGCACAAGCGGCTGCTCGAAGGAGATTTTTCCAAGCTCCTCGGTTTTTATAAAAATTGCGTAGTCCTTTTCTCTTTTCAAAGAAATTCCCTTGCACAAATTGACAACGTCGCCGCATTTGCTTCTTAGAAGAAAGTCCTTGCAAAGCATAATGGCGGTGCTGTCGAGATTTTCGCCACAAAGAATTTTGAGCACTCTTGCTCTTACACTGTCGTGCAGGGCGCTTGCCTTATTCGGCGGAATTTTACCGTTGTGGCATTCCCCGTCAACAAATGCCATCGCCTGCGAGGTGATATAGTCATCATCTGAGCGAAGCGACATAGTAAGCCTTGACACAGCCAAATTAAACGACGGGTTGATTTGCGCCATAAGAGGCACTATTTTATGTCTTATGAAATTTCTTGTGTACTCAACGCTGTCGTTTGTGGAGTCGCTTACATATTCAATTCCGTTTTTTCGGCAATATTCGAGAATCTGCTCTCTTGTTGTATAAATAAGAGGACGCATAATTCTTCCGTTTACTGCCTTTATTCCCGAAATTCCGTTTGCTCCGCTTCCTCTTGCCAAATTGAATATCACGCTCTCAGCGTTATCGTTTGCATTATGGGCGGTCAAAACAGCGTCGAAGCCACGACTATCAAGCACACCGTTAAGCACTCGGTATCTTTCTGCCCTTGCCGTTTCCTCAAGTCCTGTTCCTCTTTGCTTGGCAATAGCGGGAATGTCTATTTTTTCAACAACAAGCTCAACTCCGTATTTTTCGCAAATACGGCGACAAAAATCCTCGTCCCTTTGCGCCTCATCGCCACGTATCATATGATTTATATGAACACATAAAACGGCGCTTGCCTTGTCCTTGAAATAGTGTAAAAGCGCAGATGAGTCAGCTCCGCCGGAAAAACCGATTACAACCTTTTTATATGCAAGAAGCATTCCATGCTCCTCGATAGCAGCTCTAATCCTTTCCTCCAAAGCGTATCACCTCACAAAACGCACGTAGCGTTTATAATTTTACAACTAATATATTACTATAAAAAAAATAAAAATGCAATACTTATATAATAAAAAAATGTTGAAAAGGCGAAAATTCACCTTTTCAACACATTGTCCTTGTATTATTTCACACAACGAACACACTGCCGTCCCTATCGACTAGCACTACTATAAGGAACGGTTTCGGGTTGTAAAGCAATACAAGCAATATTGATTGGAAAATCTCCGGTTGTAGCGCACATGCTCCTCAAACGCTTATGTATCGGCTATTAAGGCACAATTATGCTTTGAACGATTTCCCGCACGAAATTATATCTTTCCGTTTTCATTTTTTCTCATAAAATGTCAACAAACCCGCTTGGAAAGCGGATTTTGGGAAATTTCTCCAAGTACTTTTACATAATTTTCAATCAATGCTTGAAAATTACAGATCTGGGAAAATGATAGCCTTGAAGGCGCTTCCAAAATGATTTAAAATTTATTTAGTAAGCAAAATCGGGCATCACCCGCAATTTAAGAAAGGAGAATTATATGAAACGACGGCGACGCAGATTTTTCACTCTTACACGAAATGATGTCTTCTGTATCTTCAAGCTTTTTTACCTATTGATTATCGTTTCCGCACTGTACATACTGAAGCTGAATTTGCACCCGGAAAGCACGCTTGAGGTGCTTTTGGCGCTTTCTCAAACGCCTCTTATGATAGAGTATATTTTCCACTCGACATTGATTGTGATATGCGGTGGAGCGCTATTTTCCAAGGCGTTTTGATTTTTTGTGCAATTTGTCAAATGAATTTTCATATTTTGATGAATATTCACCGTTTTTTTGTATATTTTTTTGTCAAGGGGTTTTGTGGAAATTTTTTATTTTCTACATCCTATTTTCGGCAAATGTGGAAATTTCGACACGATTTTTGGAGTTTTCCACGGGTTTGATGTGTGGAAAAGTGGATAAATTCAATGGTGTTTTGCGAGTTTTTCACACTTTCCACGGAGTTTTCCACGCCTTTTTTGAAAAATCGAGTGGATTTGTCCACGCATTATCAATCGACAAGTGTAAAAAATGATTTTGTAGCATTTGCACAAAAATAGTTAGTCAACTAAACTATTTTAGAGTTTTTTAAAAAATTATTTTTTCGGCATTTTCACCAATAATGAATACCGACAACTGCCAAAAATGAATATTGTTTTGGCAGTGAATTATCGTAAAATCGGGGCTTGATTTTAACCCTTATCCAAAAGAGAAAAGCGCAAGAGCCATCTCCTGCGCTTTTTGTCTATTTAAGCATTATTTCTATGCCGAGCACTCCGTATTTTTTCTCGCTCTCGGCTGAGTAATACGAGCGCATGCATTCTACTGCCTCTGGCACCGTATAGCCGTCAAAGCCACTTGCCCTCAAAAGAGGAGTGCTTAGTAGCTCCTCGAAGCTCGGGTATCTGTGCAGAGCGGTCACCTCGCACAAAAGACTGCGCGATGAGTCCGCAAGCGTGAACAGTACGGTATCTCCTACTCTGATGGCACTTCTTTTTTCATCGTTCAGGCGTAGCTCTACTGTTTTTACACCGTTTTCAATTTGCTCAAACGGTATTTTATTAAGCTTCATTTGAACTGTCATGGCTTACTCTATAATTTGGTTTACAAAGTTTTTAATCTTAGGGTGAATAACCTCGTGGTGAGGGTTGAGCAGGTGCTGAGCGTAAAGGATCACAAGGTTCTTTTCGGGATCAATAGACACCATAAAGCCCGCTGCGCCGTCCCAGCCGAACTCGCCGAGAGAGCAAAGATTTCCGCCTCTGCCAACGCCAATTTTGGTGCGTACACCGAAGCCGTAGCCGTATTCTGCGTTATTCATCCATGTTCTGAACAATCTGAGCGCCTCGGGGTTTTCAAGGGTGTTGGTACGCATAAGATTTACACTTGCCCGAGAGAGTATTCTCGCTCCGTTTTGTCCTACGCCGTAATTTGCAAGAGCTGCGGCAAACTTTGCGTAGTCGTCAAGGGTTGTAATAACTCCCGCTCCGCCCGAATCGTATTCCTCGCCGAATATGTACTGATTTCTCTTTTCCTGTCTTTCAGGGACTCCGAGAGAATGATTAAAGGCATACAGCGTTGCCACTCTTTCGAGAATTTCGGGAGTGGTATGATAATATGTATCGTTCATGCCGAGCGGTTCGAATATAACACGCTTCACATAGTCGGCAAAGCGCTCGCCCGTTGCGACCTCAACCACTGCCGCCAAAACATCGTGGCAAAGGCTATACTGCCATTTTGTGCCAGGCTCGAAATCGAGCGGACGGTCGGCTATTGCTCTTGCCATTTCTCTTGTTGGGCATTTCGGATTACGTGCCAAAAGCTCACGCATAGCAGGGGTTTGCATATCGTAATTCAAGCCCGCTGTCATCGAGAACAAATCGCAGATTTTGATATGCTCCTTGATAGGCTCAAGCGTTTCGGTGCCGTCCTCGTGAACACATCTAACCTTACACGATGCATATTCGCCAAGGTACCACCATACAGGATGTCCCAAAAGGAAATGCCCCTCTTCCATTGCGTGAAGCGCAGCGGCGCAAGTAATAACCTTTGATGCAGAGTAGATAAAGAACATCTCTTTTCCGTTCATTTGGATTTTGTTTTCCAAATCGGAATATCCGCCAAGGTGTCTGAAAACCTCTTTTCCGTTATGGATGACCTTACAGTCAAAGCCGGGAACCTTTTCCCTTACAAGTATTGTATCAAGATATTTTTCGAGCGATGAAAATGTGTACATTTTTATTTTTCCTTTAATAATAATTTGCCGATTGGCACACAGTAATTTTATCACATTTGACATTCAAAAGCAAGAGAAAAAAGAAAAATCGCACCCGCAGGTGCGATTTTATTTCCTTATGAGTTAGCCTCGGGAGTTGTTGAAGCGCTCGTTGCCTCGGCAGGTGTCGGCGCTACGGATGCAGGAGCCGTTGGAGCGGGTGCGGGAGCTCCGCCTATTCCGCCGCCTATTCCGCCACCTATTCCGCCAACGCCTCCGACATCGGTAAGTGTTGGATCGTCACAGTCAACGAAGGCCTGCAAGGCATCAACAAGCGCACGTCTCATAGCATAGGCCTTTTCCTCTGCCTTTTCCGCCTTTATTGCCTGTCTTAGTGTTTTGGGGAATTTAACGGGCTTTTCCTCAAGACCGAGAGCAAGTCTTTCCTCCGGCGGAAGCTTGAGTGTTTGCTCTGTTTCCGCATCAATCGGAATAACCTCGTAGGGTTTGGGAATTATTTTGTTAGGGCACTCGAACTTCTTTGGATTTACACGGTCAAACATTCCAAAATGGAATGGAATTACAACCTTTGCCGCAAGGTCGGTGGCAAAGCGCTGAGCATCTTCGATGTTCATTGTGCTATACTGTCCGCTGATTGGAATATATGCAACGTCAATATCTCTTGGAAGCTCCTGAACAAGATATTTATTGTAAAGAGTGTTTCCTGCGATATACGTCTTTTTGCCTGTGTGAGAATCCTCGATAATTACGCCGAATGCGCTTTTGTCATCGGTTTTACATCTGACACCCTTGATAAGAAGGTGACCGAGAGTCCACTCGTCGCCCTCTTCAAACATAACGTTGGTATATCTACCTGCGATTCTTTCGCTATAAATTTTGTAATAAGCCTTTTCGGATGCAAGAACAACCGTGCCCTTTCTAGTCTTATAAAGGTATTTCTTCATCGTAGCGACATCGGCGTGATCGGGATGAGAGTTTGTCAAAATAATCATATCGGGCTTTACACGAAGATATTTTCTTTTTATTTTAACTCTGCGCTTCATCGTACGGTCAACGGCACGCATACTGTTTGACAGGTACGGATCGACTACTATTTTTAGCTTTCCTGATATTATAAGCAAGCCACCTTGGCCCAGCCAAATGCTTTTCATTTTCTTCCTCCGATTGTTTTTCCTCTGCTATTAAAGCACCATTCTAAAATATGATAACATATTTTTTCTGCATTGTGTAGATATTTTTGAATTTTTTTCAATTTTTTTCATTTTTTATTGAAAAAAATATATTTTTATATTAGAATTACAATAACGAGAAATCACGAAAGGAGATGCGGAAATGGTCATATACGATTTGCACACCATGCAAATATGTGAAATAAAAGAGAGCGTTGTTGTAGCACTTGGAACGTTTGACGGATGCCACGCAGGACACATCTCGGTGCTTAGCTCGTGCCGTCAGCTTGCTCATCAGCTGGGCGTAAAAAGTGCCGTTTATACATTTTCGTGTATTCCAAGGGATTTTTTGTCAAAGCGTCAGGGGGCATGTCTGTTTACACTTGATGAAAAAACACGTGCAATTCGCCAAATGGGCATAGATTATCTGTGCCTTGAGGATTTTGACTCCGTTTCAAGA
Source organism: Eubacteriales bacterium (assembly GCA_045636605.1). Lineage (GTDB taxonomy): Bacteria > Bacillota > Clostridia > Oscillospirales > CAG-272 > RGIG2000. The sequence continues at coordinate 25,389 of JAZTXV010000038.1, read as the reverse complement.
CTTGACGGAGAACGCTTTTTAGAGGATGTGCTTGTTTCTCGTTTAGGGGCTGTCGGCGCATGCTGCGGCTTCAATTTCAAATTTGGCAAGGGTGCGGCATGCGGTGCCGACGAGCTACGCTCTTTCTTTGAAAAACGTGGAGGATGTGTGCGAATTTGCGACAAAATCACGGTAGGTGAGCACGCCTTAAGCTCATCGCTTTTGCGGGAATGGATTGAACGTGGAGATGTCGAATTGCTTCTTGATGTGTGCCGTCCTTATTCCGTTTATGCCAAGGTTGAGCATGGAAAGCAGCTTGGAACAAAAATCGGTATTCCCACAATAAACCAGAAAATTCCCGCAGAAAAGGTAATTCCTTGCCGTGGAGTTTACATCACCGAGTGCGAAATAGGAGAGGATGTGTATGCGTCAATTACAAACGTAGGCATTCGTCCGACTGTCGAGGAAAACGCAGAAATGAACATCGAAACACACATAATCGGCTATAAGGGAAATCTGTACGGTTCATATGTAAGAGTGAATTTTTACAAATATTTAAGAGAGGAACGAGCCTTCTCAAGCATTGACGAGCTAAAACTCGAAATTGAGCGAAATATTCAAGCGGCAGTTGAATATTTTCGATAAAAATCGAACAAATAAGGAAAAGGAGCTATTCAACATAGCTCCTTTTTAAGGCATCGCTCCTCGCCCCACGGGGTCAGCGAGGGAGCGGATTTCGGCAATTTGCCGATTGCTTTTGAAAAGCACTGCCTTTAATATCATTCTATGCCTTGCGTCGAAAAAATATACAATATCGTTGATTTTAGTGCTGTTTTCTACAATTTGTATAGATATTAGCTTCTTTTTTAATAATAATTTATAAAAAATTACAAAAAGGACTTGCAAATTCTTCCGCAGTGTGCTAAAATACCTATGTAAGAAATTTTATGTTATTAGGAGTACAAAATGAAAAAATTCCTTTCAATCATTCTTTGCGTGTTGATGCTTATTCCGTGCCTCACGCTTTGTGTGTTCGCCGAGGAGGAAGAGGCTTCCGAATTCGAGAACGTTGCTCGTACCTCTAACCTCAAATATTCCTCATACTGGAACGAATCATCACATCCGAAGTCGCTTATTAACGGCTCTTCCACAGGTGACATTGAAGCTCATATGTCTTGGAGTGGACACTTGAACTACTGGATGCCCGACTCACCCGGACATAACGGTGACCAAAGTATTGCTACCGATATGCAGTGGATTCAGTTCACATTCAAGGGACAGAACAAGGGCTATAAGCTCGTTGACAGCATTGACATTTGGGCTTGCGTAGATCAGGGCGGCTGTACAACTGCAAACAATACAAGATATACCCTCAAGGCGCTTATCAACGGTATTTGGGTAGAAATCGGCTCAAAGCGCAACCATGATCAGGCACAGCTTGAAAAATATCCGGGAAGAACAAAGCTTCACTTTGATATGCCCGATACAGTTATGGTTGACGGCGTTGCTTGTGAGGTAAACACTAAGGCTATCAAGCTTGAGCTTACCGATTTCGGTGTAAACGGATGCGGACACAGCTGGGACGTTCCGAGAATTTACGAGGTAGAAATCTGGGGTAAGACAGGTAAGATTCCGGATATCGACCTTCACGATGGTGCTCTTCTTTCAACAAACGCAGCACTCAGCGGTCACTACTATGCTTCTTCAACATCCTCAGGTAAGTATCCTGCTCTTGCAGGCGACAGCCTTAACTCAACTTCTTGGGTAAGTGCTTCCAAGACTGACGGTGAATGGATTGTTGCAGAATTTGACAAGGCATACGATATCGAATCACTCGGTGTTAACCTTACAGAAATTGCAGAAGCTTGCACATACGATATTGATGCAGAGATAATGGTTGACGGTGTTTGGCAAAAGGTTGGCACGATTACTGCTTCAACACAGGCTGAAAAGGGCGCTGATTCAATGTTTGATCTCGGCGGAAAGAAAACCGGCGTTCAGGCTGTAAGAATCACTTACGCCAAAATGAACGGTAAGCCCGCTTATGCTTCCGAAATCGTTGCTACTATCGCTGACGGCAAGAAATGCGAGTTCCTCTTTGACTACATCACTCCCGAAAGAAGACAGTCAACCGCAGGCGGTAACGTTGCCATCTACGGCGAGCCCTATGCATCAAGTGTTCTTGACCACCTTGGAGTTTCCGACATTTCCTACATAAATGACGGTAGAATTGACTATGACTCATTCTCATGGTTTGCTTCCACATTCGTTGGAAATGCTTACTGTGGAGTTACTCTTGACAAAGCATTCGACATCAAAAAGGTTACCCTCTACTTCAACGACGCAGTTACAAGTCAGATTTGCCTTGACACATATGTTCTTGGCTTTGATGTTCAAGTTAAGGTTGGCGACGAGTTCGTAACCGTTGCATCCGGATCATCTCTTAACGAAAAGACCGGAGATTACATCGTATCGTTTGAGCTTGACGAGCCTGTTACAACAGACGATATTCGTGTTGTGTTCACAGACAACGACGCAGGCTTCCCTTACATCAAGGAAATAGAGGCTTACGCTGATACACAATACAAGGATTTCGACACATATGCTCACGGAAGAAAGGCAGTTGCAAAGACATCCAGCTTTGGAGTTATCACAAGAGTTCCACGTGCTGACTTTACTGTTCGCTTCGTTCCTCTCTTCTCAATGGCTTCCATTACAGATATAAGAGCAAGCCTTTGGATGTAAGTTGAAAACAAAAACAAAGAGAAGTTGTGAAAGCAACTTCTCTTTTTATTTAAATATGTATAGGACATATTGGTCTTTGACCGTTGATTGCTTGATTTTACGCTTCCTCGAAAATAATCTCTGCCTCAATATTTGTTTTTTTGTCAGATTGACGAACTGTTTTAAAATACATCTTATTGTCTATTTTAGACATATATATTTTGAGCGTTTCGCCCTTTTTTGCTTCATTGGCAAAGTAAATTCCTATTGATTTTATTCGAATTTTTTCGATGCTCGGAATACAGTTGCAGATAATTCTCGGGTAATTGGTGTTATTCATATGACCATTTACGTCAATGTCGCTATGCTCGATTGTGTATTCGCCAACCAAGGACATGGGGAGCGCACTCGGTATTCTGACTCTGGCGGGGCGTTGCGTCGTAACAGGCTCATCAGTATAATATGCGCTTGTGTCGACATCATCAACTGTGTAGATTTTTCTTTCCTGTGTGGAAACGAGCGCCCAAATTGATACAGCCTCGCACAGTATTTCTCCGTCTCTTTCTATTTCATACGAACGGACAAAGTTTACTCCTCTCGACGGACACGCCCAGGAGCGAGCCGTAATTTCGTCGTATGCAAACATTGGTGCGTAAAGCTCCAACCTTATTGCGCTTAGAACAAATGCCTTTTTCATATCAAGCAGCTCCCTGTATGACGGATGCTGACAGTTAAGCTGACACATTGCCGCTTCTTGAATATATTTGAAGGTTTGGGAAATACTGACTATCTCGTTCGAATCGGTTTCATGAAATTTTACCTTGAAATTTTCGCTCCACTTCATAAGCTTTCTCCTTTTTGCGTTGCTATTGCATATTTTAACACAACGCAATCGGAATGTCAAGCACAAAAAAATCCAAGCGTATGCTTGGATTAGTTTAGTGGTGAGTCAGAGACTCTTGCCACTGCATTATTGTACTGTGCTTGCTCCTCGCCTGCGTTCTCGGTCACGGGCGCCACGCCCAAAAGTCCGAAGCTCACACTCAGAGCTGTATCGACACGTGTCATTATTGAATCGTCAAGATGCCCCATTCTTTCTCTTAAGCGCACCTTATCAATCGTTCGTATTTGCTCCAAAAGAATGACAGAATTATGGCTTAGCCCAACACTGTGTCCAAAAATGTCAATATGTGTGGGTAGCTTTGCCTTTGATGTTTTGCTCGTAATTGCCGCCGCTATAACTGTTGGGCTATATTTATTCCCGATATCGTTTTGGACTATTAGCACGGGGCGTAGCCCTCCCTGCTCAGAGCCGACAACGGGACTTAGGTCTGCGTAATATATATCTCCTCGTCTTATGTTCATTTTTATCTCCCAAATTTCGTTTTATGTCTGTGATATCATTATTGACAGTATATTGATATCTAATCAAATGACAATAATTTTCTTTCCATTATTATTCTATTCTGTGCGACAAAAAACGACACAAAAAGGCCTGCAAAATGCAAGCCTTTTGTAATTTATGGGCAGATGTATCTGTTTTTGGAGTATATCGTTTAGATTTTCTCGACTTATGCCATTTTTGCGAGCTTCTCCGGGGTAATCTCGTACTCAAGCTCCTCGCCGTTAAGATAGCGTTCAAGCTCGCTTACCATAAGCTCCGCCATACGTCTTACCTCATTTGACATACTGCCTGCAATATGCGGAGTAAGAACTATGTTTGGGAGCTTAAAGAAATCACTGTCCGGCTTTGGCGGCTCCTCTACGGTAACATCAAGCAACGCGCATATATCGGGGCGCTTGGCAAGAACCTCGAGCATCTCGTCCTCAACTATCTGCGCACCTCGACCTGTGTTTATAAACGTGGCATTTTCCTTCATTTTAGCGAAATGCTCACCCCTCAAAATTCCAACGGTTTGAGGAACATTTGCAAGATGGTTTGACACGATATCGCACTCGCTGAAGATTCTGTCAAGAGAGCATTTTTCAACTCCGAGAGCCTGCGCTCCCTCATCACTTAGGAACACATCGTAAACGAGAATATCAAGGCGGTACGGCTTTAAAAGCTCAATAACCTTGCGACCAATCATTCCCGCACCGATAATGCCGATTTTGGCATCGTAGTTACCCGAATGCATACCTGCGATTTTATTAGCCGCCTGATAATCTCCTGCCTTAGCGAGCATAGACGAATGGAAAAAGCCCTTGTCTGCAAGCAGAATTTGTCCTACTGTAAACTCCGCAACGGGAATTGCATTAGCGGCAAAGGCGCTTGTGATTTTTACGCCCTTATCAAAATACTCCTGTGCAAAATATCTTATTGAGCCTGCGCCGTAGAAAAGCACCTTAAGGCTTGGAAGATATTCTGTGAGCTTTATTTCTCCACCACCGGGCATTCCCCATGTTGAGAATATGTATTCCACATCCTCAAATGCCTTGGGATTTGCGATTATGTCCTCCTCGCAATACACTGTCATATCAAGGTCAACAAGCGATGCGATTTTGCTTATATTTTTCTCTCCATAGACGTAGTCTATGTTTCCTTTGTTGTTCGTTAAAAAAATTGCTTTCATTTCGTTCTCCTTTGAGTATGTAGCTATCTACTATTTTAGTATCGCACAAAATCGCTTGATTGTCAAGTCCTACGCATCATTTTTAGCCCTTATTTTTACGCGTGCGTGCGTTTTAATGCGTGTATTATCTTGACAAAGGAGTAAATAAATGATAAAATTATTGTAAGTAAACTTAAAAATTCGATTTGGAGGAATTAAATATGGCTTATCAGGTTATTCAAAACAGAGACATGCTCTTGAGGACCTGCGAGGAATCGGGCACCTCATTCCCGTACAGCGAGGACATTTCGGTGCTTGCCACTCCCATTAAGGTTGGATCAAAGACGGTCCATAACAGAATTGTTTATCAGGCTATGGAGGGCTGTGACGGTACATTTGACGGTGCTCCTGACGAGCTTACAAAAAGAAGATATCTTCGCTTTGCAAGAGGTGGAGCGGGTATTATTTGGTTTGAGGCCACTGCCGTTTTGGGCGAGGGGCGTGCAAATCCCAGACAAATGTATCTCACTCCCAAAACAAAGGACGATTTCAAGAGAATTGTTTGTGATATCAAGGAAGAATGTATAAAAGCGAACGGCTTTGAGCCTATTGTTATCTGTCAGCTTACCCATTCGGGAAGATATTCAAAGCCCGAGGGCACTCCTGCTCCGCTTATCGCCTACAACAACCCGATTTTTGAGGGAAGCAATCCTATTGATCCGTCTCGAATCGTTACAGACGATTATCTCGACACGGTTTGCGAGGCGCTTGTAAGAGGCGCTATTGATGCCGAGGCATGTGGCTTTGACGGCGCAGATATAAAGAGCTGTCACAGATATCTTTTGAGCGAAATCCTCTCCGCCTACAACCGTGAGGGCAAGTACGGCGGAAGCTTTGAAAACAGAACAAGGCTTCTCACAACTGCGGTAAGAGATGCAAGGGCCGCAACGGATAAGAATAACTTTATTATAACATCACGTCTTAATATTTATGACGGCTTTGAGTACCCGTACGGCTTCGGTGTAAACGAGGGCGAGGGCATCACTCCTGACCTTAGCGAAGCTAAGAAATTGGCGAAAATTCTCGTTGCAAACGGCCTTGATTTGCTCGATTGCACGATGGGCAATCCGTATTTCAATCCACACGTAAATCGTCCTTATGCTAAGGGTGGCTACGAGCCGCCGGAGCATCCCCTGTTCGGAGTTCAGCGTATGCTTGACGGAATCGGAGAGGTTGCGCAGGAGATTAAGGGAACTCCCGTTATTTCCTCGGGTATCTCGTTCCTTGGCGGTGTTAGCCCAAATGTATGCGCAGGCTACATAAACGAGGGTAAATTTGATTTTGCGGGATACGGCAGAGAAACGCTTGCTTATCCCGACGTTGCAAATGCAATCACGTTAAATGGAGGCTTGGAAACAAGCAAGCTTTGCATTTGCTGCGGCAAGTGTACTGAAATTATGAGATGCAAGGGCGGTACTCCCGGATGTGTAATTCGTGACACAGAGGTCTATGCTCCGCTTTACAGAAAATTTGTTTTAGGAAAGGAATAATAAAATGAAGGTTGCTATGATTACAGGCGCAGCGGGCGGTATCGGCTACGCATGCGTTGAAAAATTTGATAAAGAGGGCTATGCTATTTTGGCTATGGACATCGTTTCCGCCGACAAGGTTAAGGAAAAGTTCGAGGGCTTTAAAAACGTTGTATATGTAAGCGGAAATCTTGCAAGCGCATCTGACAGAGAGGGCGCTCTTAAGGCTTGCCTTGATGCATTTGGCAGAGTTGACGTTCTTGTCAATGTTGCAGGTGTTGCGCCAAAGGTAAGAAACGACATTCTTGAGATGACTGAGGAAAGCTACGATTTCGTTATGGACATCAACACGAAGGGTACTCTTTTCCTAACCCAAGCAGTTGCAAATCAAATGCTCAAGCAGGAGGCTGTAAACGGAATAAGAGGTTATATTGCAAACGTATCATCCTGCTCCGCATACACCTCAAGCACAAGCCGTGGCGAGTATTGCATTTCAAAGGCAGGCGCTACTATGATTACAAAGCTTTTTGCTGACCGTTTGGCAGGCGAGGGCATTACCGTAAACGAAATCTGCCCCGGCATTATCGCAACAGGTATGACCGAAAAGGTTAAGGAAAAATATGACAAGTTAATTGCCGAGGGACTTGTTCCTATGGGAAGATGGGGCTTGCCCGAGGATTGCGCAAATGCTATTTTCGTGCTTTGCTCAGGTATGCTCGGCTACACAACCGGTCAATCAATCATCGTTGACGGTGGTATGCACATTCAAAGACTTTAATACGAGGTTTTTATGAAGGAAGCTATTATTAAAATCGGCAGTATTTCCGTTAAGCGAGTAACTCTTAGCGCCGTTATTATCGGCACGGGTGCGGCAGGCTACAACTGTGCACTTCGTCTAAACGATTACGGAGTTGACGATATTGCCATTGTGACAGAGGGTGTGAATATGGGTACGTCCCGCAACACAGGCTCTGACAAGCAAACATATTACAAGATGAATCTTTGCGCCGACTATCCAGATTCTCCCAAGGCTATGGCGCAGGACCTTTTCAACGGCAAGTGTGTTGACGGAGATATTGCGTACGCAGAGGCGGCGCTTTCCGTTATGTCATTTTTGCATCTTTGCGAGCTTGGCGTTGAGTTCCCTGTAAATCGCTTTGGCGAATATGTTGGCTATAAAACAGACCACGATCCGAGAGCGAGGGCGACAAGCGTCGGCCCTCTCACCTCAAAGATGATGACGGAGTGCCTTGAAAGTGCCGTTAAAAAGCGTGGCATTAAAATTTACGATAAGCTTCAGGCTATCGAATTTATTAAAAATGAAGATACGTGCATCGGCGTTTTGTGTCTTAACAAGATAGCACAAAGCGAGAACGAGCGCTTCGTTTTATTCTGTGCCGACAATACTGTTATTGCAACGGGCGGGCCTGCGGGAATTTATTCGAACACAGTTTACCCTGTCGGACATCACGGCGCTACGGGTGTTGCCTTTGAAGCGGGCGTTACAGGCAGAAATTTGACCGAATGGCAATACGGTCTTGCATCTACCTCTCCGAGATGGAACGTATCAGGCACATATATGCAGGTGCTTCCCCGCTTTGTTTCCGTTGATGCAGACGGCAATGAATACGAATTTTTGAACGAATATTTTGATAGCATCGGCACTTGTCTTTCGAGAATCTTCAAGAAGGGCTACGAGTGGCCGTTTGACTGCAGAAAGGTGCTTGGTGGCTCGTCTATTATCGACCTTCTCGTTTTCCGTGAAAGCGTTATGAGAGGCAGACGAGTATATCTTGATTTCAGAAAAAATCCTTACGGTCTTGACGAGCTTCCGTATAACGAGCTTGAGGGCGAGGCAAGAGAGTATCTTGAAAACGCACACGCTTGCTTTGGTACTCCTTTGCAAAGGCTTCAATTTATGAATATGCCCGCTTACGACTTGTATTTGTCTAAGGGCGTTGACCTTGAAAATGAAATGCTTGAGATTGCCCTTTGCGCTCAGCACAACAACGGCGGTCTTGATATTGATATGTGGTGGCAGACAAACATTGCTCACCTCTTTGCGTGTGGCGAGGTTGCCGGCTCACACGGTGTTTACCGTCCGGGTGGCAGTGCGCTTAACGCAGGTCAGGTTGGCTCAACCAGATGCGCGCAATACATTTCAAGGCATAGCGAAAATACTCTTGCAAACGAAAATGCGTTTGACTCTGTGGCACAAGGCGCTCTTATAAAGCATCTTGAAATCACAAGAGCTATTTTGTCGGATACGGACAACGTAAGCGAGCTTACCGATAAATATCAATCACTTATGGATGAGGTCGCAGGCCCTATTCGTAACGCATCAAGATTTGAGAGTGCGCTTAGCGAATTCACGGGTGCGTTTGAGGATTTTGCTACGCTTGTTAAGGTAGGCTCTCAGAGCAGGCTTTGGCTTGCGTATCGCTTGCGTGATGCTCTGCTTGCCGAGAAAATGTATGTAGGCGCTATGATTGCATACACGAAGGCGGGCGGAAAATCCCGAGGCTCTGCAATTTACACCTCAGAAAACGGTACGGCTCCCGATGGGCTTGAGGATGTATTCCGCTTCGAGCTTGACGACGGCGCTTTAAACGATAGAATTTTTGAAATTACATACACAGGCAGTGGCTTTGGCGGTGGCGCGCGCCCCGTTCGTCCTCTTCCAGAGGGTGGCGGCTTCTTTGAGAACGTATGGCGTGAATACCGTGAAAACAAAAACATTTATTAAGACTTAATTTCAAAAGAGGTTTTGTTATGAAGCAGGGTTTAGTTTCGGTTACCTTTCGTGAGCTTGGAATAGAGGAAATTATCGAGCTCGCAAGGGTGAATGGACTTGAGTATATTGAATGGGGCTCATCTCCGCATGTTCCTATGGGAGATGTAAAGCTCGCACGCAAGGTAAAGCGTCTTATGCACGCAAAGGGAATCAAGTGCGCGTCATACGGCTCGTATTACGGTGTTACATATTCCGAGGGACAGCACAGGCCTGTTGCCTTTAAAAAGGTCTGCAAAACGGCTGTGGCGCTCGGCGCAAGTGTTATTCGTATATGGGCGGGTTGGCCCGGATGCGGCGAGATTTGCGCAGATATGGAACGACGGGCAGTTCTTCACACACGTGAGATTGCTCAGGTTGCAAAAAAGTACGGTCTTACACTTGCCTTTGAGTGCCATTGGGGCACAATAACCGAGGAGTATCACCGTTCCATTGATTTTTTGAAGAAAATCGGCTGTGATAATGTAAAGATTTACTATCAACCAAATCCTCATATGAGTATGGAATACAATATTGAGGCGGCAAGGGCGCTCCTTCCCTATACAACAAATGTGCATGTATGCAACCATTATTTTATAAACGGTGAATTTCACAAGGATTCTCTTGAGGCGGCACACCTTGAATGGTGTAATTATCTTGGAATTCTTGAAAACGGCGAGGACAGGGTTTACTATCTTGAATTTATGCCTGATGGCACTCCTGCTACGCTGCCAACAGAATGTCAATGCTTAAGGCTTCTTTCGAGCGAGGTGCAAAAATGAATATTTTAGATAAGAATTATGACAGTACCATATGGACAAGGGCAAGAGAAATACCCGCATTTAGCGGCGCACTTGATGCGCTACAAAAGGACTATGAGGAATATTGCATAGGCGACATTCCGTCAAGCAAATTTAGTCATTTTCGTCTATTTCAGGATATAGGCGACAGAAACACCTATCAAAAGGACTTTTTCCGCCGTCAGCACAGGCTCTTTACCTGTACGGCTATGGCGTTGATTTATCCTGAAAACGAGGAATATCTTACACTTTTACAGGATACAATTTTCGAAATTTGCGATATGTTTGCGTGGGCGCTCCCTGCGCATATGGGCCCTCTTGATAAGATAAATCAGTTTGAGCTTGACCTCGATTCATGCACAATGGGTATGGCAATGGCTCTTATTAAAAGGCTTCTTGGCGACAGGCTTCACCCGCTTATTATAAAGAGAATTGACACCGAGATTGACAGAAGAGTCGTTGAGCCGTTCCTATCTCAAAGATGGCACTGGGAGTTCAGGTCAAACAACTGGACTACCGTTTGCACAGGTAGCGTAGGCTGTACACTTATGCTCAACCGTCCCGATGTTTTTGAGCTTGTAAAGGACAGAATTAATCACGATATGCAGACATATGTCGACGAATACGGAGATGACGGTGTTTGCACAGAGGGTGCAGGCTATTGGGGCTACGGGTTCGGCTACTATGTGGCTTATGCGGATATGCTCCGCTCCTTCTCAAACGGAGAATGTGACCTTTTGGCAGGTGAGAAAATCAAGAGCATTGCAACCTTTTATCAAAAAATGATTCTCGACGAGAATGTCGTTGTTACATTCGGCGACTGCGGTCTTGGCGGAAAAATGACCATTAGTGCAGGCCTTGCTTACAAGTTCAAGTCTATTTTCGGTGATGCTTATGAGCTTCCACCAAAGAGCACCATTGTTTACAATGTGCACTACTTCCCATTTTTCCTTGACACATTTATTTGTTATAGCGATGCTTGCTCATCCTCTGAGCTTTCAAGGGATTGTGAGTACTTTATGGCTAACCAGGGCTGGTATGTCAAGAGAACTCCAAGCTATAGCTTTGCGTGTCGAGGTGGCTCGAACGGCGAAAGTCATAACCACAACGATGTTGGCTCGTTTATTTTCGCTCAGGATGACAAGCAGGTGCTTTGCGACATAGGTGGGCGTCCATATACAAGACAATACTTTGAAAACGAATATAGATACACATATCTTGAAACCTCATCAAGAGGTCACAATGTGCCTATTATTAACGGAAAATATCAAGTCAACATTCCCGACACACGCTCCTATACAACCTTTGAAAACGGTGTTGTAAGCATTGATTTCAAGGAGCTTTACGGTCAAGATGAGCTTAAAAAGCTCATTCGCCACTACAAATGTGACGAAAGCGGTGTTGATATTGTCGACGATTTTGAAATTGAGGGCGAGGGCACATTCAGCGAAAGATTTGTGACATACTTTGAGCCTAAAATAAGCGACGGTGTGATTGAAATTGACAATCTTATAATCACCTTTGACAGTGCGAAGGGCGTTGCGTCCTACTCTGTTGATGAACGTGCGCTTGAGCTTAACAGTGACGGAAGCATCAAAAAGGGTAGCGATGTTTACTGTGTAAATATTGATGCTAAGATGCCCGCAAGCAGCTTCTCGTTTAGAATTGAGGTAAAATAATTCCCGAGGGCTCAAATTTGCAAGCTATAAAGAAATATAAAAATCCACACCTCTTTTTGAGGTGTGGATTTTGTTGTTAATATTCCTATTCTGTTGCCCGCGGTGGTTTGACGATGGCTATCTTTAGGATAGTCGAGGTCGGCATTCGGGAGCAACGAGGCATAACGAAGCTTATTGGTATCCGTTTGATTTTCAAGAAGCGAGTTAGGCAAGGCGCACCGCAAGAATGACGGACGATGATGTACATAGGCGTACATCGAGGTCGGCATTCGGGAGCAACGAAGCATAACGAAGCTTATTGGAAATCAAAATTATTGAGCGGCATTAACAATAGTAGCAAAATCATTAGCCTTAAGCGAAGCGCCACCGATAAGTCCGCCATCAACATTTGGCTTAGAGAGAAGCTCTGCTGCGTTTGCCGCATTCATTGATCCGCCGTATTGGATAATGATCTTCTCTGCTGCCTCTGCGCTGTAAATTGCTGCGATTGTATCACGGATTACGCCACAGGTTTCGTCTGCCTGCTCAGGTGTTGCGGTAAGTCCTGTGCCGATTGCCCATACAGGCTCGTATGCGATAATAACATTTGCAAGCTGCTCCTCGGTTACGCCAAGCAAGTCAAGCTTTGTTTGCATTGCAACAACCTCGTTTGTAATGCCGTTTACTCTTTCCTCCTTAACCTCACCAAGACAGAGGATAACCTTCATTCCTGCCTCGAGAGCTGCCTTTGTTCTTGCGTTTACGGTTTCGTCGGTTTCACCAAAGTACTGTCTTCTTTCGCTGTGACCGATGATTACGTACTCAACTCCGCACTCGACGAGCATTTCAGCGGAGATTTCGCCTGTGTATGCGCCCTTAGGAGCAAAGTGAACATTCTCTGCACCGATTTTGATGTTTGAGCCTCTTGCTGCCTCTTGAGCTGCATAAATGTCCACAAACGGTACGCAGAAGATGATGTCACAGTTATTCTTACCCTCAACAAGTGGCTTTGTTTGCTCGATAAGAGCCTTTGCCTGTGAGGGTGTCATATTCATTTTCCAGTTGCCTGCAATTACTTTTCTTCTCATTTTTTAGTCCTACCTTTATGTTATTTATTAAATGCAGAAAACTGACGGGGTGCGCCAGTTTTCTATTTTGGTTTAATTATTTGTCCAAAAGACAAGCAATGCCGGGAAGCTCAAGTCACTCGAGGAACTCAAGAGATGCGCCGCCGCCTGTTGAGATGTGTGTCATCTTCTCAGCGTAGCCGAGCTTTTCAACTGCTGCTGCAGAGTCACCGCCTCCGATGATGGAGATAGCGCCGCTTTCTGCAACTGCCTTAGCTACAGCCTCTGTTCCCGATGCGAAATTCTTCCACTCGGAAACGCCCATAGGACCGTTCCATACTACTGTACCTGCGCCCTTAATTGCCGCAGAGAAAATTTCCTGTGTCTTAGGACCGATATCAAGTCCCATCCAGCCCTCAGGGAATGCGTTTGAATCACAGAACATAGACTCTGTGTTCTCGTCATATGCAAGACCGAGCTTGTTATCAACAGGGAGAAGGAACTTAACGCCCTTAGCCTCTGCCTTAGCCATCATTTCTCTTGCAAGCTCAACCTTATCGTCCTCGCAAAGCGATGTGCCTACGTTGTAGCCCATAGCCTTGAAGAAGGTGTATGCCATACCGCCACCGATGATAAGTGTATCAACCTTTTCAAGAAGATTATTGATAACGCCGATCTTATCAGAAACCTTAGCGCCACCGAGAATTGCAACGAATGGACGAGCAGGATCAGCCAATGCCTTACCCATAATGCCGATTTCCTTTTGAATGAGGTATCCGCAAACTGCAGGAAGATAATCTGCAACGCCTGCTGTTGTTGCGTGTGCACGGTGTGCTGTACCAAATGCGTCATTTACATAAATATCTGCATAAGCCGCAAGCTCACGAGCAAAATCGGGGTTGTTCTTTGTTTCTCTTGCGTCAAAGCGAACGTTCTCAAGAAGAACTGCCTTGCCACACTCAAGAGCTGCAACCTTTGCCTTTGCATCGGGGCCTATGATGTCCTCTGCAAATGTAACTGTGCCCTCTCCGAGAAGCTCGTTAAGTCTTACTGCAACGGGAGCGAGGGTAAGCTTCTTCTTATCGTCAACAATAGCCTTTGCAAGAAGCGCTGCTGTTGCCTCGGCTCTCTCTGCCTCGGGAAGCTCCTCTACCTTTTTCTTCTCCTTCTTTGTAAGTCCGAAGCCCTCTGTGAAGATGCTATGAGGCTTACCCATGTGTGAGCAAAGGATAACCTTAGCGCCCTTTTCGAGAAGGTACTTGATTGTAGGAAGCGCTCCTACTATTCTCTTGTCGGATGTGATAACTCCGTCCTTGAGCGGAACGTTAAAGTCGCATCTTACGAGGACTCTTTTGCCCGCTACGTCAATGTCTTCAATGGTTCTCTTGTTGTAGGTCATTTTCGAAATCTCCTATTTTTTATATTATAATTTTTTCCACAGATATATTATCACACTTTTTTCAAATATGCAACTGTTTTTTTGAAATTTTTTAATTATTTTACGAGCGCATATATAATCAATATTGCGCCGAGTACAATTCTGTACCAGCCGAAGCTCTCAAAGCTATGTCTTTTTACAAAGCTCATAAGGAATTTGATTACCACAAGGGACACGGCGAAGGCGGTCAAGGTGCCACTTATAAGCACTATTATCTCGGTTGAGGAAAGCGATGCGCCGTCAAGTGCGAACTTAAGAACCTTAAGCGCAGATGCGCCGAGCATTACGGGAATTGCCAAAAAGAACGAAAACTCTGCCGCCGCTTCTCTTGAAACGCCAACGGTTGAAGCACCGAGAATGGTTGAGCCGGAGCGTGACGTACCCGGAATGAGCGCCAAAACCTGAAAGCATCCGATTTTGAGTGCGGTGGGATAATCTATATCGTAAACGCTCTCGTATTTCATTTTTCTGTTTTTGTTTATGCGTTCGATAATGATAAACAAAATGCCGTAAACGATAAGCGCTATTGCAACGGGAACGAACGCATAGAAGGTTTCGTCAAGCCAATCCTCAAACAGTATTCCGATTATGGCGGCGGGAAGGACTGCGACAATTACTCTGAGCCAAAGAGTCCATGTTTGTCTTTTAAGCTCGGGAGATTTTCTTTTTGAGAACGGATTTAGCTTGTCGAAGAACAAAATTACAACCGCCAAAATCGAGCCGAGCTGTGTTATGACCTCGAAAAGATTCCAGCACGCATCACTTACGTTGAGATGCACGAATTCGTTTGCAATTATCATATGTCCCGTGCTTGACACAGGAAGCCATTCGGTAATACCTTGGATTATTCCAATGAATATTGCCTTTAGAATTTCAATAAATGTTTGCATTGCTCTCTCCTTCCTTATCTGTCAGACGAGCGAAGAATGTCGCCTGCTTTTACCTCAAACGGCACCTTAAGCTTGAAAAGCATCGAGGGGTGTGGCGCAGAAGAGATTTTTTCACCGTTCAAGCCGATCATTTCGTCAACCGTGAAGGGCGCTCCGCATTTGCCGGGAGTGATAAGCTCCACACTGTCACCGTAAGAAAGCTTATTTTTCTGCATAAAGATAGCGTAGCCGTCGCCGTCACTATCCGTTTGTGCGACACAGAGGTATGCCTTTTCACGCAAATAGCCCATATTTGTAACAGTTTGAGGGGCGTCCATCGGACTGTCAAAATAGAAGCCTGTTGCGTATTCACGGTGGCTTACACTATTCAGCTCTCTTAGCCAATCCGCATTAAATTTATATTCGGTGGGGCTTGCAATATATGCATCCATTGCCATTCTGTAAGTATTTGCACAGATTGCCGTATAATACGCGCTTTTCATTCTGCCCTCGATTTTAAAGCTGTCAATTCCGCTTTCCATAAGGGCGGGAATATGCTCTATCATACACATATCCTTAGAGGACATAATGAAGGTGCCCTCCTTATACTCCTCGATGCTCAATACATCATCAGTGCGTTTTTCCTCGGCAAATGCGATAGGATGCGCATTTGTATAGTTCCATCTGCACGGTTGAGCGCACGCACCACGGTTGGCATCTCTGCCCGTGTAATAGTTGGAGAGCAGGCATCTGCCACTATATGAAATACACATGGAGCCGTGAATGAAGCATTCAAGCTCCAAGGATTTGGGAGTGTTGGCTCTTATTTCGTTTATTTCGGCAAGGGAAAGCTCTCGTGCCAAAACAACCCTCTTAGCGCCCATTTTGTGCCAAGATGTAGCTGTAAAGGCGGAAACAGTGCTTGCCTGAGTGGAGATGTGAAGCTCCATTTTGGGTATTAGCTCTCTTGCGAGAGTGAACACGCCAAGGTCGGAGATTATAAGCGCATCAACGCCTATCTCGTCAAGACGGACCAAGTATTTTTTTAGCCTTTCATACTCGCACGTATGTGGCATTGTATTTACTGTAACATAGATTTTTACCCCTTTGGAGTGTGCGTATTCCGTCGCCTCGGCAAGCTCGTCAAGGGTGAAATTATCCGCCTGCGCTCTCATTCCGAACATATCGGAGGCAAGATATACGGCATCTGCTCCGTAAAGGATTGCCGCCTTCATTTTTTCAAAATTGCCCGCAGGACAAAGTAGCTCTTTCATAATTTTTCCTTTTTATCTTTTAAGGTCTGCAAAGCGCCTTGCGCCGCCATTCATTAAATAGAGGTACAAAAGCACACAAACGATAGCGCTTACTACGGTGAACATGAATCCTGTCACCCAGAAGCCAATGCCTAAAACGCCAAGCAATATTCCCACACCAAAGAATATCATTACCCATATCATAGTACCGAACATAGCGCCAAATACGGCAAAGCCCTGCTTTACTGCGACAGTTTCGTTTTGCCAATCGAATTTCGGGAATTTCACGCCAAGCGCAAGTCCAAAATATGCGGTAAAGGCAACCACTGCTATTGATGACAGGATAATAGCAACGAAGTCGAGCACGGTGAATTTCAAGCCGATAGCAACGATTATCGCGCTAATCAGGGTGAGTGGCAAGCAAATTGTAATATGAGTCAAAAGCTTTGCCACAAGCACCTTTTTGGGTGAGATTGGAGCGCTTTGCAATATCCAGAGATTTTTGTCCTCAAGCGAGATTGAGGGCGCGGACACAAAATTCATTGATGCGGTGATGATTATTATCATTGAAGCGACAGTTGGCAATAGCGTTGACGCTATACCCGCCACCATTGGCTCGGCTTGAAGCTCGACAAGAATGTCGGGCGCGACAAATGCTATCATAACAGCAAGTATTACTGTCATTATATTACCTATACCTGCATTGAGAATGTAAGCATATGATGTGAAGAAGCGACGAAGCTCCTTTTTATAGACTGCTGTAAGAGGAGAGCTTGTTTTCTCGCTCTTTTCTCTGTACTCTATCTTCTTTGCACCTCTTACGGTGGTTATAATTTTTACGAAGCTGCGATTCAAGAGAATGAAGGTTATTAGCGCAGGAATTACCGTGCAAGCAAGGGAAAGAAGCAAATTTACGGCGTTACCGTCGCTCATTGCGCTACCCATCCAATAGAATACGTATGTGTTTTTGAGTCCCGAGAGGTCTATATCACCCTCTGCGCCTGCGCCCACCATTCCGCCGAATGCGCCACAGGCAACAAAGTACACGATAAGGAACAGAACAGTAAACAAAACGCTTACTAATGTTTTATTTCTGAGCCTTGAGGAAATGATAGAAATAATCCACGCAATAAGGGTTGAAATTGTAAGCGTGAAAAACGGTATCATAATAAATACTAAAAGAGTGAACATTGAGCCGACAAAGGAATAACCCACGACAACCGAATGAACTGCGATTACGGGGAGCATAACGATTGCCTCAAGCGCGTAATTTACGATAAGAAGCATTGTCATACGGCTCAAAAAGATATATTTTGGCTCTATCGGCATAGCAAGGAGCATTTCGTTATCCCTGCTTTCGAAGATTTGAGTTTTTGCGGTAAAGACGCTTCCTATGACACACAGAAGCGATGCCACCATTACTCCGAGTGTTTGAGAAAGCCACGCATCACCTGTTTCGAGAGCGAGAACATCCATACCGAAGCACATAATGCCGAAGGCAAACATAAGATATGCTGCCAAGAACACGAACAGAGCGATAAGGAAGCCCGTTGCGACGGGTGAGCGCTTCTTTTTGTTAGCATTGCCCGTGCCCGAAAACGATGCCCAAAACGCATCAAAGCGAGATTTTAAAAGTGTTTTAAACATTTGTGTCCTCCAGCTCAAGAAATACGCTTTCAAGGCTTTCGTCGCCCTTAACCTCTTCCATTGTTCCGCTTACCACAAGAGCGCCGTTTTTAATGATTGCGATTTTATCGCAAATTTTTTCGGCAACGTCAAGAACGTGGGTTGAGAAGAAGATAGCGCCTCCGTTTTCGCAAATGCGCTTCATTTCCTCCTTGAGAAGAAATGCCGCCTTTGGATCGAGGCCTACAAACGGCTCATCCATTATGAGAAGCTTCGGCTCGTGAATGAGCGCAGAGATAAGCGCAAGCTTTTGCTTCATACCGTGAGAATATGAGGAGATTGGCTGAGCGAGATTAGATGTCAGCTCGAGCATATCGGCATATTTCTTTATTCTCGCCTCTCTGTCCTCCTTGGACACGCCAAAGATATCGGCAATAAACTTAAGATATTTTATGCCGCTCATAAATTCATAAAGGTCGGGATTATCGGGCAGATATGCAATTTTCTTTTTACATTCGATGGGGTTTTCCTTAATGGAAAATCCGTCAATGTAGATTTCGCCCTCATCGAAATCAAGGAGTCCGCAGCAGGATTTTATTGTGGTTGTTTTACCTGCGCCGTTATGACCGATAAATGCATACATTTCTCCGGCCTTTATGTGAAGGCTAAGGGAATCAACAGCCTTTTTTTCTCCGTATTTTTTTGTTAGGTTTTCAATTCTAAGCATATATTTTCTCCTTTTTGGAAAATTTCCTACATTAAATAGTATACACATATATTTTAACACACACGAGCATATATGTCAACAGATTTGTTTTTACCACCTTGAGCATTTTGGGCAACAAAAAAAATAAAATCCACACTCGCCGAGTGTGGACTTATGTACTTTATTATTAGTTGAAGAAGTCGGCGCCAACGTTAACGTTTCCGCTTTTGTTTCCTTCATCGTCAGTGGTTGTGCCAATGTCAACCTGTGACTTTTGCTCCTCTGTAAGAGTGCCCCAGTTCAAGATGTCGCCAAGTGAAAGCGTGATAACGTCCTCAGTTTGAACTTCCGCTATTTCTATTTCAGGTCTTATATATCTCATCTTAATTATTCCTCCGTGGTCCATAAGAGAAAGTCTGTGTAGGGTACAATACACCCGTACATTCCTTTACACGATTAGTATATCACACTCTATTTACTTTGTCAACCTTTTTTGAAAAGTTTTTTGTTATTTATTATACCACTCCGCAAAAAGCCCCTTGATTGCTCAAGGGGCTTTTGTTTAGCAATTATTTGTAAAGCTCAGTAAATCTGAGAAGTCTCTCGTACTTAGCCTTAGCATTTTCTTCAGCTCTTGCAAAGAGGTCAGATGCTCTGTCAGGGAACTGTTGAACAAGACGGCTGTAACGTGTTTCACTTGTGATGAATGCGCCGTAGTCGCCTGTTGGCTCCTTAGAGTCGAGCGAGAATGGATTCTTGCCCTCTGCCTTGAGTGCAGGGTTGAATCTGAACATATGCCAGTAGCCTGCCTCAACTGCTCTCTTCATTTCGCCTTGACAGTTGGTCATACCACCCTTAAGACCGTGCATCTCACATGGAGCATAGCCGATGATGAGTGATGGTCCCGGATATGCCTCTGCCTCTGCCAATGCCTTGATGGTCTGAGCAGGATCTGCTCCCATAGCGATTTGAGCAACATAAACGTAGCCGTAGGACATAGCAATTTCAGCGAGGTTCTTCTTGCCGATTGCCTTACCTGCTGCTGCGAACTGAGCAACCTGTCCGAGATTGGAAGCCTTTGAAGCCTGTCCACCTGTGTTAGAGTAAACCTCGGTATCGAATACCATTACGTTTACATCCTCACCTGATGCGAGAACGTGGTCAAGACCGCCGAAGCCGATATCGTAAGCCCATCCGTCTCCACCGAAGATCCATACGGACTTCTTAGCAAGGTAATCCTTCTCTGCGAGGATTTCCTTAGCCAAAGGACAACCTGCAGCTGCTGCCTTTTCAAGCTCAACAATGAGAGCCTTGGTAGCAGGGCCGTTTGCCTTACCGTCGTTCATTGTATCAAGGAATGCCTGAGCTGCTGCCTTGAACTCGTCTGATGCCTTGTCGCTTGCCATCATTTCTCTTATCTTAGCGATAAGTCTTTCACGAATAGCCTTTTGACCAAGGAACATACCAAGACCGTGCTCTGCGTTGTCCTCGAACAGAGAGTTAGCCCAAGCAGGACCACATCCGCTGTCTCTGTTTACTGTGTAAGGTGTTGAAGGAGCTGAGCCACCCCAAATTGATGAACAGCCTGTTGCGTTAGAAATGTACATTCTCTCGCCGAAGAGCTGTGTGATAAGACGTGCATATGATGTTTCAGCACAGCCTGCGCAAGAGCCTGAGAACTCGAGAAGTGGCTGGTTGAACTGGCTACCCTTAACTGAGAATTCAGCAAATGGAAGGTTCTTCTTTGTTACGTTAGCAACTGCGAAGTCGAATACGTCCTGTTGATCAAGCTGTGTAGCCTGAGGAACCATTCTGATAGCGGTCTTTTCGGGTGTGCCGTTTGCCTTTGCCTTAATAGCAACAGGACATACGTTTACACAGAGTCCGCATCCCATACAGTCAAGCGGGCTTATTGTCATTGTGAACTTGTAAGCCTCGCATCCCTTACCGATCATCTTCGCTGTGTACTTGGTAGCAGCAGGAGCCTTTTCAGCCTCGCTTGCATCAAGAGCGAACGGACGGATTGTTGCGTGAGGACATACGTATGCACAGTTATTACATTGGATACAGTTTTCGGGAATCCACTCGGGAACTGTTACTGCAACGCCACGCTTCTCGTAAGCTGCAGCGCCCTGTGGGAATGTACCGTCTGCATAGTCAACGAATGCAGATACGGGGAGTGAGTCACCCTGCATCATGGAAACAGGAATAAGAACGTTTTCAACGTACTTAACAAGCTCAGGACGAGTGCCGTTTACAGTTGTCTTTGTTGTGGAAACGTCAAGAGTCTTCCAAGCCTCAGGAACTACAACCTTAACGATTGCATCCTTACCTGCGTCGATAGCCTTGTAGTTCATTTCAACTACTGCCTCACCCTTTTTGAGATATGACTTCTTAGCCATATACTTCATCTTCTCGATTGCTACGTCGATTGGCATAATGTTAGCAAGTGCGAAGAATGCGCTTTGGAGAATTGTGTTAGTTCTCTTGCCCATTCCGATTTCGATTGCCTTGTCAATAGCGTTTACAATGTAGAAGTTGATGTTGTTCTCAGCGATGTATCTCTTAGCCTCGTTAGGAAGGTTAGCCTCGAGCTCCTCGGGAGTCCATTGACAGTTGAGAAGGAATGTACCGCCGGGCTTAACGTCGTTTACGATCTTGTAGCCCTTGAGCATGTATGATGGGTTGTGACATGCAACGAAGTCAGCCTTTGTGATGTAGTAAGGGCTCTTGATTTGCTTGTCACCGAAGCGAAGGTGAGAAATTGTAATACCACCTGTCTTCTTTGAGTCATACTGGAAGTATGCTTGAATATACTTGTCGGTGTTGTCACCGATAATCTTAATGGAGTTCTTGTTAGCACCAACGGTTCCGTCTCCGCCAAGTCCCCAGAATTTGCAGGAGATTGTGCCCTCTGCGCTTGTGTCGGGAGCAACAGTCTCGGGAAGTGAAAGACCTGTAACGTCGTCAACAATACCGATTGTGAAGTTATTCTTAGGTGTATCGAGAGCGAGGTTCTCGTATACTGCGAAAATAGATGCGGGAGTTGTATCCTTTGAGCCAAGACCGTAACGTCCGCCAACAACCTTTGCGCTTGAGCCCTTCATAGCGAGAGCTGAAATAACGTCAAGGTAGAGAGGCTCGCCAAGTGAGCCGGGCTCCTTGGTTCTGTCAAGAACTGCAATCTTCTTAGCTGTTGCAGGAATAGCCTCAAAGAGCTTCTCTGCTACGAAAGGACGGTAAAGTCTTACCTTAACAAGACCAACCTTTTCACCCTTAGCGAGAAGGTAATCAATAACCTCTTCACAAACGTCACATACAGAGCCCATAGCAACGATAACTCTGTCTGCATCCTCAGCACCATAGTAGTTGAAGAGCTTGTAGTTTGTACCGATCTTTGCATTAACCTTGTCCATGTACTCCTCAACGATTGCAGGAAGTGCATCGTAGTATCTGTTACATGCTTCTCTGTGCTGGAAGAAGATATCTCCGTTTTCAGCCGAGCCACGAAGAACAGGATGCTCAGGATTGATTGCTCTTGCACGGAATGCTGCGATTGCATCCTTATCTACCATTTCCTCAAGGTCTGCATAGTCCCAAACCTCAATCTTTTGGATCTCGTGTGATGTACGGAAGCCGTCGAAGAAGTTAAGGAAAGGAACTCTACCCTTAATTGTTGCAAGGTGTGCAACTGCGCCAAGGTCCATAACCTCCTGAGGATTGGTGTTTGCCATCATAGCATAGCCTGTTTGACGGCAAGCATATACGTCGGAGTGGTCTCCGAAAATGTTAAGTGCGTGTGATGCAACACAACGAGCAGATACGTGAATAACGTTAGGGAGCAATTCACCTGCAATCTTGTACATGTTAGGAATCATCAAAAGAAGTCCCTGTGATGCTGTGTAGGTTGTGGTGAGCGCACCTGCTGCGAGTGAGCCGTGTACAGTACCTGCAGCGCCTGCCTCGGACTGCATCTCTGTAACTCTTACCTTTTCGCCAAAGATGTTCTGGAGACCTGTTGCTGACCAAGAGTCAGTAAGCTCTGCCATTACGCTTGACGGGGTGATGGGGTAAATTGCTGCAACTTCAGTAAACGCATAGCTGACTGTAGCGGCGGCGGTATTACCGTCCATCGACTGTTTCTTTCTTGTTACCATAAGAAAAAATCCTCCTAAAAATTTATTTTAATTTTTTAAAAAACTGTATGGGGTTGTCCGACCTCTTTTGGCCGTGCCCTATCTATAATATCACTTTTCGGGTAGAAATTCAATAGATAAGGGACAAATTTTTAATTTTTAATTAAATTGTACAAATTTTTCTTCTATTTTTGCTCAAAAATCTCAAATTCGTCAACTGAGATGTCGTTTAAGTCCTTAATTTTGCCCTTGGTACGCTCAAAATACGCAATTTTTTGTCTTGCCAAAAATACCAAAAGCTTTTCAACGCTCATTCCCTCACTCTTGGCAACATATGCGAGCTTTTGGGCATCCTGCTCACTGAATTTTACCTTTGCTGCAAACGATTTTTTCATTTTTACTCTCCTTTTCGGTTTCTTCAACAATATATTACCATATTTTAGGTGTTTTGTCTTGATATTTTTGAAATTTTATGATAAGATTTTTGTGTAAAACACTAATTTTGACCTGAGTAGGAGAATTTTTATGTTAAGCTGTGCATACAGTGCGGGCATTTCGGGTATTGACGGATTTTTGGTTACGGTAGAGTGCAACTGCACAAAGCGTATGTCCGTGTTTGAGATAGTAGGATTACCCGATAACGCAATAAAGGAAGCAAAGGAGAGGGTTCGCTCTGCGGCTCTCAATGCGGGCTTTGGCTTTCCCGATTTGGAAATAATCGTAAACCTGGCGCCTGCCGATGTAAAGAAGGAAGGCTCCGCCTTTGACCTTGCTATTCTCATAAGTCTTTTGAAGGCATCGTACAAGCTCGGCAACCGTGAGGACAGCGAAAGAGTTGACATAAGCGAGGATTGCTTTATCGGAGAGCTTTCGCTATCTGGTGAAATTCGCCCTGTGCGTGGTGTATTATGTATGGCAATTTCAGCCAAGAATGCCGGTAAAAAGCGAATTTTTGTTCCCTACGAGAATGCACGTGAGGCCTCCGTTATCAAGGGCATTGACGTTTACGGAGTCAAGGATGCACGTGAGCTTGTTAATTTTCTTATCGGTATTGGTGATTTGTCTAAATACGAATATACTCCCGACGAGAGTGAGATGGCGGTGAGCTGTCCCGATTTTGCCGACGTTAAGGGGCAAGCCCTGGCGAAGCGCGCTGCCGAGGTTGCGGCAGCAGGCGGTCACAATTTACTGCTTATCGGCCCTCCCGGTACAGGAAAATCAATGATTGCAAAGCGCATACCGTCCATTCTTCCCGAAATGACCTTCGAGGAAAGCATTGAAACGACAAAGGTACATTCGATTTCGGGCATTTTACCGAGTGATGTATCACTTATTCGTACACGTCCCTTCCGTTCTCCACATCATACCATGTCAACGCCATCGCTTGTTGGAGGTGGCAGAATTCCTATGCCCGGCGAGATTTCTCTTGCCAACAACGGCGTTCTTTTTCTTGACGAATTTCCGGAATTTTCAAAGAGCGTAACCGAGGCATTAAGACAGCCTCTTGAGGATGGTGCGGTTACGATTACACGAGCATCCGGCAGAGTCAGATATCCCTGCTCATTTATGCTTGTTTGCGCTATGAATCCCTGCAGATGTGGCTATCGAGGTCATCCTACACACGAATGCACGTGCAGTGATGCCGATGTTAGAAAATACATAAGCAAGATAAGCGGTCCGTTGCTTGACAGAATTGACATTCAAATTGAGGTATCCTCTCTTTCGTACAGCGAAATTTCAAGTGACGAAAGAGCCGAGGAGCCGTCAAGTGAGATACGAAAGCGTGTAAACCGAGCAAGGCAAATTGCCTTTGAGCGCTTCAAGGGCGAGCTGACGGACAACGGAACGCCAATTTACTGTAATGCTCAAATGGAGCCTCGACACATCCGCAAATTCTGCAAGCTTGACGAGGCATGCTCACGTCTTATGGAGCGTGCTTATGATAAGCTTGGGCTTTCCGCACGTGGACACGACAGAATTCTGCGTCTTGCCCGTACGATAGCCGATCTTGCAGGCACTCAAGAGATTGAACCAAGGCATCTTGCAGAGGCAATTCAGCTCCGTACTCTTGATAAAAATATGGGAATTTAAAATAAAAAAGGAAGTGAAATTCACTTCCTTTTTATGTTAATCAATATTCCTTGCTTGGAACGATAGCATCAATTTCTTCTACTGTAAGAGCACTCTTCGCAGTTGCGTAGTTTACTGTGTAAAGTGTTCCGTCCTCGAAATCGGTTGTTGTTACCTTGCAAGCAGTATTTTCCGCTTGAATGAATTCAACA
>JAZTXV010000037.1:0-3226 GCA_045636605.1 Eubacteriales bacterium | reverse complement strand
TTGGTTACGCATTTTCCTTGTTGTAGGGTGGGAGCATATCAAGTCCTGTGTTTGGCTTATTCACAACAGAATCAAGAGATACTGTGTAGAGGGTTGCGTCTGCCTTTTCAACGCTTGAGCATGCGCTGTTTGTATCCTCGCTTTGGATAAACTCTACATCTGCGCTATCTGTATAAGCATAGAGTGCGATTACAAGCTCAAGGGATTTATTTGCGCCAAGACCGTCTATCATAACCTTGATATTGGAGTATTCGCTTGCGCTCATATCAGCTACGATAAAGCCCTTTGATGCGTTTACGCTACCGTCTGTAAAGAAGGAGTCGCCTACATACTTAGGGTTCATTATTACTACGCCATAGGTAAGCGTGTTATTCTTGTTTACTGTATTGAACTCGGTAAGTGCCTCAACATTTACGGTATAGCCACCGAATGCAATTCCTGTGCCGTTTGAGGAATAGCCGTTCTCTGCCAATGCGCCGAAAATAGGAGCGAGCTCTCTGCTTTCATCAAGCTTTGTACAGCCCTCGTTTACGCATTCGTTGCAATATATTCCCTTTTCGGTGTAGCCGTTTGCGTATTCTACGGTTTGCTTGAAGCTATGGCTTTGTGTGCCGGGGATATTTCTTTGGCAATTTTCACAAAGCATTCCGTCAACACAGAGTCCTGTGCCCTGATAATCGTGCTCTCCCTCGTAAAACGCCTCACAGGTATTATAGTTGTAAACTATTCTCCAACCGCTTGTTGGGATATATTCATCATCGGTCTTTGTTGAATCCCATTCTACCAATTCTGCGCTTGAACAAATTACTCGGTCATAGGTAGATTTTGCAACAAGTGCTTCCATTTGAGCCTTGGAGCCTGTAAAGAATATTACGCCTGTCGGAAGGCATGCGGAGCTACTCCACCATGAAAATGTTTCCATATTAATTTCGTCAAGATCGGAAAAGAGCTGAGATGGCATATAGATCTTAACGCTTTGCTTTACATATGACATATTTTTTGCGCCGAGATTTGTAAGGGATGCGCCCATACGGAATTCTTTAAGCGATTCGCCAAGGGTTTGGTTAAGCGCTTCATCGGCAATGGTTGTCATTTGGTTGGAAAATACGACCTTTTTTACACCTAATGCCCCCTTAAAGGAATCCTTGGGCAACGGCGCTGAAAATCCGTCATCAAATATAAGTTCTTCAAGAGTTGAGTTATTGATAACGAGAGTTTCAATTGTGGTGACGCTTGCGGGAATGTTGAGCTTTTTGAGCTTTTTATTAGCGTAGAAGCAACCGTAATTAAGCTTTTGAAGCTGAGAGGTTGGTGAGAATATAATTTCCTCAAGATTGTTGGTTTGTGACAAATCCTTACAGTTTCCTGCCTCTAAGATATTGTCAGGCACCTCAACTCTTATAACACTATGCTTCGTGTAGGTAATACCTGTTGCATTTTTAAACGGGGTAAAATCATAGGTGAAGGTTGTGTTATTGCTAACAAAGTAATTTGCAGGATAGGTGTGATATGCACCGTTTGCATCAACAATAACTATTCTCTTGTCCGACTCGGGATTCATACCTGTAAGGTCGATATTGTCAACGGTTTCAATTTCACCGAACTCGCTCGTGGTAGCAGCGCTTGCCGAAATTGCACAAATTGACATTATTGCTACTATCGTGATAATAAATAGCAAAAGCTTCTTTTTCATAAATTTCTCCTCAATTCTAAAAATATTTGACATAATTGTACTTTTATGATACAATATTATTAAAGCTCTTGCAACAACTATCTTACACAATTTTAGCACTATTTAACACGAGGGTATTATGAAAAACTGTTTATATGTAAAAAATTCGAACAGAATAGTAAAGCATACTGAGGTTAATTATAACTCTGTCGAAAGCGATGACGCCCCTATTATTGTCAATATCGGCTCTTGTGTCAATACAAATATAGAGGACATTTGCTTTAATAAAAGCGGAAGGCTTGACTACTATTTGATATATCTTATCGAAGGAAAATTAAGAGTAGAGGCAAACGGTGGCATAGCAGATGTAAAAGAGGGAGAGCTCTTTATCATTCCGCCAAAGGTACCCTACAGATACCAAAGCTTTGGCGAGCATATTTATTTTTTATGCGTTCACTTTACGGGAAGCGAGGCTCAAAAAAAGCTTGATGAATATAAAATACCGCTATTTCCAAGCGTTAGCGCATTGAGCCCTAAAAATCATTTACAAAAGCGTTTCAAATCCCTTTTTGATGCCTTTGCAAAAAATGACGATTTTCTCGAAAGAGAGCTTGCTATTTTATTTGAGCGAATATTAATAGAAATATCACGAGCTATTAACGAAAAGGAAGGAAGCTTGCTTCTCTCCAAATCGATACGCTTTATAAACGAGCACTATGCGGACCAAATAAAAATCCCGGAGCTTGCAAAAATGGAGGGAATGTGCGTAACGCTATACAATAAGCTTTTCAAAAAGCAGATGGGAATAACTCCCACAAAATATATCATGAATTTGCGAATACAGCATGCCATTGATTTGCTTGAAACAAGCGACATGCCAATAAATGAAATTGCCACAATGTGCGGTTACTCCAATTTCAATTTTTTCTCCAGAATTTTCAAGTCTTGCACGGGCAAATCTCCGTCAGAGTATAGAAAAAGCTTTCAATAAGAAAAAAATCCACACTCTTTTCGAGTGTGGATTTTGATTTTATTTATGCGTTTTCCTTGTTATAGGGTGGGAGCATATCAAGTCCTGTGTTAGGCTTATCTACAACAGAGGTAAGAGATACTGTATAGAGGGTTGCGTCTGTCTTTTCAACGCTTGAGCAGGCACTGTTTGTATCCTCGCTTTGGATAAACTCTACATCTGCGCTATCCGTATAGGCATAGAGTGAAATTACAAGTTCAAGGTTAACGTGAGCTGCAAGGCCGTCTATCATTACCTTAACGTTTGAATACTCTGTGTCACTGAGGTCTGCTACAATAAAGCCCTGTGTGGAGTTAGCTGCACCGTCAACGAAGAAGGATTCACCTACATATTTTGGGTTCTTTATAACAACGCCGAAGGTGAGTGTGGGGTCTCCATTTGCGTTTTGAATTTTGTTATACTCTGTAAGAGCATTGGTATCTATTGTATATCCGCCGAATGCAATTCCTGTGCCGTTTGTTGAGTAGCCATTTTCCTCAAGTGCGCTAAAGATTGGAGCAAGAACAGTTTTTTCGTTGAGCTTA
>JAZTXV010000036.1:0-28022 GCA_045636605.1 Eubacteriales bacterium | reverse complement strand
CCCCTCTTTCTTACTACCCGCCCACACCGCTCCGCACTCCGCATTCCGCATTCCGCATTCCGCATTCCTCATTCCGCCCTCCGCACTACGACTCCCTGCGGTCGCATGCATGGCTTCCACCAGCCAATCGCGCTTCACTACGCTCGCGTTCTTGGGGTGTGCGCGCATCCGCACTCCGCACTGTGCCTTGCACTCGACATTTTTTCGCAAAAGTCGGGTAGCTTTCGCCGATTATAACTCTTTTTTTACATCAAATTACCAAAATTTACCAATTTTGTCGATATTCGCCGACAAGCAAGCATAAGAGATAATAATGTATAAAAGAGGGCAAAACAAAATTTTATTTGACAGCACCGTTCGGCGCTTCTCGCCGTCGAGAAATGTTAGAATTGATGTGGAAAAGGGAGCGAAGGGATTTGTGCATGCGATTTTGTCGCTTCCGCCCCCTTACGTCGCTTGTGTGCTAGCAAAACCGTACGGCGCAAGGGAAATAGCATCTTGAGGCAAGGTCGAGAGGTGTTCGAGATAGGCGTGCAGAGGGAGGAGATATCGAAGAAAACGAAGTGGCGCATTAGCTTTTTGGCAAGAGAGGATATGCGTGAAAATAAAAATTCCGAATTTCCAAAGAAAACTAAAGAAAAAGGAAGAAAAAATGAACATTTATTACCAAAAATTACCAAAAAACACCCAAAAAGGCGAGATTTTACCCATAGAGGTAGCGAAAATTTGCGCCAATCCAAACCAACCAAGAAGGGCGTTCCCTGAGGATGCGATACTCAAGCTTGCGGATAGCATACGCCAATACGGCATCATTCAGCCGCTTTGCGTGCGTCGAATGGGCGAGGGGTACGAGCTAATATCCGGGGAGCGCCGTCTGAGAGCCGCAAAGGAGCTTGGAATGACTCACGTTCCGTGCGTTATAATGGAGATTGACGAGGTGGAAAGCGCCGAAATCTCAATAATCGAGAACCTGATGAGAGAAGATTTAAACATCTTCGAGCAAGCGATGGCGATTGAGAGCTTAATTGATACATACGGACTAACGCAGGAGCAAATTGCCAAAAAGCTGTCAAATAGCCAGTCGTTTGTGGCAAATAAGCTGCGACTTCTCCGCCTGAGCGCCGAGGAACGTGAAAAAATACTATCTCACGGGCTTACAGAGCGCCATGCGAGAGCGCTTTTGAGGATTTTAGACACGGATTTGCGAGAAAAGGTGCTTAACAAAATCATAGAAGACGGATTGAACGTGACACGCACCGAGGAGTTGATTGAGCAAATTTTGCTCAAAAATGATATGAAAAGGACAAAAATTCCCGCTCCAATCAAGGATATGAGGTCGTTTTACGCATCAATCGACCGTTTGATAGATGCGGTCAAGCTTTCCGGGATTGAAATTAAGAGCCGAATTGTCGAAAGCGACGAGTTTACAGAATTGACAATTTTAATTCCAAGCGGAGCTCCGACAACTGTTGCATAATTGTTTCCCGTGAGACAAAGCTTCCTAAAAATCGGCAAAATTCTAATAAAATCACGAAAAAATCGCAAAAAATCAACAAAATTTCTAAAAATAGCATCAAAAATCCAACGATAAGTTGATTTTAATGGACTTTTGATGCAAAAACGAAAGGGCGGTGAGTGTTTGCGAGCCGACTCGGATTGGGCCTTTTGGTCGGCCAAAAGGCGGGGACTTGCGTCTTTTGTTGCTCTTTTTTGCCGATTTCACAAAGAAAAGCGCTTTTTGTTTCACGTGAAACAGGGGACACTTGTGACGAAAAAGCGAACTTTTTATGCTAATTTTGCTCGCATCCGAAGATTTTTGCGTGATTTGGAACTAAAATTTGCAAAAATTCTTGAAATAAGATGCGTGTTTCACGTGAAACATACGTTTTTGCAAGAAAAACTGATTTTAGAAACATAAAAGTCAAATCAAGCCCTGCGTTAAGCTAAACAAACTTGGCAAGCGGAGTCAAAGCGCCCTGCCCTTAATTCGCCCCTTTCTCAAAATTCAAATCATTTCAATGTTTCCCGTGAAACATTTCACAAACAACGGAGTTGCCTTACCATCTCAAAATGTTTCCCGTGAAACAAAAACTTAAAAGTGCGATTTTTTCGCACTTTTTTGCTTTGTTAGAGGAAAATGGGCGCTAAACGGAATAAAATTATCTTGAAAAGCAAAAGAAAATTGGCCTAAAATAAAAAAATACGCCGATTATGGTCTGCGGCGGGCGAGAAACGGAATGGTGGAAAACGGCGGTGTGTAAGGTAAAATTTGGGGTTGTCGGAGGCGGCGGGACTGAAATCTCCCTTTTTGAAATTTGAAGAAAGATGCGTTTAAAAGGCGAAGGTTCTCCGAACGGGAGTGATTTTCGGGAAGCGACAAGGCTCCGTCTTGGCGCTTGCTCGGGAACTCCAAAGAACGTTGCTTGCTTTGTGGGGTGCGGACATTCTCCATGCTCTTGGCGTAGCTTGAAAAATGGGGGGGTGGCTCTCGATGAAGCGATGGCTTGGGGGCTAAAATTCTTCCGATGTATGATGGCTCTGCGTCTGCTTTACAAAAAGTTTTCCACATTTCACTTTGCAAAAGAGGTGGGAAAAGTGGACAAAAACGGGCTAAAACACCCAAAAAAGCGCCCGTTTGAGCCGATTTAGGCTATTTTGGCATGTTTTTTTCACATATCACCTTTTTGGGTGTGGAAAACTCTTGTTATAATGTGGAAAACTTTTAGGGCTCAAAATTATCGCTAAATTTACTGTAGGCTCTTATCGGAATTGTCCTTGAAGGGCATAAGAATTTGTTCTTGAACGGCACAGGAATTGTCCTTGAACGGCATAGGAATTCGACCTTGAACGGCACCGAGCGTGAGCTTGAGCGCGCTCGAGGGGTGGCCGAAATGACGACCGTTGATAGAGGCGATTAAGGAAATTGAAGAATTAACGGACTGTTTTTGTGGATTTAAATAAATGCTTTATAAGACAGAGCGTGCTCAAAAAAACGCACAAATTTCAAAATGAAAGCCTGCAAAGCGGACAAAAGACAAAAAATAAGCCTTAAAAGCGTGCTTTTTGGAGCGATGTGCATGGGCAAACAGTGCGTGCTTGGATGTGATTTTCAAGAAAAAACGGTCAAAAGCCTACATTTATTAAATAAATAATACTATAAAAGAGGAGAAAAAATGCCGACAGATAGGAAAATCAACAAAAACAAGCCCAAAAAACCTTTTGAATGATTTGCACAGAGTAGTTAAAGGTTATAAGAGAATGCCCTTGCAAGGATGACGTGTATAAGATGATGCGAGAGAAAAGGCTCGCAATTTTCTTAAATATCTGTCTGTGTCTGAGCTTGCCGGAGGGGTGTATGAGTGCGTTTTCACGTTAAATTTATGCTTTTTTGAGAGCTTTTTGGGGTTGAAATGGAATATTATGGCTTTAAAATCTGATTTTTTATCAAATATGCAGGTGGTTTTTTTACAAGGGATGCTTTTGATTTTTTAAAAAGAACAGAAAATTTTGATGCGTTGGCGGTGTTTTTTGAGCTTTAGGGCAGAACAAGCCTTAAAGCACGGTGGATTTTTTGCTATTTTTTCAAAGCTTTTGGGCTTTGGGTGCTTTTTTGCTGCTCATTTATGCGTGATTTTGGGGCAAAAACAGGCGATTTTTTGAAAAATGCCTCCTACCAAATTTTTTTAAAATAAAACCCGCTTGACAGGCGGGTTTTCGGGCCTTTAGGAAAATTGGTGCTTATTTTGCGTATTTTAATGTGATTTTTTTGCGTCTGAGTGTAAATTCAGATGCGTATTTTTTATATAAAAAATTTAAAAAATATCACAAAAAGCCGCCCAAATACCGTACAAAGCCGTAAAAAACAGGGCTAAAATTTTGAGAACGCTTGCGGCTGCTCTTGAATTTTTGCGTTTTCGGGCTTTTTAAGGGGATTTTCGCAGAGCTACTTAGCCTTTTCGTCGTCTTTTTCTTGGTGATGCTGTAAAAAATTCCAATACCAATCTCAAGGGAGGCTCAATTCAACGTGAATTTCTTGCCTTTTTTAGATGCGATAATTTTCCAACAATGCGTAAGTATTCAAGTGTTCAAATTTTTTTGCGCTTTACCCCCGTTTTCTCTTGACTTTTGCCGTGTGCGTGTGTTATACTTTTTTATAAGGGAGAGGCACCTCCCGCTTGCACGCCGTGGCGTGCGTGGGCGACAAGCCCAAAAACAATCATATCGAGGTAAAAATGGCGTATATTATATCATTTGTCAACCAAAAGGGTGGTGTGGGCAAGACGACCTCTGCCATCAACGTTGCGACAATGCTCTCGGTAATGAATTATAAGGTTTTATTGATAGATATGGACCCTCAGGGCAGCTCGACGAGCGGTGTCGGAGTGATGAAAAGCAGATGCCCCAACACATCTTACGAGGTGCTCATCGGAAAATGCAGGGCAAGGGATGCGATAATTGAGACTCGCTTTAAGAATTTGCACCTCATTCCATCGAATGTTTCTCTTGCGGCGGCGGATTATGAGCTTATATCGGAGCAGGACAGAGAGTTCTTTCTCAAAAAGCAGCTGACGCTTCTTATGAACGAGTGCTCATATGACTATATAATTATCGACTGCGCTCCGTCAATAGGTCTTATAACGATAAACGCCCTGAGCGCAAGCAATTCCATTATAATTCCAATCCAGTGCGAATATTACGCACTCGAGGGAATTTCGCAGCTGATGCTTACCGTCAAAAAGGTCAAGCAGCTATACAATCCGAGGCTTTATATTCTCGGAATTTTGATAACAATGTTCTCGTCAAGGTTAAAAATCTGTCAGCAGGTACACGAGGAGCTTAAAAAATACTACTCGGACAAGCTGTTTAGCACAACGATTTCACGCACGGTGATGCTTTGTGAGGCGCCGAGCTACGGAGAACCGATTTATTACTATTCAAAATACTCTAAGCCGAGCCTCGAATATCAGGCATTGGCAAAGGAAATCATATCACGAACAGGGGGATTTTAATATGAAAAGAAAAGGACTTGGAAAGGGACTTGAATCCATTTTCGCCGACAATTATACGGAAAAGCCCGCATCAAGCGAGGGCGGCGACGGCATTTCTAAAATCAAATTATCTCAAATTGAGGTAAAGAGCGACCAACCGAGAAAGTATTTCAACACAGAGGCTCTCGAGGCGCTTGCGGACTCTATTTCCCTTCACGGTGTGCTCCAGCCTATTCTTGTTCGCTTGGTTGAAAGCGGATTTTATCAAATTATTGCAGGAGAGCGCAGATACCGTGCGGCTAAAATGGCAGGTCTTACCGAAATCCCTGCTATCGTAATCGAGGCCGACGACCTCAAAACAGCGGAGATTGCTCTTATAGAAAACCTTCAAAGAGAGGACCTCAATCCATATGAGGAGGCGCAGGCATATGTGTCGCTTATGAGCGATTTTGGACTCACTCAGGAGGAGCTTAGCGCAAGAGTTGGAAAATCCCGCAGTGCGATTGCGAATATTGTTCGCTTGCTCGATTTACCGGACGATGTGCTTGAAATGCTCAAAACAGGAGATATTTCGGCAGGTCACGCAAGAGCGCTTCTCGGCCTTAAGAGCAGAGAAATGATGGTTGATGTGGCTCTTAAAATCCTTGAGGGCTCACTCTCTGTAAGAGATGTTGAGGCGCTTGTTAAGAAGATAAACAAGCTTTGCGAGATGCCCGACGAGAGCAAGCCCGAGACGATTGTTGTAGATTACGTGGGCGACCTCGAAAAGAGAGCGAGAGAGCTTCTCGGTCGTCAGGTAAAAATTAAGGCAAAGGGCAAAACAAAGGTTGTTCAAATCGAATATAACGACAACGAGGACCTCGAGGAGCTTCTTGTAAAGCTTTGCGGTAAGGGAATAATAGAGGGCGTTCTATGATCCTTGGCGCATCAAATTACTTAGGACACATTATAACAACGGAAATGATAACCTGGGGAATCTGTATCGGTGCGATTTTTGCATTTTCGATATACTTTTTCCAAATGCGCCTGCTTGGCTCGCTTGTGCGTAAAATGCTTGAGTGCGCTGTGGGCGAGGAAAACGGAAAAACGCTTGATGAGCTTGGCAAAAATAATGCGTTTTACAGACACTCACTGCGCAAAAACGGTATGCTTCGCAGACTTGTCGATGCTGTGGCGGGCGCACCGTGCGACGAAAATGGCGACGAGATTATAGACAAAATGCGCTTCTATATCGATGCGGGCAGAGTTGAAAAGGCGACCAAGCGATACCAAAGAGATGTCAAGCTGTGGATGTATTTGCTCGGTGTTGCAGCATGTGTGGCAGTCGGAGTGGTAATGCATTTTACCTTGCCGTTCATTTTGGCGCTTTTACCGTGATTTTCGGGGGGATGTGTATGAAAAGGCTACTACTTATTTTGCTTGTGGCTCTTATGTGCCTTGGCGCCGTATCGTGCGGTGAGAAGGACACAAAGGAGATGCACCAAACGGAAATTACTCATATAACGGAAAATTTGAGCCTTACGCAGAGCTTGTATCAGGCGCTCTATTTTATTGAGCTGCCGATGAGCGAGGACCTTTTATCTCTGCTTGGCTCTCAAGAATATCACCTTGATATAACCAAAAGCGATTTCGTTCAGTTAAATGACGGAATATTAAGCTTTGTGAGCGCCGAGGGCGGAGAAAAATATTTCGGAATTAACACACAGGGCTCGCTTATTTTCACAAACGGCAAGGGTGTGATAAATCCGCTTTCTGCCGTAACAACGGACAAGCTGGCATCAGGCTTCAGCTATGACAGGCTTATGTCAACGCCGATTCCGATTATCACCTATGACGATATCGACTACAAAAACGGCACATATACAATAAGTCAGTCCTATTTGAAAAGGGCGGTAACGGCGCTGTATATGGGCGCAATTGACTACGAAAATCTGACCGACTCCAAGAGGTTCGACGAGGACAAGAAAATCGCAAAGGCGCTGTCCGCCCTTGAAATAAGGGTGAGCTTTGTCTTCAGGGGAGCGCAATTTACGACGACCTGTGTCGAAATTACGGGCGGAAAGGATTTTGTGGACATAATATTTGCCGACAAGAGCATGACCTCGTTTGAGATGAGCATAAGCTCAAGCGCAATAACGAGAAGACTGTTTAACAAAATCCAAATAAGCGCAGAGGCGCACGATGCAAGCGGAGGCTCGCTTGGGGCGTTCTCGCTCAGCTATGACAGTAAGGCATCGCTTGATGTGTCGTTTAATGTGCCTCAAAGTGATTTTGAGCTGACCTTGAAGAAAAAAACGGAGCAGGGCACGCAGACGGAGCTTTTCTCAAAGCTTAACGGCATAAAAATGATAATGTATCTGAATTCTCCCGATAACCGTGCGGCAATGGGCTCGTTCAAGTATTATGAGGGCGATTTTGAGTACGAAAGAGCGTTCGTGGGAACCTTCGGCGAGGGCTCGGCAGTCTATGAGGTGCCGTATTCAATCACCGCCGCCGTTGAGGGCGCAGACGTTTTAGAGGAAATGGTTAATAAGCTGCTCACAAGCGCATCATCTCGTGCCGACGGCAAATATGCCGTGTTGAACGGAGCAATGAATGTGTACGTGGTATGCGATATTGCGGGGGGAGTGGCTTCCGATTTCGAGATAGCGCTTCAAAAGCCCGAGGGAGCAACGGAGATAGAGCTATGATTGATTGCAGGTAACTGCTTCAATATAAAAAGCAAAAATTGAAAGGAAAAGGAAAATGAAAAAGTTTTTTGCTGAATTTAAAAAATTCATCACTCGTGGTAACGTTCTCGACATGGCAGTCGGCGTTATCGTCGGCGGCGCATTTACCGCTATCGTAAACGGCGTGAGCAACTATGTGCTTAAGCCGATTATCAATTTTGTTCTCGCCGTTATCTTCGGTGACGGAGCATTTGAGAGCGCATACACCTTCCTCGGCGAAAAGGTTTATACCCTTGACGCAGACGGTAACTCGGTTATTGACCTTGCTAAGTGCCACTACATAGATTGGGGCTCGCTTATTATCGCAATTATCAATTTCTTTGTTACGGCGCTTGTTTTGTTCCTTATCGTTAAGGCTATCAACAATGCTAAGGACGGCGCAAAGTCAAAGAAGATTTCAAAAGAAGACAAAAAGGCTATGAAGGCTAAGGGCATCAAGCTAAGAGATAAGGCGGCAGTTGAGGCTTACTTCGCAGAGAAGGCAGCAGCGGCTGAGGCAGAGGCGGCAGCGGCAGCAGCAGAGGCTGAGGCAGCGGCGGCAGCAGAAAGAGCAGCGAACCCGACAGCAGAGGATTTGCTTAAGAAAATTCTCGCAGTTCTTGAAGCGAAATAATAAGACAAGCATATGGGACAGAGGGAGAGAACAAGCTCCCTCTGTTCTTTTTTGTTCGGGAGTATTTGCTTTTAAGTTTGAATTTAAGTTTGAATTTAAGGTTGAATTTAAGGTTGAAATTTTCTTTGTTATATGCTAAAATAGAAGAAGAAAAACCGTAAGAGGTGTGAAATGGCAAACGAATTTTTACCGATAACGAGGGCGGAGTGCGTTGAAAGATACGGCGGAGCGCCCGATTTTGTATATGTAACGGGTGATGCGTACGTTGACCACCCGTCATTTGGCGTTGCGATAATTTCAAGAGTGCTTGAGGCGGCAGGCTTCAGCGTTGCAATTTTGTCACAGCCTGACTACAAGTCCTGCGAGGAGTTCAAGCGCTTTGGCAAGCCACGTCTTGGATTTTTGGTCAGTGCAGGCAATATAGACTCAATGGTGGCGCACTACACGGCATCAAAGAAAAGGCGCTCATATGATTACTATTCGGCGGGCGGAAAAATGGGCAAGCGCCCCGACAGAGCCGTCATTGTGTACTGTAATCGCATAAGAGAGGCGTATGGTGATGTGCCTATCATTATCGGTGGTCTTGAGGCGTCGCTTCGCCGCTTTGCACATTACGATTATTGGGACAACAAGATAAGACGCTCAATTTTGGTTGACTCCCGTGCCGACATTCTCACCTACGGAATGGGCGAGAGCATTTTGGTCAAAATTGCGAAGCTTCTTGACAGGGGAGTTCCTATCAAAAAAATACGAAACGAGAGGGGCTGTGTCTATCTTTGTAACAGAGATGATGCCGTAGGCTACCCCATTGCCGAGGAGCTTGACTTCAATTTGATTAAGGCAGACAAGACAGAGTACGCCCGTGCGTTCGGTATTCAGTATAAGAATCAGGATGCGATAAGCGGAAAGGCTATTGTCGAATATTACGACAATAAAAAGCTCGTTCAAAACCCTCCTGCGTTCCCCTTGGAAAGAGAGGAGCTTGACAAAGTTTATGCCTTGCCGTATGCGAGAACGTACCACCCTGTGTACGAAAGCGAGGGTGGAGTGCCTGCAATTTCGGAGGTGAAATTCTCCATTACGCATAACAGAGGCTGCTTTGGCGGATGTAACTTCTGCGCTCTTGCGTTCCACCAGGGACGGAGCGTGCGCTCACGTAGCATCGAAAGCGTCGTTGCCGAGGCTAAGCTTATCACTCAAATGAGTGATTTTAAGGGCTACATACACGATATCGGCGGCCCGACGGCGAATTTCCGCTACCCTGCGTGCGAGCAGCAGCTCAAAAACGGCGTGTGTGCAAGCAGAAAATGTCTTGTGCCGAGGCCGTGTCCGAATTTGATTGCCGACCATAGCGAATATATTGAGCTTCTTGAAAGGGTTGAGGCTCTGCCGGGCGTGAAAAAGGTGTTTATTCGCTCCGGTATTCGCTTTGACTATATGCTTGCGGATAAGAACGATGCGTTTTTCAAAAAGCTCGTTCGTGACCACGTAAGCGGACAGCTCAAGGTTGCCCCCGAGCATTGCAGCTCGAGCGTGCTTCGCTATATGGGCAAGCCCGATATCAGTGTTTATGACCGCTTCCGTGAGAAATATTTCTCGCTTTGCTCTCAGTTTGGCTTGGAGCAGTATGTTGTTCCGTATCTTATGTCGTCGCATCCCGGCAGTACCTTAAACGATGCAATAGAGCTTGCCCTGTATCTGAAAAAAATAGGGTATTCGCCCGAGCAGGTGCAGGATTTCTACCCCACTCCCGGCACGGCATCAACCGTTATGTACTACACGGGCATAAAT
The DNA here is from genome assembly GCA_045636605.1 of Eubacteriales bacterium. Taxonomy (GTDB): domain Bacteria; phylum Bacillota; class Clostridia; order Oscillospirales; family CAG-272; genus RGIG2000. The sequence goes on along the minus strand of JAZTXV010000036.1, from coordinate 17,901 downwards.
CCGCTTGATATGAAGCGTGTCTATGCTCCCGACGATTACAGAGAAAAGCTGATGCAAAGGGCGCTTTTGCAATATAATCGTCCCGAAAACCGAAATCTCGTGCGTGAGGCTCTGATAAGGGCGGGCAGAGAGGACTTAATCGGCTACGGCCCCGAATGTCTTGTTACGCCCGATAACAGAACAAGAAGCACGGAGGGCGGAGCACGCAACGAAGGAGCTACGCCAAGAAAGCGAGAGGCTCACGAGTCGAGGCGCTCGAGCACACAGGGCGGAGCGCACGGTGAAAAGAGAGGCAAAAACGGCAAAAGGGGCAAAGCATCTGCCTCACGCACCAAAAACACCTCTGACCGCACGCCTAATAATAGAAAATCTACTAAAAAGAAGAAAAAATAAAAAAATTTTAGTCATATGTAAAAAAACTCTTGACAAAATGCATATTATGTGTGTATAATATTCATTGTCTTGAAATCGAGAAGATAAATTGGCTTTAAATTGATGCTTATATAGCTCCAATTTACGAATTAAGGAGGTGCAGCTATGTTAAGAACTTACCAACCTAAGAAGCGTCAGAGAAAAAAGGAACATGGTTTCAGAAAGAGAATGAGAACTGCTGACGGAAGAAAAGTTTTGAAGAGAAGACGTGCTAAGGGCCGTGCAAGATTGACTTACTAATCCGACGGACAAGCACTGACTAAAGCTTGAGCTGCCTCCGAACTTTTTGGTTCGGAGGCTTTTCCTTCGCTGAGCAAAAGACGGCAGAGGGAGGGGCAAGGCTTCCCTAAAAAAGCCAAGTATTTAAGTGTAGCGATTGGGCTACAATGTAGCATTTGGACTACAAGAGGTGCATATGAAGCATATTGCCATAGGCGAAAACCATTTATACTCGAAGGCTTACGCAAAGGGTGACAAGTTCGTTTCGAAATTTGTTGTCGTTTACATTTTAAAGGACTTTAAGGCGACCAAGCTTATGCGGGCAAATCCGCAAAAGGAATATGTGAACCGACTCGGGCTTACCGTATCAAAGAAGCTCGGTAAGGCGCACGTAAGAAATCGCATTAAAAGAATTTTGCGTGAGGGATTAAGACAAACGGAATTGGAATACAATTTAAAAAAGGGTTATCTTATCGTGCTTGTCGCAAGAGCGAGCGCTCAGGGTGCAACGAGCGACGATATTGCAAATGACCTAAAAAGAGCCTTTAAGGCACTGAAATTCATAAGAGATGAAAAAAATTCTTAAATTTTTCATAAACATTTACCGCAAATTTATCTCGCCGCTTTTGCCGAATGCCTGTCGGTTTACGCCGACCTGCTCGCAGTACGCACTTGAGGCGCTTGATAAGCACGGCGCAATAAAGGGTATGCTTCTTGCCATATGGCGAGTTTTGAGGTGCAACCCGTTCTGCCGTGGCGGCTACGATCCTGTTCCCGATAAATTTACGTTTAGACGGCAACAGACACAGGAGAATATAAATGATTGATTTTTTAGCTAAATTGCTTGGCTACATTATGCAGGGCTGCTCTTGGCTGACCGGTAATGTGTATGTTTTGGCGCTTCTTTTGTTCGCCGTTGCCATGCAGCTTCTTCTTTGCCCGTTCGGCATTAAGCAGCAGAAGAACATGGTAAAGCAGGCATCTATTCGTCCAAAGGAAATGGCGATTAGAAACAAGTACAGGGGCAGAACCGACCAAGTAACAATGAAAAAGCTTCAAAATGAAGTTATGGAGCTTTATCAAAGAGAAGGATATAGCCAATTCGCAGGCTGCCTTCCCATGCTTTTACAGCTTATTGTCATCTTCCCGCTTTATCAGGTAGTTATTCGTCCGCTTGAGTTCGTTGCGGGACTCACGGAAACGGCATGCACAGAGCTTGCGGCATACGTTCAATCCATTGGCGTATCGCTTTCGGAGAATGCGGCGCAGGTTCAGCTCGCAAGCTGGCTCAGAGCAGGAAACGTTCCCGTTGTAACGGAGGGTGTTATCTCGCAGAGCTCGGTTGATGCGATAGTGGCGCTTGACAAGATACCGAATATGACGCTTTTCGGCGTTGACCTTGGTGTAACACCGTGGGAGGCGTTCAAAATGCCGGGTATTTGGTGGCTCGTTTTCGTGCCGATTGTAAACCTTGGACTTATGTACGTATCGCAGTTCCTTTCAAGGAAGCTTTCGTATCAGAATCCTCAGGCAGAGCAGATGAACAACTCATCAATGAAGGGTATGATGCTCGTGCTTCCGCTTTTGACGATGGGTATTACCTTCGGATTTGCGGCGGCAATCGGTATTTACTGGATATTTAGAACACTTCTTTCAATGCTTCAACAGTACATGTTCTACAAGGCGATGCCATATCCGACCTTTACAGAGGAGGACTACAAGCGTGCTGAAAGAGAGCTGAAGGGAACGAAGAAAACCAAGAAGGGTACAAGCGAGTACGTTGTTGCTCCCGGCGAGTACCGTTCACTTCACCACGACGACTAATTTAGGTGGCATTGCCACAAAACAGAGGAAAAATAAATGAAATTTGATTATACCGTAACGGGAAAGACTGTTACCGAGGCTTATAATAAGGCAATTGCGCTTTATTCAAGCTATGGCGAGATTGTAAACTATGTTGTTATCTCGCAGGGTAAGAAGGGCTTTCTTGGCATCTTCGGCTCACAGCCTGCCGAGATTAAGGTTACAGTAGACGACGGCAGAGGCGAGAGCGCTCCTACTCCTGCGCAAAAGCCCACCGAAGCGCCTGCAACCGCTAATACAGCTCCCAACAAGCCTAATCCCAAGAAGAAAAAGAATAATAACAATAACAACAACAATAACAACAACAATAACAACAACAATAACAATAACAACAATACAACAAACAAGGCTCCGAAGGTAAGCGCACCTGCTCCCGCAGGCGAGGCTCAGCCAGAGCAACCGACACAGCCGACACAGAGCGCACCTGCTCAAAATAACGGCGGCAAGAAGAAAAAGAAGGGACAAAGAAACGACAGAGCTCCCCGTCAGGCAGAGCCTGCAAAGGAGCCGCTTCGTGACGAGGACATCAAGGTCACCGTCGAGGAAAAGACTCTTGCTATGGGCTTCATTAAGTCGTTTGTTGAGTCTATCGGCTTCAAGTGCGAGGTTGTAGGCGACCTCACTCCCAACGAGGAGGGCTTCGTTTCAAGAGTGGTAAGCATTGAGGGAGAGGGCGCAAGCGTTCTTATCGGTCACCACGGCGAAACGCTTGATGCTATTCAATATCTTGCAAACCTTTGTCTTGCAAGAAGAAGCGACTCTGACCATAAGGAGTATGTAAAGGTAATCGTTGATATCGAGGGCTACCGTGCAAAGAGAGAGGAAACACTCCGCGCTCTTGCAAGAAAGATGGCAGAGAAGGCTCTCCGCCTTGGCAGAAGCGTTCACCTTGATCCTATGAACCCCTATGAGAGAAGAATTATTCACTCCGAGGTTCAAAAAATCGAGGGCGTGTCAACACATAGCGTAGGCTACGACGATACGAGAAAGATTATTATCACCGTAAACAAATAATCGCCGCTATCAATGATTGTAAAAAGGGATTTGCAAAAGCAAATCCCTTTTTTGTTAAATTTTATTCGCCGTCGATTTCTACAACCTTGTACTTGGGGTTGCGTATCAAAATGCCGTCCTGTGTGAGCAAAACCTCGACGCTTGAGCCTTCCTTGACCTTCAAAAAGTCACGCATTTCCTTTGGAATGACAATTCTGCCAAGTCGGTCAACCTCTTTTGTTATTCCTATTGCTGATAAGTATTCAAATCCCTTCATTTTTTATCTCCTTCTATTGCATTTAGCCTTGATTTTCACTCCGCATTCCGCACGGGCAAGCGCCCGAGGCAATCTCCGTTTTTATTTAGCCTTAATTTAAAAATCAGCCACGAAGCAGTTTTATTCGGCTGTCGGTCCGCAGTCGAGAGCCTCGACACGCAAAATCCGTGTTAGTTTAGCCTTGGTTTAATAATTAGCCACGAAGCAATTTCATTCCGCACTCCGCACTCCGCATTCCGCATTCCGCACTCCGCATTCCGCATTCCGCACTTTATTTTACCATAAAATGCCAAAAAAGTCAAGAGAAGGGCAGAAAAAAGGCGGGAGTGGCGCAGAGAGTGGCAAAATGCACAAAAAAAGATTGTGTAGTTTGGACAAAATGCGAATTGACGGGTGTGTATATAATATGTTAAAATTATATTACAATGTAGCCTTGCTACAAATTAAAGGCCCGCAGGTGCGTACCTGCAAGGAGAAAGAAATGAAAGCTTTAAAAAGAATAGGAGCGCTTTTGCTCAGTATGCTTATCGTGCTTTCGTCGTTTGCAATCAGCGTATTAGCTGAGGAGCATGACCATAGTGCGAAGCCATTAGCTGACGAGGTGCAAACAGATGCCAAATGCGGAGAGGGCACAGCCGTCAACGTTGCCAAGAACGCAACAGTAATCGGTGACAGAGGCCCCGGAACCGTGCTTGGCGAGGTATTTTGGAGTGTGTTCGACCACTATTGGTGCGTAGTTGACGGTGATGAGGACACATACTGCCCCGTTGACACGACACACTGGAATCCATACGGCTTGTGGATTAACCTTGACGACTCATACGATTTGAGCAAAATCGTAATCCAAACAAACGGTATCGGCAGATCCCCATCAAGCAAGGGTGCATCTGACCAGCTTATTGACAGAAAGGGCGAATTCCCTCTCCACGTATCTCTTTACAATCTTGCGGGAACAGAGATATATTCTCAAAAAATAACCGCAACCGGCGAGAACATAGAGATTGACATCGCCAACACCGACATTGACGGAAGAATTCACAAGATTTACCTTTATGTTGAAAAGGCATACGTAACAAGCGTGTTCCAGGGCATCTGGGAGGTAGAGGCTTGGACAAACGATATTCACGATTGGCAGGATGTCGAGGTGGTTGCCGAGGCTAACTGCTCAAGCGGAGGAATAATGGCCGTAAGATGTGCGGACTGCGGAGATGAAAAGGAATCATACACCGCTCAAACGGCGCATACAGACACATGTAAGGGCTATTGTGACGTTTGCGGAGCGTGGCTTGAAAAGAAGCACGAGGGTGCAAACGGATGTCTTTCCACCGAGTGTGCAAAGTGCGGCGAAGAAATTGATAGCTCCTCGCACGCAGCTAACCCGTCAAATCCGTGTGACACGACCTGCTCAAAGTGCGGAATGGAAAACGTAATAGACGTTACCGGCAAGCACGTTGCAAATCAAGACGATCCTTGCTCTAACGATTGCGGAAGATGCGGAGCAAAGGACGTGATTCCCGATGCTTATGACGTAGCAAAGAGCTACAATATTTATTTGACACACAAGGCGGAAACGCTGCCATATGTATATGCAAGACACGTAGCTAATCCCGACAACCCCTGTGATACAACCTGCTCGAAATGTCAAAAGGTTGAGGCGGTAGCGGCAGCTCATACTCCCGGTGCCGAAACAGGCACCTGGGCGGCGGCTCAGAATGACGGAGCGGGCGTTACAATCAACCCTTGCTCGTCCAAGCAATGTGCAGAGTGCGGAGAGCCAAACGCTTATCCCGTTGCTCCGCATATCATAGTTGACGATCCAAACGGAACGGTTGCTCCAAACGGAAAAACCTATTACCCCTGCAGTAAAACCTGTAAAAAGTGCTGGAGCTACTTTGCACGCTGGTATTCTCACGAATTTGATGACTGCGGAGATGAATACTGTAACGTTTGTAACTCCTACATAGCAATTGCCGAAAGAGCGCACTCCTTCACGGAGGAATCTCCCGTTATGTGTGAGGATTGCGGCTATGCCATCGCTTGTCCCGGACATAAATATGACGGCCCCTGTGACGGCTCCTGCAACTATTGCGGTCAAAAGCGCTACGGCTGGAGAGATAGCGGCCTTGACTATTGGCATATCTACGTCAACTCCTGCGATACAACCTGTAATGACTGTAATGCAACAAGAACGATAGAGCATAAGTACCCCACGGCTGCGTGCGGAGAGCTTTGTACTGTTTGCGGTGTTAAGAGAACCACCGAAACGCCACACACCTACCCCGATATCAAGGTAAACGGCGAAACGCTCGTTGGCTCTAATGCTTGTAACCCGCTTTGCAGCGAATGTAATGAAACAAGAGAGGTAGAGCATACATATGCGTACGTTTGCGCTCCCGTTTGCTCACTTTGTAAAACACCTCACGCAGAGGCGGCAACCCTTCACGTCTGGGACGGCCCGTGTGACACAAGATGTAACAATGTCGGCTGTACCGAAACAAGAGTAGCGGCGCACGAATGGGACAATGCTTGCGACACAACCTGTAATGTAACGGGCTGTGGCTATGTAAGAGAAATCACCCATAGCTACACAAGTGTTTGCGATACAACCTGCGATATTTGTCAGCATGCTCGTACAGACGCATCGGCTCATAAGTACACAAATGCTTGTGATGCAACCTGTAACAATACGGGCTGTGACTACACAAGAACGGCAGAAACAGACGATAAATACGATCCTGATCACGAATACGAAACCGCTTGCGGAACAATCTGCAAGATTTGCGGAGCATCAAGAACGGTTGAGCACGTGTACGATAATGCGTGTGATAACAGCTGTAACAAGTGTGGAGTTCCAAACCCCAATTTCGCAGCGCACGACTATGGCGAATGGGTAACCACCGTTGAGCCGACAGAGGAAACAGAGGGAGTACAAACCCGTACCTGTAAGGTGTGCGGAGTAGCAGATTCCGAAACACAGGTGCTTCCGAAGGTAGAGCCCGAGCGCTTGGGAACCGGAGCGGTAATCGGCATCGTTTCAGGCTCCGTTGTGGTTGTCGGCGGTGGAGGATTTAGTTTGTGGTGGTTTGTAATCCGCAAAAAATTCCTCAAAGGTTAATGCTTCATTCTTCTGCGTTGCTCCTCGTCGCCACCCTCGACTATCGTAATTGATAGCCTTCGGCTGTCGACTGTGGTGCGCCTTGAACAATTTTGCCTAAACCTTTGAGCCTCGAAGGTTAATAGCGTCGTTCTGCGTCGTTACTAACTCTCTTTGCGACCTTGGAAGGACAAAAATCCTCAAAACTCAATACATCAAAAGGGATTTGCCAAAAGCAAATCCCTTCTTTTTGTTACTTTTCTTTTTAGGTGCGACTGCTTCGACTATCGGCTATTTTTGTGCATCTTGCACAAAAATAGGGGGGGGGGGGTTTGTTTATTGTGCGAATTGACGAATGTACGCTACGTGTGGTATAATTATACTGTATAAGTATTTTATGCCCACACGGGCGAAAAGGAGAAAGCAATGAAAAACAGAAAATTATTTGTTACTCTCGTGCTTGCGATAGCTCTTATGCTCGCTCTTGCGATTTGCTCATATGCCGCTACAATTACCGTGTATAACGGCACAGATAGCACAAGCGAGGCGACAACATACAGTGGCTCTCTCACACTTCCGGGTAACACAGAGGCAAACGACACAGTAACCGTTTACTACACCGATGACGGCAGAGCGTGGAAGGCGGGCGAGACCGTTTCCTTTACCGAAAACACCAATCTCTACACCATCGAGTGCACAAAGATTACAACCGTTAGCGAATACAACAACGCAACAGGTGGCGGAAACTATATCCTTATGGATAACATAGACAACACCAAGAGCGGACGCGGACCTATAAACGGTGACAACTGCACAACAAGAATTTTTATGAACGGTAAAAGCTTCGCTATAGGAAACGCTGACGGCGCTATGATTCAGGGCAACGGTCAAAGCGTTTATCTCTTGGGAGAGGGCTACATTTCATCTACTTGGGGCGGTCCCTTTTACAGAGGTCACTGCAACAACAAAAATACAGATGTTGTTTGGCTTGTCGGCAAGGACATCACTATACAGAGCAACAAAGACGGCGGAGCGTTCTTTACCGTTTGGAATACAGTTTCCGTTAAAAGCCTTACTATTCATGTTTATGGTACAATAGCAAAGCCAAGCAGTGGAACTGTTGGTATTTGGTCATTTTTCAACGCAGATAACATCACAACAGATTATGATATCTACTTCCACGAGAGCGCAAGCGTTGACATTTCAGGTTGTATCGTAAGATACGCAGGCTCAACTGCATCATCTGCTAACGGCGAAATTATCGTTGAGGGTGGCTCTATAAATCTTCCTTATGCAGAGTATTTCTTCTATGACAAGTCGGCAAGCACCTACAATGGAACCGTCACTGTAAAGGCAGGCACATTCAATATCGCAAACGCAACTACTCTTGCGGCATTCAAGGGCGCTATTATCGACACAAAGAAGGCACAGGACATTGATGCTACCTCGTTCAAGGTAATCTGCAAGGAATGTGCGTTTGAAAAGACCTTGGGCGAAGATTTCGTAGGACTTACAAGTGCATTTACGATTAAGAATTACTGTCCGAATTGCAAGAGCGTAGGCGAATTGACATCGGTAGCTCCAATCTTTACGGCAAAGGGCTACTCTCTTAGCCCTGACGGCAAGGGAATCAGCGGTGGCTACACCGTAAGCCATACAAATCTCGCTCTTTACAAGGACGTTGTAGGCGAGGTTAAGTACGGAATCGTAATTGCAAACGCAGATATGTTCGGCGGCAAGACCATGCTTGATGCAAGCGGAAAGGTAAACACCGAAAAGGCGATACAGGCAGACATCGACAACGAGTACAGCAACTTTGACTGCTCGATTTACTTCGGTGCAACCTCGAATAACACCTTGAACCTCGTAATTTGCGCATACGTGATCGACTCAACGGGCGTAACCTACATTCAACACACTACGGGAAGTGCGGTTGCGGCGAGCAAAATCGCAGGCAGCTTTAAATCTATCACCCTTGATATGATAGTTGCAAATCAACCCGTTGAAACAAAGGAAAACCTAATCTAAGCACTTAAAGCAAGAGCGAAATCGCTCTTGCTTTTTTGTATATAAAAATTCGCGCGCATAATTTTAGAAATACTATTTACATTTATGTAAAAATATGTTATAATGTAAAAAATTTGGGCTTTTTTGCCCGATATTGATTTTGATAAAAAAATAATATATAAAAGGAGGAGTTTTATGGTTAATCCGGTACTTTTTGCGGCAGATGATCCCTCTGTTGGGCTCGTTGTTCTCCTGGGTGTTGGCATTGTCTTTTTGGGGCTTATCGCTCTTATCGGCATTTGCTACATTATGGGATATGTCGTAAACAATCTTCTTGGCAAGAAGGCGAGTGCAAGCGCAAGCGCACCTGCTACGCCCGCACCAAGCGCACCGAGCGGTGTAATTGAAAATCGCCAAGAGATAATAGCAGGCGTGGTTGCCGCTATTGCAGAGGAGGAGGGCACAGATATTTCTGCCATCCGAGTAATTTCATTCAAGAAAGTTTAATTAAAAGAAAGAGGTATATAAAATGAAGGCTTACAAGGTTACTGTAAACGGTACAGTTTATGAAATCACATTAGAGGTTGTTGACAAGGCTGATATCAAGGCTCCTGCCGCAGCTCCCGCTCCCGCAGCTCCCGTAGCTGCTGCTCCTGCAGGCGGAAAGGCAGTTACTGCTCCTATGCCCGGTACAATTCTTAAGGTAAATGTTGCAAACGGTCAGGCAGTTAAGAAGGGCGATGTTCTTTTCGTTCTCGAGGCTATGAAGATGGAAAACGAAATCATGGCAGACTGCGACGGAGTTGTCGGCGGTGTTAGCGTTTCTAACGGCGCATCTGTTGAGGCAGGCACAGCTCTTTGCACTATCGCATAAGCGGAGGCTAAAAAATGGACGCAGTTGTTAACTTTTTAAAGCAAACAGGCTTCTACCTGTTTGGTGTTGATGGTGCGTGGAAGAACATAATTATGATTGGTATAGCTTGCCTTCTTTGCTATCTTGCTATTGCAAAGAAGTTTGAGCCGTTGCTCCTTCTTCCTATCGCTATCGGTATGCTTTTGACAAACCTTCCGGGTGCGGGAATTTTCCACGAGGAAATCTTCGCAGGCGGACATATAAATTGGGGAATGCTCGCTGAGGAGCACGGCTTGCTCGACATTCTCTATCTTGGCGTAAAGCTTGGAATTTATCCTTGCCTTATCTTTATTGGCGTTGGCGCTATGACAGACTTTGGTCCGCTTATTGCAAACCCAAAGAGCTTGCTTCTCGGTGCTGCCGCACAAATCGGTATTTTCGCTACATACGCAGGCGCTATCGGTCTTGGCTTTACAGGCGCAGAGGCAGCATCTATCGGTATTATCGGTGGAGCAGACGGCCCTACGGCTATCTTCGTTACATCGAAGCTCGCTCCTCACCTTCTCGGCCCTATCGCCGTTGCCGCATATTCATATATGGCGCTCGTTCCTGTAATTCAACCGCCTATTATGAAGCTTCTCACAACCGATAAGGAGCGCAAGATCAGAATGACAGCGCTTCGTTCCGTTTCCAAGAAGGAAAAGATTATATTCCCAATCGTTATTATGATATTCGTTGCACTCCTCGTTCCAAGCGCAGCCGCTCTCGTTGGTTGCCTTATGTTCGGTAATCTCCTTAAGGAGTGCGGAGTTTGCGAGCGTCTTTCAAAGACCGTTCAAAACGAGCTTATGAACATTGTAACAGTATTCCTCGGACTCTCCGTTGGTGCTACTGCTACTGCTTCAACCTTCCTCTCATGGGGAACAATCAAGATTATCTTCCTCGGTGTAGTTGCATTCGCTGTTGCTACCGGGTTCGGTGTTCTTGTTGCAAAGCTTATGAACGTATTCCTGCCCGCAGGCAAGAAAATCAACCCACTTATCGGAAGTGCAGGTGTTAGCGCAGTTCCAATGGCTGCAAGAGTTTCACAAAAGGTTGGACAGGAGTCAGATCCCGGCAACTTCCTTCTTATGCACGCTATGGGTCCGAACGTTGCGGGTGTTATCGGCTCGGCTATAGCTGCAGGTGTTCTCATCGCATTATTCGGCTAATTTTCGGCCAATGATAAGAGGCGCAATTCGGCTAATTTTCGAACATTGATAGCGTCGTTCTGCGTCGTTACTAGCTCTCGCCACGACCTTGACGTATAAAAATACGCCGTCGCCCGTGACAAGAGCAGAGCCTAGCACAACTTGCTCTGAATGTCCGAAAACACACCTTCTAAAAAACACAAAATTTTCAAAAGTTCTTTTTGGCAGCTTTTTCTTCCAAGAAAAAGTGCAATATTTCCATAGGAGAATAAAATGAGTAGAGTTTTAATTACAGATACAATTCTTCGTGATGCGCATCAGTCACAGGCTGCAACAAGAATGCGTCTTGAGGATATGCTCCCTGCCTGCGAGGCACTTGACAAGGTTGGCTATTGGTCACTTGAGTGCTGGGGCGGTGCTACCTTTGACTCGTGTATGCGTTTTCTTAACGAGGATCCTTGGGAAAGGCTTCGTGCGCTTCGCCGTGCTATGCCGAACACCAAGCTCCAGATGCTTCTTCGTGGTCAAAACCTTCTTGGCTACAAGCATTACGCCGATGACGTTGTTGAGGCGTTCATTCAAAAGGCTATCGAAAACGGTATTGATGTAATCCGTATCTTCGATGCGCTCAACGATGTAAGAAACATGGAAACAGCCATTCGTGCCACCAAGAAATTCGGCGGACACGTTGAGGCGGCGCTTTCCTACACAATCAGCCCTGTTCACAACGAGGAATACTTCGTTGACCTCGCAGTTAAGCTCGAGGAAATGGGCGCAGATACAATTTGTATCAAGGATATGGCAAACCTTTTGCTTCCTTATGCGGCAGAGTCACTTGTTAAGGCTCTTAAGGCTAAGGTTAGCGTGCCGATCCACCTTCACACACACAACACCACAGGTACGGGCGATATGACCTACCTTAAGGCAATCGAGGCGGGCGTTGACATCATTGATACAGCCCTTTCACCTCTTGCCAACGGAACATCACAGCCGTCAACCGAGGCTATGGTTGCAACACTTGAGGGCACAGAGTACGACACAGGCATTGACCTTAACGCACTCAGCAAAATAGCAGAGCACTTCAGAGGAATTGCATCAAAGCTTAAGGCGGCAGGCTCGCTTGATCCAAAGGTTCTCAACGTTGATCCTAACACGCTTTTGTATCAGGTTCCGGGCGGAATGCTCTCAAACCTTATCTCACAGCTTAAGCAGGCAAAGGCGGAGCACCGTCTTTACGAGGTTCTTGCCGAGGTTCCAAGAGTTCGCGCAGACTTCGGATATCCGCCACTTGTAACTCCTACAAGCCAAATCGTAGGAAGCCAGGCCGTTCTCAACGTGCTTATGGGCAGATATAAAATGATTACAAAGGAGTCCAAGGGCCTTCTTCGTGGAGAATACGGTATGCTTCCCGGCGAGGTAAACGAGGATGTAAGACGTCTTGCAATTGGTGACGACGAGGTTATCACCTGCCGTCCTGCCGACCTAATCGAGCCCGAGCTTGACAAGTACCGTGCAGAGTTTGCAGATATCGTTAAGAGTGACGAGGACGTGCTTTCCTGCGCTATGTTCCCGCAGGTTGCTCCCAAGTTCCTCAAATTCAGAGATAACCCAACCCCCGCCCCCGAGGCAAAGGAAAACACCGTTCGTGAAATCGTTGTCGAGGACATGGGTAACTGATTAACAACAAAAAAAGAGCCACATATGTGGCTGTTTTTGTTTTTTTCTTTGAATTCCGTTAAGGGAAGTGAGCCTTATCTGTATTCGTAGGAGTAAACGTAGTTTGCGGCGGTGAGCTTACCAAAGAGGTATTTCATTGAAGCGGCCTCGCCGATTATGTAGATGTCGCCGTCGTCATAAACGATTTCCTCTGCCATAGGGGGAGCGATAATATCGTCCTTAAGGCAAGCGGAGTCAAGGAAGGTAAGAGGAATTTCCTTGCCACTGTCAAGGGCGAAGCTACCCGTGTTTGCAAGCGCTGTGTCATACACATAGATATGCGACTTTGAAAGTCCCCAGGACGACGAAAGAATGATTTCGCCCTCTGCGCCGAAGGTCATACCCTGTATTGCATCTGTGATTGAAAATGCCCGTGTCGGCTCGCTATCGACCATGCCTGTCGATTCAAGCTCAAGCTCGACGATAATAGCGGTGTTCTTGTCGCCATTCGGGGTTGTGATGTGGTGAGAAGCGGGCGTTTCGTAATCAACGGCACGATAGAAGTTGCCACAATAGATTTTGCTACCCTTAACCTCAACGAATGCAACGCCGAAGCCCACCTCGAATGATGTTTGCTTAAGGGCCCTGCCGTCACCGTCAAGGATATCGGACAAAGAGAAAATAGCAACCTCGTCGCCGTCGGCAATATAAACGCAATCATTATATACGGATATTCCGCCGACGTGGCTTGTGAATGCCTTGCCGTTACCGTCATAAAGCTCAACCATTGAGGGCTTGCCCTCTCCGTCGCTTGGCATTATGTAAACCATAGAGGGAGATACCTTGTCCTTACTGTAGCCGGTGTAGAGGAAGGTGTGTCTTGCCTCGATATATTCAAAGCCCTGCGGCACACTGTTGCCCCAAAGCCCCGGAATCTTGAACTCCGCCTCGGCCCTTGAATAGAAGCTGCGGAAAATGATTGCCTCACCTATTGAAAAGCACGCAACCGCAATAGTCACAAGCACAATCAAAAGAGAGAAAAAGCAAACGACAATTTTTATTATTGGATTGATTTTGCGTTCCTTAGACATAATAGTTCCTTTCATTTATCAATCAAATTCATTTATCAATCAAATCAAATTTTAAGATATAGCCTTTTATCAAAAGCGGGGCAGATGTCTGCCCCGTTAAGCCCTTGTTATTCTGCTGCGGGAGCAGTAAGCACGATAAATTTCGGAGTACACTCTGCGCTGACGCTTACCCAGCCGTCAAGTGATTCAAGCTCGCTTGAGGATGCGCCAATCTCGCTTGCGTTAAGAGTACAAAGCGTTGCAATGTCCTCCTCGCCGACAAAGATTTTAACATCTTCGATTGTGCTCAAGCCGTCACCTGCGGGGTTCCATACGGCGATTATATGAGAGTCGCCCTTTTCAAAATCGTAAACCATAGCACCGTGCACACCATCAATTACCGATTTGAAGGTGTAGCCCTCAAGAAGCTCTCTTGCGGTGTTGAGATAGTTATAGGCAATCTTTGGCGTGTTATCGGAGCGAATGATGCCGAAGCCGTTAAATTCGTCACCCTCGAAGTCCTTCAGCTGAGCTGCGCTTGCCCTGTCAATGCCAAGGCGGGAGAAGATAAGAAGCGAGCGAAGCATATAATCCGCCTGCATTTTCTCGGATGCGTAATATGGACTTGATGTGTCAACGGTGTTGTAGCCGAAGCCCGACACATACATCTCCACGTGCGAGTAAAGCTCATCTCTGTATTCAACAAGCTCCGCAAGCTTACTGTCTGCGCTAAGGTAAGCGCTCTCGGGAGTCATTGAGGATTCAATGAACGATTCAGTGTTGAAAGCGCCCACAAACAACGGCTGAGCGCTTGGTCTTAGAGCCTTGAGCGCTTGCATTGTCTGTGCAACGAAATACATATCGGGACTCTCAAGTGCGCCGAATATCACCTTCGCATCATCTCGGTCGGTTATAATACCGATTCCGCTCTCACCCTTACCATCTCCGTCATATACAAGGCTTATAAGCTTTGCGTACTGCTGTGCGGTAAGGCTCTTTTCGGGATGTCTGCCAAGCTCAATTCTTGAAAGGTTACCCGAATATCTGCCGGAGTAGTTGTATTCGTAAAGGAATATCTCCTTTGCCAAGTCGTGATATGATTTTTTCGGCTCCTGCGTTGCGAAAAGTATGAAATTCTTATATTCGTCAATCTTTTCGGTAAGCTTGCCGAGGTACACATTAAGAGCGCTTGATGCCGATTCCACCTTAGCCCCGTCGGATGCCAAGGATGCACAGATATCGTATAGCTTTTGCGCTACGCTCGCCGTTGAGTCAACAAAGGGGTTTGATGCGCCAAGAGCGCTCTTTGCCGTGACAATCTCGGCAGCAATAGCCTCAAGGCGTGCGGTCAGCTCCTCGCCCTCTAAGCCGTCAAGAGCATTGACGGTGGCAGAAATAACCGTGCTGATAGCGGTTTTCGCATTAGTAAAGCCGCCCTCGTTGGTAGCAAAGCCTGCGGAATAAAGCGAATCCTTTAAGGGAAGATATACAGCGCCCTCAAAGCCATCGGAGAGGGCAAAAATCTCGTCCTTTGAAACGGTAGCGACAACCTCGCCCTGCGCCTGCTCAACATATTGGTCAAATTTGATGTCCAAAAGGAGCGACGTGTCCGAGGAATACTGAATACCTGCGATAATGAGCGCAAGTCCCTCGTTAAGCTCGTATGACTGACCGTTTCCGTCTGTGTAAATGCCCTCGCTGAAATTCTTGTGAATACGAACGAAGGAGAAATACTGATTTGACAAAACGTTATACAGATCGCCGTACTTGACGTCTGTTGAGTTGTTTGGAAGCGGGAAATCCACCGTTGTTCCCATCATAGCATCAAACGAGGTTGGATTTCTTTCGGGAAGCGGCTCCGGCTCGGGCTCTGGCTCCGGCTCGGGCTGGTCGGGCAACGACGGAAGCTCGTCGCTTTCGCTCTCTGTGCTTTCCGTGCTTTCGGGCTCGGTGCTCTCGGGCTCGGCACTCTCACTCTCGGTGCTTTCGCTCTCGGGAGGTGGCGGAGCAGGTGTGAAGGTCGTTTCCTTCAAGAAATTTCCGCCGATGTTCGTTGCAGCCTCGTAAAGCATATTTGAAAGCGATTCAAGAGGCCCTTGCAGGTCACACGATGTCAAAAACAAAAGACAAAGCGCCAAAAGAATCACAAAAATTTTCCTTTTCATCTTTTTCTCCTTGGTCAAAATTGCGTTTTTTCGCCCACTCGGGCAATTATCTATCTTATATTGTAGCATTATATATAAAAAAAGTCAATAGTTTTAAATTTGTTCTTGATTTTTGGGCGTGCGTGTGGTAACATTAAGGGTGCAAAGCACAGTGCGTGGTGCTACGCACAATGCGGAATGCGGATGCGCGCACACCCCAAGAACGCGAGCGTAGTGAAGCGCGATTGGCTGGTGGAAGCCATGCATGCGACCGCAGGGAGTCGTAGTGCGGAATGCGGAATGCGGAATGCGGAGTGCGGAATGCGGAATGCGGAATGCGGAATGAGGAATGAACTCGCTTCGTGGTAGTTGTTGAATCAGGACTAAACGAAAGCGGATTTTGCCTCGGACGCTCGTCCGTGCGGAATGGTCGGTGCGGACCGACAGCCGAATGAAAGGCTAAACAAGCGCGGAGGTTCTTTATTTAAGTTTAAAAGTTCTTTTTGGTAGCTTTTTCTTTCAAGAAAAAGCACAAAAGCTTAAAGGAGTTAAAAATGAGAAAAGTCAAAATCGGAATTATCGGCCGTGGCTGTCGCGGATACGGTCTTATGGAAACAATGGTGCTCACCGACAAGTACGAGTTTGTCGTTATTTGCGACAAATACGAGGACCGAGTAGAAAACGGTGTAAAATATGTTGAGGGCAAGTGTGGCTACACACCGCTTGGCACAACTGACTATCACGAGGTGCTTGCAAACCCCGAGGTCGAGGCAGTGCTTATTTCTTGCGACTGGGAGATGCACATTCCAATAGCTATCGATGCTATGCGCGCAGGCAAAGCAATCGCTCTTGAGGTTGGCGGCGCATACAGTGTACAGGAGTGCTATAATCTCGTTGAGGAATGGGAAAAGGCAAGAGTGCCGTTTATGTTCCTCGAAAACTGCTGTTACAACAAGGACGAGCTTCTTGCGCTCAATATGGCGCGCGCAGGCGTGCTCGGCAGAATAGTTTACTGCTCAGGCTCTTATTCACACGACCTTCGAGGTGAGGTTATCGGCGGAAAGGAAAACCGTCATTACCGACTTCGCAACTATCTTAACAGAAATTGCGAGAATTACCCAACGCACGAGCTTGGACCTATTGCAAAAATCCTCGGCATCAACCGTGGAAACAGAATGGTGTCTCTCGTTTCCGTTGCCTCTGGCTCATTCGGAATGAGCGATTATGTTCAAAAGAGAAAGAACGCAGGCACGCTTGTAAACGAGGAGCTTGACGGTGCGACATTTGCACAGGGTGACGTTGTAAACACTATTATCACCTGTGAAAACGGTGAGCAAATTCTCATTCGCCTTGACACCTGCTTGCCTCGCTCGTATTCAAGAGAGCTCGTGGTTCACGGAACAAACGGAATGTACGAGCAATCGTATAATGCCGTTTATCTCGAGGGCGAGCCTGAATATTGGGAGCCGAGCGAATACGGCAAAAAGAACATAAATAACGCAGAAAAATACAAGGAATATTTGCCTGATTTTTGGCGTACGATAACGCAGGAGCAAATTGACGCAGGTCACGGTGGTATGGACTACTTTGAGCTTCTCGATTTTGCAAATCGTCTTATCGCAGGCAAGCCAATGCCAATCGACGTGTATGATGCGGCGGCTTGGATGGTAATCACACCTCTTAGCGAGGCATCAATCAAGGCAGGCGGAGCGCCACAGCAAATCCCCGATTTTACAAGAGGTGAGTATAAGAATCGCCCGTCATTCGATGTTACAGACTAACAAAAACACAAAAACAGCCACATATGGGCGATGTCCTTATCGGAGAAATTGAAAAATACTGCTAAGTGCGAGCATCGCATTTGACCGGTCAAATGCATTATGGGCTAAGCCCAAACCCTTATAACGACAGAAAGAGATAACAAATCGGTTCGTAGCCGAAATGTTATCTCTTTTTTCTGTTTGGCGATATGTTTGCTATGCAAACGCGATATACTCGCTTTGTTCGTGCGATATATTGTCGCTTCGCTCCAATGCGATATGATATAAATCCCCTCACGCCCAAGAGGGCATATCGCAAGGCGTAGCCTTATATCGCTCCCGC
>JAZTXV010000035.1:0-47317 GCA_045636605.1 Eubacteriales bacterium | reverse complement strand
AATTACTTGTTTTGAGTTATTCTCTAAAAGAATTTTAAGAGTTCCGTCTTTGTACTTAGTTATCTATAACTAATTCTTCATTGTTCAATTTTCAAGGATCTTTTCTACACCTTTCTTCGCAGGTGCTTTGCTATTATATCATGTCTTTCTACCTTTGTCAATACCTTTTTGTAAAGTTTTTTTACTTTTTTAATTTTTTATTAACAAAAATGTTTTTTACATGATGCTTGTCTATTTTACTACATATTTAGCGAAAAATCAATACTTTTTTGAATTTTTAAAAACTTTTTACCTTTTGCACAAAAATAGGCTCTGTACAGGTATTTTTTGCTCATTTTTGTTAAAAATATTCATATAATTTGTTTTCATTTTTTGCTAGGAGATGCCATGGCAACCGTACTTATCAGAACCGCTATCATTTATGTGCTTTTCACTTGTGCTATTCGACTTATGGGGAAGCGGCAGGTGGGCGAAATGCAATTATCGGAGCTTGTAACTACATTTATGCTATCCGAGCTTGCAATAAACCCAATTCAAGACATTTCAATTCCCATAGCTTATTCTATGATTCCTCTCGTATTTTTGTTATGCATGGAGGTTATAACCTCTTTTTTAGTGACGAAATCACCCGCCTTTAAGCGTGTTTTCATGGGAACGCCAAGCATTATAATAAGAAACGGCATTTTGAATCAAAAGGAGCTAGCAAGGCTCAGAATAAGCATAAGCGAGCTTTTATCCGAGCTTAGATTGAAGGATGTATCAAGCATAGAGGATGTGGACTATGCCATTTTGGAGCAAAATGGAAAGCTTTCGGTATTTTTAAAGAATGACAAGCGTACCGTAACCCTTGAGGACTTAGGAAAGAGCAAGGCGAAGGGCGTGGGAATTGCTCATTCAATCATTTGCGATGGAAAAATAAATGAAACGGAATTGAACTCGATTGGCAAGGGCGAAAAATGGCTTTTGAAGGAGCTACACGGGCGAGGAGTAACACTCGAGAATATTCTTCTGTTCACTATTGACGACCTCGGGAGCATCAATATAATAATAAAGGAAGAAAACTAATTCTCGCAGTATCTCGCCGATATTCTTAATGATATATTTGGCGGTATGCTTGGAATTTTCAAATTATAAGATATTTAATAACAAGACATTTAATTTCAAGACATTTAGTAAGAAAGGAAGAAAAAATGAAGGCGTTTATATTTTCGATGCTGGCACTTATCGCCCTTTGTTCTATTGTTGTATTTAACGGAATTTATATATCAAATATCACTGACGATATGTCATATCATATAGACAGAATCTCCACGCTCGACGACAAAGCAGAGCTTGATGCTCTTCTCGGTACTTGGGAGAAAGGACGCCTTATCACCACAATATCGGTTCCTCACAAGGAAAGTGACGAGCTTGAAAAAAGCCTTGACATTCTGAGGGTGAAAATAGAAAACAAGAGCAATCTCGAGCTGCAAGAGGCAATTTGTAGTGTGAAAAGGGCTATTGACGAGATTAAAATACACGGAACGGTGAGTGTTGACAACGTTTTTTAAAAGCAAGTATTTTGTGCTTATATTGGCAATATTTTTACATTTTTCACATTCGATTTTTCTGCATTTTAGCAGATATTTTTCCTGTTTTTTGCCCTTTAGTTGTTGAATTTTCGCCATTTAGATGTATTGTGATAAAATGCGATTCAAAGGATATTCGACATTTTCGACACAATACGAGCTTTTATGTAGAATTTTTGTTCAAATTTTATAAAAATCACCTTTGATTTTTGTTGAAAATTCCATCTTGAAAGATATTTGATTTTGTGATAGACTTATCTTGCTAGCACACAATTAAATATTTTTCAAAGGAGTTGTTTTTATGAGAACGACAAAAATCCTAATCGCAGACGAGAATGCGCAATCTCGTCACACAACAAAGGAAGCTCTTATTAAAAAAGGCTTTCACTGCATCGACGAGGCATCTAATGGTGAGGATGCTCTTGTTAAGATTAATCGTACGCATCCCGACATCGTTATCGCAGACCTTTGGCTATCGAAGCTTGACGGAATCGGTCTTATTCGAAATTCCAAGGGTATCAACTTTGGAAGCGATACACCACCCGCCTTTATTATTGCCTCGATGGTTGTTAATCAATCTGTTCTGGTAGAGGCCATAAATGCAGGCGCCGCAATTTGTCTTTTGAAGCCATTTGATATCACGAGTCTTTGCGAGCATATCAAGGCGCTCGTTGAGGCCCGCAAGCCGACAAAGACATTACCCGAGGAAATGAGCCGAGAGGATATGGAGAGCCAAGTGACGAAGATTATTCATCAAATCGGCGTTCCTGCACACATCAAGGGATATCAATACTTAAGAACCGCTATACTTATGACTATTTTCGATAGCGAAATGATAAATTCCGTAACGAAAATCCTCTATCCGTCAGTTGCAAAAAAGTATTCCACCACAACATCAAGAGTTGAAAGAGCTATTCGCCACGCAATCGAGGTTGCTTGGGACAGAGGTGATGTTGACACGCTTAACTCTTATTTCGGTTACACAATCCAAAGCAGCCGTGGAAAGCCGACGAACTCCGAATTCATTGCTATGATTGCGGATAATTTGAGACTCAAATATAAGATGTACAACTGATGTAGGCTTATCAATATATAATTATAATGTAGGAAATGCGGATTTTACTCCGCATTTTCTTTTTATATTTTGTAGGTGAGTTTTTGAAAGATAACAAAAAAGAGATTTGCTTTTGCAAATCTCTTTTGTTGCTCAATTAAAGCTTTGCTGCGTTAACCTTGATGCCAGGGCCCATTGTAGAAGCTACTGTGCAGCTCTTAATGTATTGTCCCTTTGCAGCTGCAGGCTTAGCCTTGATAATAGCTGCAAGCAAGGTAGCGAAGTTTTCGCCAATCTTTTCAGGTCCGAAGGAAGCCTTTCCGATTGGGCAGTGAATGATGTTTGTCTTGTCAAGACGGTACTCAATCTTACCAGCCTTAGCCTCTGTTACAGCCTTTGCAGTATCCATTGTTACTGTACCAGCCTTGGGGTTAGGCATAAGTCCCTTAGGACCGAGAATTTTACCAAGACGGCCGATAACGCCCATCATGTCAGGTGTTGCGATAACTACGTCGAACTCGAACCAGTTCTCCTTAGTAATCTTCTCTACGTACTCCTCTGCGCCAACATAGTCTGCACCAGCCTCTTCAGCTGCCTTAGCCTTGTCGCCACGAGCGAATACGAGAACACGCATCTTCTTACCTGTTCCGTGAGGAAGAACTACTGCGCCTCTAACCTGTTGGTCAGCGTGACGAGAGTCAACTCCAAGACGAACGTGTACCTCAATTGTCTCGTCAAACTTTGCTTTTGATGTTTCGCATACGAGTCTCATTGCATCTGCAGGATCGTAAAGCTTTGCTGTTTCGATAAGTTCAGCACTTGCGATATATTTCTTTCCCTTTTTCATCTCAAATTACCTCCTTACCTTAGTCCTCGATGGTTACGCCCATGGAACGAGCTGTTCCCTCAATCATTCTCATAGCAGCCTCAAGGGAGCCTGCGTTGAGGTCGGGCATCTTTGTTTCAGCGATTTTTCTAACCTGCTCTCTTGTGAGCTTTGCAACCTTTGTCTTGTTAGGAGCTGCTGATGCGGTTTCGATTCCGGCAGCCTTCTTAATAAGAACAGGTGCAGGTGGTGTCTTTGTGATGAATGTGAATGAACGGTCAGCATATACTGTGATTACAACAGGAATGATGTAGCCGATATCGTTCTTTGTTCTTTCGTTAAATTCCTTTGTGAAGTTAGGAATTGATACACCGTATTGACCAAGTGCAGGTCCAATAGGTGGTTGTGGTGTTGCTTTTCCGGCAGGGATTTGAAGTTTAATGTAACCCTGAATTTTCTTAGCCATTGTTAATTTCCTCCTATGTGGTACTGTACGAGAGCATTCATATTTACCCTCTCCCACTTATTTGCGACTTTAGCAAGCAAGTCGCCAGCTTAGTGTCTTATTTCTTTCTGATGCACTTTGCATCAAGGCTGACAGGCATCTCACGACCGATTGAGGATACGATAACCGTTACCTCGCCGCTTTCCTCGGAGATTTCGCTGATTCTTCCGCTGTGTCCTTCAAGAATACCGTCGATAATATCAACCTCGTCACCGATATTAAATGTGTCAACTCTAACCTTTTCCTCTCCGCTGATTGCAAGGGCTTCCTCATCAGAGAGCGGAACGGGCTTGGAGCCCGGGCCTACAAAGCCTGTCACTCCGCTAATATAACGGATAACGTGCCATGTTTCGTCGTTCATTATCATTTTAACGAACACGTAGCTTGGATATAGCTTTTCCTCAATTACCTTCTCGTTGCCCTTGGCATCAGTGGTAACAACAGGAACCGTAGGAACTCGTACATCAAGGATGAAATCCTGAAGTCCCTTTGATTCTACAATTCTCTCAATAGTGCTTTTAACTTTGTTTTCGTGACCGGTGTAGGTATGAACAACATACCATTTTTGACCGGCGGTCAATTCATTAAAATCGCTCATCGTAGCACCTCGCATCAACTACCAAATGCTGGTATTATTTTTGCAAGGAAGTTATAGAGTGACAAAAGACCAAAGTCGACTATACCGAGCGCTATTGCAATTGCGCCAACGCCGACAAACACTACAAGAAAGCTTTTGAATACAGATTTTGTTGAAGCCCATGTAATTTTCTTGAACTCACTTTTCAAGTTCTTGAGCTTTTGACCAAGTCTTGAAAAGAAGCCCGGCTTCTTTTGCTTTTTGCTTTCGTTTTCAGCCATAATATCCTCCTTACTTCGTTTCCTTATGCAAGGTGTGCTTACGACAGAACGGGCAGAACTTATTCATTTCAAGTCTGTCTGGATCATTCTTCTTGTTTTTCTTTGTGTCGTAATTACGTTGCTTGCACTCAGTGCATGCCAATGTGATTTTGACTCTCGCTTCATTAGCCATGATTTCGGCACCTCCCATTTGTATTTGGGGCTATCCCCATGATTTGCGTACACGTACGCAGTACCTCCCTCGACACGAAGAGATCAGCCCTATCTTCCGTGCTTTTGGCGCACAAAAAAGAACCTCTTTCGCTTGAGGTATAAGCATTTTAGCACAACAAGCAGAGATTGTCAACCCCTTTTTGCAATTTTTTTATATTTTTTATTTTATATAACACTTGATATTTTTTTATCACTATGTTAGAATATATGTTGGAAATTTGTTTATCTATATCTTTTAAGAGGTTTTTATGGTTGAATATTTGGAATGCGGTCGCATTATTAAGATACACGGAATCAATGGCGGACTTGTTATAAATCACATGTGTGATTCATATGAGGCATTTGCCTGCATTAAGAAGTTATATTTTAAAAGGAACGGCGCATTTGACGGCCTTAAGGTTAAAAAATGCTCTCCTTATAAGAGCGGAGCATTGGTTTTGCTCGACACGGTAACTGATGCGGACAAAGCCACAGAGCTTCGTGGTATGACTGTATACGCCCACAGAAATGACATTCCCTGCGATGACGGTAGCTTTTTTATTGTTGATTTGATAGGCCTCGGAGTATTTGATGTTGACAGTGGCGTTAAATACGGTATCTTGAAGGATGTAATCAATAGCGGCGCTCAGGACATTTATGTTGTCGAGAGCGAGGACGGAAGACTTTCATATGTTCCTGTAATCGAGGAATTTGTAAAGGAAATTTCACTTGAAAAGGGTATTTTTATAAGACCTATTGAGGGCATGATTGAATGAGATTTGACATATTAACACTTTTTCCCGAGCTTGTCAATTCGGTTTTGGGCGAAAGCATTATCGGACGAGCGCAAAAAAACGATATAATTTCAGTCTTTACGCACGACATAAGGGATTACACGACCAACAAGCATAGGAAGGTAGATGACACTCCCTATGGCGGAGGTAAGGGTATGCTTATGGCAACCCAGCCGATTTGTGATTGCTTTGATGCGGTCAAGGCTATGCAGCCCGAGGGAAAATCAAGGGTTATCTACGTTTCTCCCCGTGGCAGAATGTTCAATCATTCTGTTGCCAAGGAGCTTGCAGAATATGACACACTTACTATTCTCTGCGGTCACTACGAGGGTATTGATCAAAGAGTGATTGACGAAATAATTGACGAGGAAATTTCAATTGGAGATTATGTGCTGACAGGCGGTGAGCTTCCGGCCTGCATAATAGTAGATGCGGTTGCCAGACTTGTTGACGGTGTTCTTTCCGACTCGATATGTCACGAGGATGAGAGCATCGCATCGGGACTTTTGGAATATCCTCAATACACACGCCCTCCTGTTTTTCGTGGAAAGGCCGTGCCCGAGGTACTTTTGTCGGGACATCACGCAAATATTGACGCATGGCGACTTGAGCGCTCCTTAGAGCTGACAAGAGAACGCCGTCCTGAGCTTTATGAGGAATATATGCGCACCCATGTGCCGAAGGGCAAGAGGTAATTTTATTTTTAATTTTTAGTTATTGGATGTGATACATTGGAAAACAAGCAATTAAGAGGCTCACAATCAACAAGCTCTGCATTCAGCAGGATTAGCGCTTGGCTTTTTTCAAGTCTCAAAAACGGATTGTTCGGTCATTTCTTCACCTCATATGACAGAGATAATGAAAGACTGAAGCGGGCGGGACGCAACGCCTCGTCAGGCGCAAAGCGAACAAAGAAAACCGTTGCCCGTACTCTTGAAAAAAACGTATTTGTAAATATTATTCCTAAAATTCAAGGCTTTTTGCTTCGTGTGTCGGTAAGAGATTACGGCATTGTTCTTTTCACTATGGCCCTTCTTACCTGCGCTTTGTTCTATATTCAGAAATATGTGCCTGTGATTTTTGCGCCTGTTTCTACTCTTATTACGGGTATCGTTCTTTGCGTGCTCTCTCTGCCTATGATGTTATCGAAGCGCACGATTGCCTCCCTTTTGCTTGAAAGGCATCTGACGCACTCTCTTTTATTTAACTTTTTGGGCTTTAGTGACGAGGCGTATTCCGCCGCCGTTGACGAGGGGGCTCATTCCTCGGCGAGTATTTCACTTCTTACCGGAATGATTTTGGCTATCATCTCGTATTTTATAACTCCGCTTTGGGTTCTTGCTCTGGTTGGAATCCTGTTCTTAGCATATCAGATTCTTATCACACCCGAGGCAGGCGTTTTGATTTTGATTTTAAGCGCACCGTTTACCTCTCTTGCGGTTATGTCGGGGCTTTGCATTTATGTTGCTGTCTGCTATCTTGTAAAGTGCATAGTCGGAAGAAGAACATTTAAATTCGAGCTTCTTGACCTATGGTTTGTGATTTTGATGCTCGTTTGCACCTTTAGCGGATTTGTTTCGTTTGATATGTCATCATCGACCACCGAGCTTGCCCTGACGCTCTGCATTATGACATCGTTTTTTGTAATTTCAAATCTGGTGCGCTCCAAGATGTGGTTCAAACGTTGTATCATCGCTATCTGCATTTCCTGTACGCTTTCCTCACTCATAGGAATAGCGCAATTTGTTCTTGGCAAGTTGGGAATTACATGGAACGGCTTTTACGCCTTCTCCTCTATACACGAAAGGGTAAATGCAACCTTTGCGGACGCAGACGCCTTTGCTCTTTTCATAGTTGCGTCGCTTCCTTTCCTGCTTCTGTTCATTTTTTCGGGAAAGAATGCTTCATCACGTGTAATCGGCTTGATTTGCAGTACAATTTCGATAACTGCCTTGATTTTGACTTATTCGAAGGTCGGATTTATCGGTGCTATTGCGTTTCTTGTGCTTATGCTTCTCATTCTTCACAGAAATACAATTTATCCTATTCTTTTGGTTGTGGGTGCGTGTATGGTTTTGGCATATGCATTACCCGACCAAGCGCTCGACTCGCTTTCGGCTCTTGTTTCGCTTCCGACAAACACTCACGCATACCGTATTATGCTCTTTGAGTCATCGGTTGATATGATTTTGAAGCGTCCCTTCGGCGTTGGCTTGGGCGATGATGCGTTTTCAATGGCGCATAGTGCCTTGGTGGGCACAGAGCCCATTGCAAATACGGGAAATTTGTATTTGCAGATTGCTGTTTCCTGTGGAATTGTCGGACTTGTGTTATTCGTTTGTGCGATAATTGTCTTCTTCAAGCTTTGCTTGACGTACTGCGCAAAGGACAGGAAAAAAGGGCACAGGGTAAATGCTCTTGCCGGATTTTGCAGTGTGTTTGGACTTTTGATATCGGGCTTCTTTGGATTTATATTGAATGACAAAACAATTCTTATGGTCTTCTGCTCCTGCGTTGCGTTGACATTCGCCTATATTAAAATTGAGCGAGAGGAAACAGATGCCCCCTCAATGATAAGCATTGACGTTCTTACGGCAAGCATTGATATTGAGCTTGAAAGAAGCGGAACACACGAATTTGTTCCGAAAAGAAAATATGTCCGCACTCCAAAGCGCAAAAAATCAAAGGGCTCTTATACGGAAACGGATAATTTGAGGATAAAGGCGCACGAGCTTGAGCCTATTATTCGCAGAGATTGATTATTAAGGAGAATTATGGCTAAACGGGAAAACACCTCTTACAGATTTAATCTCGTAGATTTTTTGATTGTTCTTTTGTTGATTTTTGCCATTTGCACGCTTGTTTTTGTGATGCTTGGTAACGACATTTTGGACATTACCGAGGAAAAGGTCGAAATAAGCTACGTTTTATCGGTTGACAAGGAATATGATAACGTGTTCTCCGTTGGAGATGAAATTTTCACCAAGAAGGGCAAGAATTCGGGTATTGTTTCAGGAAAGGACTATGATACAGACGGTAGCGTTTTGCTCGTTATCAGTGCTCTTGCATATGAGGCTGACGGTGATTTATTTATAAAGGGACAATGCTTGTCCGTTGGGCATGAGTTTACTATAAGTATGCTTGGCGAATTCATTAGCGCAGAGTGCAAGCAAATTGTCAGATTGGAAGGTTAAAATGTTTATTGATAAGGTAAAAATATATGTGAAGGCAGGAAACGGCGGAAACGGATGCGTTTCGTTCAGACGTGAAAAGTACGTTGCCAAGGGTGGCCCTGATGGTGGCGACGGCGGCCGTGGCGGAAACGTCATATTCAGTATCGACAAGGGAACAAATACTCTGCTTTCATTCAGATACAAAAGAAAATTCGTTGCCGAAAACGGCGGAGATGGCGCAGGTGCTAAGTTCCACGGAAAAAACGGCGAGGACATTATAATTAAAGTGCCCGAAGGTACGCTCATTCGAGATACGGCAAGTGGTAAAATCCTTAAAGATATGTCAGGGTGTGAGGACTGGGTTTGCGCCAAGGGCGGCCGTGGTGGCTGGGGTAACAAGCATTTTGCCACTCCCACAAGACAAATTCCTATGTTTGCAAAAAGCGGAACGAAGGGCGAGGAGTGGGAGCTTTCTCTTGAGCTCAAGATGCTTGCCGATGTAGGTCTTGTCGGATTACCGAGTGCAGGCAAATCCTCGCTTTTGGCGGCGGTAAGCGATGCTCGTCCAAAGATTGCCGATTATCACTTCACTACTCTTTCTCCAAATTTGGGAGTTGTCAGAGTTCACGAGGGCAAGGGCTTCGTAATGGCGGACATCCCCGGTCTTATCGAGGGCGCATCCGACGGACTTGGCTTAGGACACGAATTTTTAAGACACGTTGAAAGATGCAGACTTCTTCTTCATTTGGTTGATGTTTCCTGCATTGAGGGCAGACAACCGATTGACGATATCATAACGATTGATACAGAGCTTGAAAAATTCTCGAGCGAGCTTGCCGCAAGGCCTCGCATCGTAGTTGCAAACAAGGTTGATTCCATTGACAGAGATGCCTTTGATGTCGACGAGTTTGAGGCATACGTCAAGGGACGTGGCTGGGAGCTTATGTATGTTTCTGCATATACGGGTGAAAACACAGACGAGCTTGTAGCTTATATTGCGAAAACACTTGAGGAGCTTCCTCCTTTGACAATCTACGAGTCCGATTTCGAGCCCGAGGACAGAATTCTCGGCGCGGGTGACCACGAAATCACTATAACACGTGACTCGGCAGGGGTATTTGTCGTTGAGGGTGAGTGGCTGTTTAACCTTGTCGGACAGGTCAACTTTGAGGACCGTGAATCTCTTGGCTTCTTCCAAAGGGTGCTTCTCAAAAGCGGTGTAATTGAAAAGCTAAGAGAAGCAGGATGCTCCGATGGTGACAGTGTTTCCATATACGATTTTGAATTTGATTTCGTTATTTAAGGCGGTGGTTTTATGGAATTAAAGCTTGGATGTCATTTGTCTGTTTCTGACGGATGGGAAAATATGGGCAAGACTGCTCTGTCTATCGGAGCAAAAACCTTTCAGTTTTTCACAAGAAATCCCCGTGGCTCTGCACACAGAGAGCCTACAACGCAGGATGTTGATGCTCTTGCCGAGCTTCTTGTCAAAAACGAATTTGCACCTATTATAGCCCACGCACCATACACCTTTAATCCCTGCTCTGCCGACGAGGGTATTCGTGATTACACGAAGGAAACAATGGCGAAGGAGGTCAAGCTTCTCGAAAGGCTTCCCGGCGCTTTTTACAATTTTCATCCCGGAAATCACGTTTCGCAGGGTGTAGATATCGGCATTGAAAAAACGGCCGATACATTAAATGCCATACTAAAGCATGCCAATCGAACAACCGTCTTGATAGAAACGATGGCGGGAAAGGGCACGGAAATCGGCAAAAGCTTTGAGGAAATTCGCAGAATTATCGACCTTGTAGATGACACGACTCATCTCGGTGTATGCCTTGACACGTGTCACGTAAGCGATGCGGGATACGATATTTCATCGAACCCGGAGGCAGTCCTTGAGGAGTTTGACAAAATAATTGGAATTGGTCGCTTGAAGGCGATACATCTAAATGATAGTAAAAATCCGCTTGGCGCAAAAAAAGACAGACACGAAAAAATCGGCTTCGGCACGCTTGCGCTTGAAGGAATTCGTCGCATTGTTTCCAATCCGATTATCGCTTCTCTTCCTATTTGTCTCGAAACGCCAAATGACCTTGACGGATATGCAAGGGAAATTGCACTAATTCAAGATATGGTTAAGCATTTATAAGATAAAAATCCCTCGACACGTGTCGAGGGATTTTATTTTGATTTTTATTTAAGGGTTAAGGTAACGTAATCTGTGCAATCACTTCTGTCAGATGCAAAGATGTGGAACTCTCCACTTTCAGCCTCATATTTGCCACTTGCAGTGTGGAACTTGAGTGTATCAACATTGATTTCGAAGGAAACGGTCTTTTCCTCACCTGCATCAAGGTGAATTTTCTCAAATCCCTTAAGCTCCTTTATCGGTCTTGTGAGTGACGCATAGAGGTCATGAATATAGAGCTGAATTACCGTTTTTCCGGCCACATCAGAGGTGTTTTTAACCTTCACACTAACGTGAGCTACTCCGTTTTCGTCGATTTCGTTTACATCAATTTCGGGAGCACTGATTTCAAAATCGGAGTATGAGAGTCCGTAGCCGAACGGGAACAAAGGATCGTTTTTATAATCTATGTATCCGCAGGAGAATCTATCCTTAGCGGCAAATCTCGGTCTTCCTGTGCTTAGGTAGTTATAGTACAACGGAATCTGTCCCTGATGGTATGGGAAGGTCATTGGAAGCTTGCCCTCAAAGTTGGTCTTGCCAAAAATAAGGTTAGCGATTGCATTTCCGCCCTCAGTTCCGGGCTGCCAAGCTGTGAAAATAGCGGGAACGTCGTCGATAATATCGGTCAAAATAAGAGGTCTGCCGTTAAATAGAACGCATACCGTGTTCTTGTTTGCCTTGCAAATTTCCTTGATAAGCATAATTTGAGCTTTAGAAAGAGTAATATCTGCTCTTGAATGTGCTTCTCCGCTTTGTTCTGAAAGCTCACCTATACAAAGTATAACAGCCTGCGCCTTCTTTGCGACCTTTACGGCTTCCTTTATCATCTTTTCGTCCGGCTCCTCGTTCAAGGTACCATTGCATCCCATAGCCGTTGTGATTGTAGCGTTGGGGTTGAGCGTCTTTACGCCCTGATAAACGGTGACTGCCTCATCAGCTATACCGTGGCAGGCCCACGAGCCAAGCATAGCGATGTTTGCATATGGTCCGATTACAGCTATCTTAGCGAGGTCATTTGCGAGCGGAAGCACTCCGTTGTTTTTAAGAAGAACTGCGCTCTTTTCAGCCGCTTCTCTTACGATTGCCCTATGCTCCTCGCACAATGCGAGTGCCTTTTCGAGCTCGGGATTTGCATTACGATACGGATTTTCAAAGAGTCCGTATCTGTTTTTAAGCTCGAGAATACGAAGAACTGCCGCATCAATTTGCTTTTCCTTAACCTTGCCCTCTTGAACCAAGTTGCAGAGGTTCTTTACATAGCAGTTTGACATCATTTCGATATCTGCGGTTGCCTCGATAGCGAGTCTTGCGCTCTCCTCGTTGCCTGTGCTGTAGCCGTGAGCTTTAAGCTCTCTGAACGCACTATAATCCGAGATTACCGGCTTATCAAAGCCCCATTCTCCACGGAGCAGGTCGTTAAGGAGCCATTTGTTTGCTATTGAGGGAACACCGTTTATTGTGTTAAAGGATGCCATTATCATTTGTGCACCCGCATCTATTGCCGCCTTATAGGCAGGAAGATAGAATTCTCTTAGGGTATGCTCACTCATATCAACGGAGTTGTAGTCTCTGCCTCCCTCGGCAGCGCCGTATGCAGCGAAATGCTTAACGCAGGCACAGATGTCAAACTGTCCGCTGAGATCGCCCTGGAAGCCTCTGACCTGAGCCGCCGCCATTGCCGAGCAAAGATACGGATCCTCTCCACAGCTCTCCATATTTCTTCCCCAACGAGCATCTCTTACGAGGTCAACCATGGGTGCAAAGGTAACGTGAACTCCACCTGCGGACGCTTCTCTGGCTGCGACGTGAGAGCATCTTTCAACAATATCGGGATCCCAAGTAGCGCCAAGTCCAAGCTGAATTGGATACAGAGTACGCCAGCCGTGAATTACGTCGTGCATTATAAGGAGCGGTATCTTGTTGGGATCCATCTCCAGATGTCTTTTTTGAACTGCAATAGAGTGCTCTGCGTGAGCAACGTTGAGTACAGTTCCACAGCATGCAAGCTCCTCGTCGGTAAGAGAAAGATTTCTTGCGGGGCCTGTTATATCTCCGCCCTCGTCGTGAACTATACATCTTGCAATAAATTGCGAGAGCTGAGCAACCTTTTGCTTCAAGGTCATCTTATTCAAAAGCTTTTTAAGGTCTGTTTTAGTCATAATTATCTCCTATCTTTTAGCAAAGACCGAGAAAACTCGGCCTTTGTTTTTATTCAAGTCCAATCCATACAGCAGGGCGAATAGCATTGATTTCTGTTGGTAATGCTCCGTCTTGGTTTATTGCGCCACCACCGTTTACATATTTTATCTTGCCGTCAAGGGCCGCATTACGAAGCCAATAATGAACTGCTCCATTGTCGGGATTTACGTAAATGCCCTTTGCTTTAAGGTATTCTGTTGCACGGGTGCATCTTTCAAGGTCGCTTGAAAAATATTTACTTACCTCATTCTCACCAAGAATAAACACACGGTCGTTTGAGGCATCGGGAACGTCATTACCCTCCGCATCCTTGTAAATTGTAGTAGTAAATTCATATTTAAGGAAGCCCTTTTCGTTTGCAAATGTGCTTTCAACAAATGAGCCGTTAAGCCAATTTCTAAGCGCAGATTTGCTCCACTTTGAGCCTGTAACGCCATACGGGCTTGCATCTATTGCTTCCTTGGAAATCAGGAGCGCCTTATTTGCATCCTTTTGAAGAATCACCCATTCCATTAACTCCTTGCCCTCTTGCGTAGGATCCTGATCGTACTTTCCAAAAATAACGGTATTTCCAACCTCTAGAAGCTCTACCTGATCCTTTACCGTAAATGCGTTGGACATACAAAGCTCGAGCTGCTTTTTCTCCGCATCTCTATATCCCTTAGCACCGCCGAAAAGTCTTATTGCATTTGATCTGTCGCCTGAGGCAAGAGCCTCAACTGCTCTTTCGTACTTGCTTTG
Source organism: Eubacteriales bacterium (assembly GCA_045636605.1). Classification (GTDB taxonomy): domain Bacteria; phylum Bacillota; class Clostridia; order Oscillospirales; family CAG-272; genus RGIG2000. The sequence goes on along the minus strand of JAZTXV010000035.1, from coordinate 33,210 downwards.
CTTTATAAGCGTTGCACTGTCCTTGTATGTACCCAAATCCTCAAGAATTTCGTATGCCTGATCATATTCCTTATCCTCAAGGTGATTCTTTGCAGATGAGTATCTGATTGCAGGAACAACAAGCTCAATAATAAGATAGGTCAAGATGCCTGCGGCGATAAGGCACGCACAAGCAATCATAGTTATTTTGAAGATGAGCTGCTTACGCTTTTCCCATTTTTCAAGAAGGGTTGCAAGCTTGGCGTTTGCCTCATCTATTTTAAACGATGAGTTTCTCCATTGAGTGATTTGAGAGAAAAGCTCTATCGCCTCTCGGTATCCTCGAATACTCTCCTTCTCCATACATGCAAGGGCCCTGGAGTAGATTTCCTCGTTTTTGAGCTCAGTTACCTTTCTTTTGCATCTTTCTGCCTGATGCTTTGAATCCTTGTATGCGCCGAGCTGCTCAAAGACTTGCACGACGTCCTCAAGATTTTCTATGTTTTTTGCACGATCAGCAACCGTAAGAGCCTCGTTGTAAATCAACTCTGTTTGCTCGTCCGTCAAATTTGGCGGCAGTGGCTGAAGCTGTCCGCAATAGGGACAGTAAAGAATGCCCACTATTTCATCCTCATAGGATGCAGAGCATTTTATACATTTGAAATTCGCCATTTTTTCTCCTTGTGGGTGTAATTGAGCGTATGCTCGCACACGCTCGCTAATATATACATTAGCATACTTTTGTCAAAAAATCAAGGGGTTAATTAAAATAGTTGCGCTATTGTCAAAGCTCCGTCCTTGGCTCCTTGGAGAGTATGAATGTGATTTCTGCCCCATCTGTTACCTCGGGGTAGGTAACGTAGTATCTGTCCAATAGATGTCCGTTGAGATAAATTTTGTCAATGTACGGAAATTCAAGCGGATCCTTATCACATTCGATACGAAGCATATCACTGATTTTGCAGCGGTGATATTGTCTTGAAAGCTTCACACTTGCTCTCTTAAAGAGTGGTGTATTCAGGTAAAGCTTATCGTCGGTTGGGCATATTTGCGCAAATCCGAGAGCCGAAAGCACGTACCACGCCGAAAGCTGTCCTACGTCCTCGTTGCCACAGAAGCCAAATGCGCCTGTTCTGTACGCTTCCTTTTGAACTCGGCGAGTCCAATACTGTGTGCGATGCGGTAGTCCAAGCAGTGTAAAGTAGTGCGTCAAGTTGTGGCACGGCTCGTTTGAATGATTATAATTTTCGTTCCAAAGCGCAGTCAGGTCTGCTCCGTCAAACAGGTGCTCCAAAAGTGCGATTGCCCTTTCCCTACCAAAAAGCTCGAAAACGCCCTCGACATCATACGGGGCGAACCAGGATTGCTGAAAGACATTACTTTCAACACATCCAACGGTGCTGTATTCGTTATCTGTCGGCAAAAAATCTCCGTTTTCATCTCTTGCGCCCATAAAGCCGGTTGAGTGATTAAAATTCTCCTTATAACGCATACATCTGTCAAGAAAATACCTTGCGTGCTCAGTCCTTCCCATTGCGTCGGCAAGCCTGCTCATTGCATAATCGGCAAGCAAGAATTCCAGAGTATCGCTCAGACTACCCACGACAAAGGCATCGTTTTTGTACTGATTTGATGTGGGATGTATGCTTTTAAAGGGCTTTCCATTCAAGCTCTCCATACTCATAGCCGAGGCATAGCAGATTTCGTAAAGCATCTGCGCATCGTAGCCCCGTATTCCCTTAACATAAGCATCTGCGCTTATCAAAAGTCCCGGATCTCCAACCATACATCCCGAATCAATTCCCATAAGCTCCCACCTTGGAAGTGAGGAGCTGCTCTCCTTTGCTATTGCAAGAAGGGAATTAACCTCGTCATTTACAACATCGGGGCATATGATATTAAGAAGCGGAAATTCGCTTCTGTAAACGTCCCAGCCGCTGAACATTGTGCGGTGTGTATAATCTGCGTGCATAATTTTGCCGTTTGCCATACGAAATCTTCCGTTGGCATCCACAAGGGTGCGTGGATCAAGCAGGGTGTGATACAGGCAGGTATAGAAAATTGTGCGATCTGTGTCGTTATTCGTATCTATTTCGATTATATCAACTGCTTTCTGCCACGCCTTAAGAGCATTTTCCCTTGCGGTATCAAAATCAATTACTTCACACTCCCGCTTGAAATTTTCTCTTGCGCCATCAAGGTCCGTATATGAGATTGCGCACTTAACAGTCAAGGTATTTGTCGCATCCAAATCAAAATATGCGACAAGTCCCAAATCCTCTCCCTCGCACTCAAGGGTGGGCTGCTTGTATTCCTCGTTTTCAAAGAATTCTGCGCTCTTAAAGGGTACTGAAAGCTCACACACAAAGTATAGCTCATATCCGATATTTCCGTTTCCTCTGCCGAAGCCTCCGCCCTTAGGAGTACAGTGAATTTGCCCCTCTATGTGTCTGTTATCTATAATCCTTACGCTTTGATAATCTGCGTGTCCCGCAATTCTGCGTGAAAAATTGAATATTAGTCCCGCATCGGCAGGATTGTCATATGTAAGGCGCAAAAGTCCTGTGCGCTGTGTGACCGTTGCCTCTGCTTTTATTGCGTATCTGTCAAGAAAAACGCAGTAATAGCCTGCCCTTGCAATCTCCGTTTCGTGTGAAAACGGTGATTTCCATCCATACTCTCCATTTACGAAGGGAACCTCATCGTTGCTTCCGCTACGCAAATCAGTTTTACCTATAATGGGCATCATCTGAAGGTTTCCAAGGTCACCATACCAGCCGATTCCACTCATATGATTGAAGCTAAAGCCTTCTATGGTGCTTTGGCAATAATTGTAGCCCGTGCCGTTATCTCCGCTCGTTGTGGTATCGGGAGAAAGCTGAACCATTCCTCCCGGAAGGCATGCGCCCGGATGTGTTTTTCCGCCACCGTGCATGCTTGTTGCCTGCTCGTCACCGACTGTTCCTATTATCGTATCTATGTATTGTGCATTGTTCATAAAATCACCTCTTTGTAAGTTAATCTCATTTTATCACATATATGCGCGCATGTCAATAAAAATAGCGTGACACATAACGCATCACGCTGATTTTTAAGATTATTCATTAAACTGTGCGGACATCTGCGCCAAGCAGCTTTGAAAGCTTCTTCATTACGCTATTTGCAACTGCCTCGATTTCTTGGCTTGTAAGGGTTTTTTCACCCGAGCCGATCACAAGTCGAACTGTGACGGACTTTTTGCCCTGAGGAATTTGCTTGCCCTTATATTCGTCAACAAATTTCACATCAAGGAGCAGCTCGTTTTTCTTGGTCATTACAGCCTCGTATATTTCGTTCCACTTGGTCATTGAATCAACGAGGAAGGAAACGTCATATTCGTTTGTCGGGAATTCGGGAAGCCTTGTGTAACGGTTTGTTCTCGATTTGAACGGAACGAGCGCATCCATATCAAGCTCCACAAGAATTGCGCAAAGAACCTTTATTCCACAGGCGAGAGCGCTCTTCTTTGAAAGGAGTGCGATATCGCCGATTTTTTTGCCGTTCAGCATTATGTTCTGCCATACAACATCGTCTGCCCAATAGGGTTTTTCGTTCTTTTCAAATGTAAAGCCCTCCATATGAGTATAGCTTGGCATAGCACCGATTGTGCCCTTTGCACGACGGAAAAGCTCTGCCACTCTATCGGGTGAACCCACGAATGCACATCCAAGGTGCTTTCTTTGACATGGTAGGCTCTCGCCTGCGTACGCCGACGTATAGTCGCTGTCAAGGAAGATTTGAGCTTCCTCAAAGATATCGAACTCGTCAAAGTTACGCTCGTTTTTAACGATTGCCTTGCAGATATTGGGAAGAAGTGACGATTTTACGTATTTTTCACTTGGTGATGGTGGCGTTGCAAGCGCCAAAATTCCGTCTGTTGTCGGGAATAGCGCATTTACACACTCCTCGCTCATCCAAGGATATGTGAATATTTCCTGCATATTGCAACGGAATGCAAGATATTCCTTTATTTTGCGAACGAGATCAACCTGAAGCTGATTTATAGCGCCGTCAAAGGTTGTTGTGATTGATGTAGCCTCGAAATTCTCGTAGCCGTACATACGGGCAACCTCTTCCATAATATCGGCTTTTATAGATACATCACCCGTCGAACGCCACGTAGGAACTACGATGTGCATACCGTTTTCGGTAAACGCAACCTCAAAGCCCATAGCGCCGAGCTTCCTTGCAACGATTTCCTGTGGAATACGCATTCCGAGACGGCGGTCAAGCCACTCAAAATTAACGTCAATTTCGTTGCGAACGAGCTTGATCGGATATTGGTCGTTGAATGCAGTCACCTTCATTTCCGGATAAAGCTCAGCAAAAAGCTTCATTGCCAAGGACAGAGCTTGGTCGCATCTTTCGGGATCTACTGCCTTCTCGTAGCGAGAGGAAGCCTCTGTTCTGTTATCGTAGCGAAGCGCTGTTCTGCGGACTCCTCTGCCGTCAAAGTTAGCAACCTCCAAAATTACGCTTGTTGTTTCGGGGAGCACTGAATCCTTGGCGCCGCCCATAACTCCTGCAAGCGCTACTGCGCCCTCTGCGTCGGCGATTACAAGGTCATCCTCGCAAAGTGTCAGGCATTTATCGTTTAGAAGCTGAAGCTGCTCGCCCTCGTTTGCACGGCGAACCTCAATGTGATTTACTATGTGATTTGAGTCGAAAACGTGTGTTGGCTGTCCCGTTGCAAGCATTACATAGTTTGTGATGTCAACAAGGGCGTTGATTGGACGCATACCAACTCTCCAAATGCGTGTCTGCATCTCAAAGGGTGACGGCTTTATGCCAAGCCCCTCGATACGCGCGCCGATATAGCGTGGGCATCTCTGGGCATCAAGAATTCTTACGTCATAGGTTTCTGTTACATCGGGGGTATAGCTTCCAAGATCTGCAAGCGGCAAATCGTAAAGCGCCGCAATTTCTCTTGCAATGCCGTAGTGTCCCCAAAGATCAGGGCGGTTTGTCATTGATTTGTTGTCAATTTCCAAAATTATGTCATCAAGACCGAGCGCCACGGCAAGCGGTGTGCCTGCGGGAGCATCGAAGGATGTGATGTCAACAATCTCGTGATCATCGTTTGCGGGGAACAGATCGGCAAGTCCTATTTCGACAGATGCGCAAATCATTCCAAAGCTTGCAACTCCACGAAGCTTTGCGTTTTTGATTTCAACGAGGTCGCCCTCTCCGTGCCAACGAACCATAGCACCGGGACAAGCAACGACAACCTTCATTCCTGCTTCAAGGTTGCTACCGCCGCATACGATATCCTTTATTTCGCCCTCTCCGATATTTACCCTGCAAACACGAAGCTTGTCGGCGTTAGGGTGAGGCAAAACCTCGACGATTTCACCTACGATGATTTTTTCGAATTTTTCTGCGAGCCTTTCATAGCCCTCAACCTCAACGGTTGACATTGTAAGGTCATACGCAAGGCGAGTAAGATCCATATCCTCGGGAAGCTTTACGTAGTCCTTTATCCAATTAAGTGATAATTTCATTCTCTTTTCCTCCTTAACGGAATTGCTTCAGGAAGCGAAGATCGGTGCTGTGAAAAAGACGCACGTCATCAACGCCGTAGCGCATCATAACAAGTCTGTCAAGACCGATATTTACGTAGAAGCCCGTATATTCATCGGGATCAAGTCCTGCCGAGCGAAGAACGTTCGGATGAGGAGTGCCTCCCGGCATAATTTCAATCCAACCAACGTGCTTGCACACGCTACATCCCTTACCGTTACAAACAAGACAACCCATATCAATTTCAAAGCCGGGCTCAACGAAGGGGAAGAATCCTGCACGCATTCTGACAGGCACATCTCTGCCAAACACCTTGGAAAGAATACTCTTAATCATTACCTTTCCCGCAGTGTAGGTGAAATCCTTATCAACGATAAGCGCTTCATATTGGAAGAATGCTCTTTCATGGCGTGCATCGGTGGTTTCGTTTCTGTAAACTCTGCCCGGGTAAACGAACCGGTACGGGGGCTTATGTGTTTGCATATAACGAACGCTATCGCCTGTAAGGTGTGGACGAAGGCAAAGCTTCTCGCTTGCCTCCCCTCTGTCGTGTCCCTCGAGCCAATATGTGTCCATGCTCTCTCTTGCAGGGTGGTTCGGTGGGAAGTTGAGGTTATCAAAGGCGTAGTATTCGCTTGTAATTTCAGGACCGCTGAACACCTCAAAGCCCATTGAACGAAATGCGTCGTTCAAGTCATAGCACATTTGTGTTATGGGATGAAGTCCGCCGATTCTCGGCTCAAAGCCCGGAATTGTGCAGTCGAAATCGGGAGCAATTTGAGATGCCTTGAGCTTGAGCTCCTCTCTTCTCTTTTCAATAAGCTCGGTCAATGTTGTCTTAACGGCGTTTATAGCCTTACCCATTTCGGGACGAAGGGATACATCGAGCTTGGGAATTTCCTTTAAAAGCTCGGTTATGCTTCCGTTCTTTCCAAGAAGCTCTCCCTTTACCTCTTGAAGCTCTGCCTCTGTTTGAGCCGCTTCAATTTTCGCTACTCCCTCACGGAGAAGCAAATCAAGTTTTTCTTTCATTTCTTTATCCTCGCCTTTCAGCAAAAATTTTCGTTGTTGGCGGGCGTCCGTCAAAATAAAAAACACCCCTGTCATACGACAGGGGCGAATTGTATCGCGGTACCACCCATTTCGGTTAAAATAACCCTCAAAAGCAATCACTTTTTATGTCTGTAACGGGACATCCCGTGCTTGCCTACTCATATTTCCGCAAGCCTGCTCCAAAGTGAAACGCACAAAGCACCTCGACAAAAGCCCTTTCAGCCACGGAGCTTCTCTCTGTATGACGATTATATGCTAAGCGCAAGCTTTTTCATCGCATTTTCATATTACAGTCATTATACTATCATAAGATTTCTAAAATTTCAAGTTTTTTTTGATATTTTTTGAATATTTTTATCTATTTTTCTTAAAACCGTCACAAAACCGTCACATTCGTGTTGTAAAATAAGAGCAGCAAAGTGAAGGGAGCTTCAATTTATGGCAGATTTTATCTATAACGACTTTTCTCCCGAGCCAAGCGACTCGGATACAAATACGGGCCTTGACAGCTTAAGCACCCCAAAGAAAAACAATCTGATAATTCCTATTATAGTCTGTGTATTCTTTGTTTTGATTCTCTTGCTTATGTCTATTTTCGGAATAATCATAGTCAATAAGCTTTCATACGATAACGGAGCAGGCTCCCAAAACGTTGACAGTCTTATTTTCGGCACACCGATAACCGATACGAATCCGCCGTCAAATCCTGACGAAAACGAAGGCGCTCCAAATGTGAATAGCGGAACGGAGTACAAGACGTATGCAGAGGTTATTTACAAGGTTAAGGACAGTGTTGTTGAAATTCATACGTCCTTCGTTATCAATTCCGTAACCGTAAGCGCAAGCGCAGGAAGCGGTGTTATTATCGGCTCTTACAAGATATCGGGTGTTGATGCGGGCTACTATGTGGTTACAAATGCTCACGTCATTGAGGACGCAAGCGGTAACATCTCGAATAACATTGTTGTCACAACAACAGACGGCAAAAAATATCCCGTAAAGGCGGTTCGTGGATATGACAGCTATGGTGACATTGCCGTTCTTATGATAGAAACACAGGATAAGCTCACGGGGGCAAGCTTTGGAGATTCAAACGGGCTCTCTATCGGTCAGGAGGTTATCGCAATAGGTAATCCTCTCGGCGAGCTTGGCGGTACTGCCACAAACGGTATCATAAGCGCGCTCGATCGTGAAATCGAGATTGACGGAAATTATTTCAATCTTCTTCAAACGAATGCGGCTATAAACTCGGGTAACTCGGGCGGCGGTCTTTTTGATATGAAGGGCAAGCTTATCGGCATTATTAATGCAAAATCAAGCGGTCTTGGCGTTGAGGGAATAGGATTTGCCATTCCGTCAAACGATGCGAAGGCTATTGTAAACGATATAGTTGAATTCGGATATGTTAAGGGCAGACCATTTGTTGGAATTACTGCCGCTATTATAAATGACCGTTTCTCATCCTACGTGTACGTGCTCGACCTTGAAAAAGGCTATAATGACAGTGTTTTGCAGATGCAGGATATCATTATATCCATGAATGGCGTTGACATTTCAACTCTTGAGGATTTTCGCTCTGTTATTTCAAGAACGAAGCCGAAGGACACAATAGAGATGCACATAAGACGTGGCACGGAATATTTGACAGTTACCGTTATGGTACACGAAAAAACAAATTAAGACATTATCTTTCTCCTTTATAAACCGAATGCGTTACTTTTTGCAAAACAAGTAGCGCATTTCGGCTTTTTATTGACAAATGCGTTTTTTTATGTTATTATTTTTATGAGGTGATGACTGTGTACAACATACTAATAACCGACGACGAGGAAATGATAAGAAAGCTTATACGCAAGTATGCCGAATTTGAGGGCTATTGCGTTTCTGAGGCATGCAACGGAATGGATGCGCTCATTCAGCTTAAAAACAATCATTTTGACCTTGTTATTATGGATATCATGATGCCGGAGCTTGACGGCTTCTCTGCTTGCCGTGAGATACGTAAGACATCTGATATTCCGATTATTATGCTCTCCGCAAGAGGCGAGGAGTATGATAAAATAAACGGCTTTGAAATAGGCATTGACGATTATGTCATTAAGCCGTTCTCTCCCAAGGAGCTTATGCTTCGTATGAATGTTATCCTGAAGCGTTCAAGAGGTACTGATACGCCAAGCGAGCCAAAGAACGAGATAGTTACTATGGCAAACGGCGGTCTTGTCGTTGATTTTACTGCGCGTATCGTTCATGTTGACGGAAAAAGAGTTGATATGTCTCCGAAGGAGTACGATTTGTTCTTCTACTTGGTAAGAAACAAAAATATTGCTCTTACAAGAGATAAGCTTCTGTCTGATGTGTGGGGATATGATTTCTTTGGCGATGACAGAACGCTTGATACACACATTAAGATTTTGCGTAAGAGTCTTGGTAAATATGCCGACCTTATAGTTACAATTCGTGGCGTTGGCTACAGATTTGAGTACAAAGAATGAGTAAAACGAAGAAAACACGACTAAGCTCGATTGCGGCAAAGATATTTATATCAATGCTGGCGCTTATTCTTCTTATGCTTTTGATTTTGTGGCTCTCACAGACCGTTATGCTTTCCACCTTTTATGAATATTCAAAGAAATTTGACACGTACAAGGTGAATGACAGCATTGCGGACAATGTAAGCAACAAGGAAATAAGCAATCTTGTAAATGAGCTTTCTGACACGCACGAGGCGTGTATTAAGGTGGTAAATATAACTAGGGGCTACTTGGCTGTCAGTGGCTGTGATGTGCACGCAAACAACTTCGATTGCATTTTGCACAAGATGCAGCTTTCCCCCGAAATTTATCAGAATTGGATGTCTAAGGCGAGCGAAAATGACGGCTTCTACGTTCAAATATTATCGAAGGACAAGTTTAAGGATTATCAGTTTAATCCCGACAATTTTGTTGGAAGCATTCCCACAGAGGACAATCTCAGCGAATGTATAATAAGCGTCGGCAGTGTTCTCAACGAAAAGGGCGAAACGATTCTTATTATTACGAACTCCTCGATTGAGCCTGTGCGTGCTACTGTTCGTACAATACGCACTCAACTTTTCGTTATCACTATTATTATGATATTTGCAACCTTTATTGTTGCATATTTCGTATCTCGACATATGTCTGCGCCTATCGTTGATATAAACAGACGGGCGAAGGCACTTGCACGTGGAAATTACGATGTTCATTTTGAGGAAACGGGAACTATCGAGACAATTGAGCTTGCAAAAACACTTAACTTTGCGGTTGAGGAGCTTTCTAAGCTTGACAGGCTACAAAAGGAGCTCATTGCAAACATTTCTCACGACCTAAGAACCCCGCTTACGATGATTTCGGGATATAGCGAGGTTATGCGTGACATTCCGGGTGAAAATACGCCCGAGAACATGCAGGTTATCATTGACGAAACGGCAAGGCTTTCTTCTCTTGTAAATGACCTTCTTAACGTATCTAAGCTTCAATCGGGTACACAGAAGATGGACATCAAGAAAATCAGCATAACGGAAATTATAAGCAAGAGCATTGAAAGATACAAGCATCTTGTTTCTCACAATGGCTACAAGGTTACCTTTGACGCAACGGAAAACGTTTATATTATGGCAGATGAGGTAAGACTTTTACAGGTTGTTTATAATTTGATAAACAATGCTATCAATTACACGGGCGAAAACAAGCTTGTGCGTGTTGTTCAAACGGTTAATGACAACGTAGTAAGAATCTCCGTAATCGACTCGGGAATGGGAATAAGCGAGGAGGATTTGCCTCTTATTTGGGACAGATATTACAAGGTTGACAAGGTACATACCCGCGCGAAGATAGGAACGGGACTCGGTCTTTCGATCGTTAAAAACATTTTGCTTCTTCACGGCTCAAGATTTGGAGTTTCAAGCGAATTTGGAGATGGCAGCACGTTCTGGTTTGAGTTTAAAATTGTTGACAGTGAGCCTATCCGTCCAGCTAAAACCAATTTCATGATGGATTCCTCGGACGAGGAAGATAATGAAAACGATGAATAAAAAAATCACCACTCGATTGAGTGGTGATTTTTGTTTGTTATTTGTTATGCAATTTGCTCCTTGCTTCGAACTACGTATTCGCCGAGGTTGGAAAGATCGGAGATTCCCTCGAAAACAGACTTGTAGGTTACTGTATAAAGGGTTGCGTCGCTCTTTGTAACCTTTGCGCTTGCGCACTTGGTGTCCTCGCTTTGAATGAATTCAACATCGTCTGCATCGGTGTATGCGTAGAGTGAAATTACAAGCGAAAGATCTGCCGCATTGCCTACAAAACCGTTTATCATAATGGAAACGTTTGAATACTCGGTGTTGCTCAAATCCACCTGAAGCGCTCCGCTTTTGGTATTTATAAGACCGTTTTGCATAAATGTAGTCTTTTCGTCAAGGTAGTCCGGATTTACAAGCATTATACCGAACTTAAGTCCGCTTTCCTTGTTTACTCTGTTAAATTCCTTCAATGCGTCGATATTTATTGAATATCCGCCGAAGGCAATTCCGTTATCACTGTTTGTTGAGTAGCCCTTCTCTGCTCCTGCAACGAAAATTGGTGATTTTACTTGATTTGTTGCCTTACCAACGTCACAGCCTGCATTTTTACAGCAAGCATTATATGTACCGTTTGTAAGGTAGCTATCATATACAAGTGTTTCAATTAGCTCATGAACAAGAGCCTCTGTTGCTGCGGTGCAATCGGGGTCCGAGGTACACTTATCAGAGGTTGCACAGTTATGGTCATCTGCGTAGATATGAATGCCTGTTGCGGAGTTTTCTATCTCCTTTGTGCCCATATCAAAGCTACAGAAGCATTTTAGTGTGCCAAATGCGTTCTTGATACAGGTTGCAGGGGTGATGTTCGATTTCTTTATGTCACAGGTGTGATGGTAGCTATTCTCAATCTTGGTTGCAGCTACTGCCGTAGCATCTGCCGCTGCCATTGTGTATCTGTAGCCTGTTGAGCAGAAATAGAAATAGCAATTTTCGTTGTTTTTGTTATAGAATGCGGTAAAGTTAATTGTGCTAAGATCTGTATTGCCGGGGTTTGCAAATACGAAATCTATATACTTGTTCATTTCAGACCAGCAGATGTCTGTAATCTTACCAAGATATACTACTGTCTTGCGTTGGCTTGAGCTTGCAATGCCACGGAACATTTGCGCTACTGTTGATTGTGTAAAGGCTGCCGGCATTACAATTACATTGTTGAGGCTTGCACAGTCACGGAACCATGTGCCGGAGCTTGCGTTACCGCCTGCGGTTGCAAGATTTGATGGCATGTAGTAGGTATCAGGCTTGCTTGGCATTACGAAGCTGTTGCCGTAGAATAGTCCGTTTTCGTCACGAACCTCAAATGGCTCCTGCACGAAGTACAATTTGCTTGAATAACAGAATGGGCCCTGACCGTTACCGTTTGTGTTCATTTGCTCAAGATTAGCGGGTAGATAAACGGCTTGAACGTTCATATGAGTCTTGTCTTCTCCCGACATAAATCTATTGCTAATAATTTTTATACCATCAGGCAATGAAACGGCCTTTAAGCTTGTGCAGTTTTTGAAGTGTCCCCAGTTGTCAAGATTTATTGCGTTCGCATTTTCATTGAAATCAACGAATTCAAGACCAGAGCTGTCACGAATGATAGACGGGCCGAGATATGTAATCGTTGACGGAAGTGAAAGGTACTTAATGCCATCGCAGTTATAGAACGCCTCTTGACCTATCCAAGTAACACCCTCTTGAATGAATACAGCGCCCTCCTGCTTTAATGTAGCGGAGTAAACGGTCTTAAGATTTGTACAACCGGAAAAGGCGTATTTACCGATTTCAGTCAAATTCGGGAATGCCTCTGCAAAGTTTACGCTTACAAGGGCAGTACAACCGGCAAACATACTATCCTGAGTAGTGGTTACCTCGGGAGAAACGCCGATTTTTATATTTGTAAGCTTAGCGCAGTTCTGGAATGCGCCACCGGTGGTTTTATTTCTGAACACGAAGGTGTCAAGGTTATGAATCACCTCAAGATTTTTGCAGTTCCAGAAAAGAAGCATTTGCCTATTTTCATCCTTCGTTGTTGAGTTGGGCTGCAAATAGAGCTCCTTCAAATTAGCATATTGCGAGAAGGCCTGAGTATCGCCACCGTTCAAATACGTTGTGTTCTTGGGAAGCTCAATACGGTAAACATTGTTCTTCGTCCAATTTGGATTTGTGCCTGTTGCACTTTCCATAGCACTGTTAAGGCTTGTCAGCTTCAAATAGTATATGCTTTTTTCACCGACACCGTAGAGGTCTGTATCGGAAAGAACATAAGCGGTCGGGAAGGTGTAGAAGGTTGTTCCGTCACCGACAACTACTCTTGCATAGGTTTCACCGTCTGCCATAAACGGAGTGAAGCCGTACTTTGTGTTGGTTCTACCAACTGTTACGCTTTCATCAAAGAATGAAAGCTCTCCGTATGCGTCGTTATCCTGTGGCTTAAGAGCATTTTCAGCACTTGCTGAAACAGCAAAAAGGCACACAAGGAGAACGAGCATAAGAGTTACAAGTAAAAGTCTCTTTTTCATAAAATCTCCTTTAGGGTATGCACCCGTGGGCATAAAATATTTCTCTATGTAAATTATACCATAAATCATATAAGTTCGTCAATATGCACAATAAACGAAATCCCCCCCCATTTTTTGTGCATATTTCACAAAAAATCACCTCTTTCTCTCGAAAGGGTGATTTTCGTTATTCGTGAATGTGATTTTTAGAAAAAGGTTTCTATTATTTTATCACAGGCATCGGGAGAGTATCTCCAATAATCAATGTGCTTTATTTTTGATGTGTCGACGAAATATTCAAGCGGCCTTTTAGGTGTAACGGTGTCATAGGAATCTATTATGACGAGCTTTATTTTCATTTTTTCGGGAATTATGCTTTTGATATACACAGCGCACGCTTGCCCTGCCTTGACTCCCTCTCTTAGCTCCGCAAGTCCTGCGAGATTAGGTGCGAGCTCCACGAAAATCCCGTAACTTTCTACACTCCTTACAATTCCTGAAACGGTCTGACCTGTGGCGAATTTCGAGACATTTTCCTCCCACGTTCCAAGAAGCTCTCTTGTCGAAACACATATTCTTGCGTTGTCGTAGTCTATGCTCTTTACTACCACATTGATTTCCTCTCTTATACGAAAGCGCTCCTTGGGGCTTGGTATTCTTGAAATAGATATACTATCAATTGACATAAGCGATATTATTCCGCAACCTATGTCAACAAATGCACCGAACGGCTCAAAATGTGTGATTTTTGCCGGAATTATATCGCCCGGTATCAAATCAAGCAGGTATTCGTTCAAGCATTCTCTTTGCGCTTCCTTTCGTGAGAGAATTGCTATCGGTCTTGCGTTTTCTCTGTTTATTATTTGCAGCACCTTGAATGCAACGGGCTTTCCTACTCGGGTTATTATTGCGATATCCTTTATTTCGTCGCCTAAAAGAGCCTCCTCTCGCTCTATGATTCCGTCAACACCGAACAGATCAACGTGCATAGTATATGTATCGCTATCGCAGAGGCTAACAACACCCTCGAGAATTTTGCCCTCCTGTCTTGCTCTTTCAAGCCCATATATGCTTGATGTGTATTCCCTGTTTTCGCTTGTACCGAGAAGCGAGCCCTCGGACAAATATTTAGCTTGTGACATTTCTTTTCTCCATTCTCTTTTTGTTAAATTCTATTCACGCCCTCAGCTTTATATGACATTTGTCGGTTTTTGAGAGTGAGAAATTTGGCGCTTAGCTTTCTTAGAAAATCAAAAATTATAACTGTTGATGATAGGCAAATTACGCACACAAGGTCGTGTATTTTCAGTGGAACGGCACGGAATACATCTCCGCCGAAATAGACGAAGGTCATTTGCAAAAATGCTATGAGCGCCATTATAATCATAAATGCTTTGTTTTCGTTAATGTGAGCGAGTAATCTGAGTCTTGTGGTGCGTGAAATAAAGCATACGAATATTCCCGTGAATATGAACATACAGAAAAATGCGCTGAGCAGGTATTTTTCGTCGGCTTGTGTAAGAAGCATAGCAACAAAATCGCTCTTTAAAAACACAACGCACAAGCCTAAGATATACATTCCGTTGAGTACGATTTTGCTTAGCATTGGCGCAGATATTATTCTTTCGTCACGCATTTTCGGCGGCATTTTCATAAACTCCCTCTCGGGTGGCTCCGATGCAAATGCGAGAGCGCCTAAGCTATCCATTATAATGTTTACCCAAAGCATTTGACTGACGGTTACGGGGCTTTCGATGCCGATAAACGGGCCGATAAGTGATATTCCAACGGCGCTTAGGTTCATTGTTAGCTGAAAGACAATAAATTTTCTTATTGACTCAAAAATGGTACGGCCGTAAAGGATTGCTTTGACAATTGATGCGAAATTGTTATCGGAGATTACTATATCGCTTGCCTCCTTTGCGACCTCGGTGCCTGAGCCCATAGCGAAGCCTACATCTGCCATTTTTAGTGATGATGCATCGTTTATTCCGTCACCTGTCATACCTACAACAAGTCCTATTGACTGCGCCACACGCACAAGTCGACTCTTATCGGTTGGCAGGGCTCTTGCTATTACGGCAAGACGAGGCATTACCTCGGCGAGCTCGTCATCGGTCATTTTTGACATCATATCGCCCGTGATAACTATGCTTCGCTTGCCATATGGGCTTATAATTCCACATTCAACGGCTATTGCCTCGGCGGTTTCCTTGTTATCGCCCGTTATCATAACAACTCCTACACCTGCGGCGGTAACCTCCTTTATTGCGGCGGGAACCTCTCGGCGTATTTTATCTCTTATTGCGACAAGTCCAATAAATATGAGATTATCAAGAGATGTGTCTGTGCTTTCGGTCTTCATCGCCAATGCAACAACTCTGTACGAGGCCCTTGTAAGCTCGTTTAAGCGCTTTAATATTTTCTCGTTGGAGCCAAGACGTACTATCTCTCCGCTTGGCATAAGGCACGAGTTGGATGCGGCTATTAGCTTTTCCGGCGCACCCTTAAAAAGAGTTATTTTTTCGCCCAAGCACTCAAGCGACACGCACATATACTTTTTTGAGCTGTCAAAGGGCTCCTTATAGGTAACGGTCGCCTCCGGTAAGGTGATGTGTACCATTTCTCTTAAGGCCCTGTCTGTTGCATCCGAGCCTATTGCCCTCTTACCGTCATATGTGGCATTATTGCAATATCCTGCACACAGGGTTATGTATTTTTGATATTTTTCGTGCTTCGAAAGGTTGCCAAGAGATTTGTATTCTCCGTCGTCGGCGGTATAAATCGCCTTTACCTTCAGTGTTCCCTCTGTAAGAGTTCCCGTTTTGTCGGTGAACAAAATATTTAAGCTTCCCGAGGTTTCTATTCCAACCATTTTACGCACTATGACATTGTCCCGCATCATTCTTTTCATATTTGACGAGAGAACTACTGTTATCATCATCGGAAGTCCCTCCGGGACAGCTACAACGATTATGGACACAGCAAGGGTTATTGCCTTTAAAACACTTGATATGACGAGCTTGATATCTCTAAGCTTTAAAAGCACCTCGCTCCATATCATACCACTGTCTATTACGAACACGTTAAACAGATATGCAATAGCAATCAATGCCGATGCGATATAGCCGAGAATGCTTATGCTTTTTGCAAGCGTTGAGAGTCTGTGCTTCAAAGGGCTTGGGCGTGTACCCTCGGAAAGCTCCGCCGCCACCTTGCCATAATATGTGCTTTCTCCTACGGCAGTCACGATACACTCCGCATAGCCAGACAGAACAAGACTTCCCTTCAATATTTTGTTATTTGAATGGGTGGAGTGGTCGAATTTTGGAGTTTTTCTTTGTTCTGCGCTTTCGCCGGTGAGCGCACTTTCATCAATGCTTATTTCTCCTAAAACGATTTCCATATCTGCCATTACTCTTTCGCCGGAGGACAAAATCACAACATCGCCGACAACTATTTCGTCGCTTGGAATTTCAATTACGCCATTGTTTCTGCGAACACGGCATATTATATTTGCCGATTGCTCTCTTAATCTTTCGAATGCGTTTGAGCTGGAATATTCGGAGATTGTAGAAACGAGAGTTGCAATAAGAATTGACAGTATTATTCCGCCTGTTTCAAACCAATTTATGCTCGGAAACATAAATATTACGTTTATAAAAAGCGCCGTTATTAAAATCCTTATTATCGGATCGGAAAAATTTGAAGCAAAGGATTTAAAAAATGTTACTCGCTTTTTAGGTTGTATCTTGTTTTCTCCGTGCTCTGCTCTCGACCTTATAACGTCATTATCGGACAGTCCTCTTTTTATATCTGTCATAGTTCCTTCCCTTCATTTTATTTAATCTTATTTGATATATAATTATTCAAGGAGAGCTTGGTTTATTACCTGCAAAGAAAAAAGGAGCAGGCGTGTGCCTACTCCTTTGTAATTTTTTATTCAATAACGATTAAAGAGCGTCCTTAATTGAAAGGTTTGCTCTACCCTTTTCGTCGAAGCCGAGGAACTTAACTCTTACCTGGTCACCAATGTTGCAAACGTCCTCAACCTTTTCGGTTCTCTTTGCTGCGAGCTTGCTGATGTGAACAAGTCCTTCTCTGCCGGGTGCATACTCAACGAATGCACCGATAGGAATAATTCTTGTTACTGTGGCATTGTAGATTGCGCCTACCTCGGGCTCGAACACAATACCTGCAATAATCTCACGAGCTGCCTCGATTGCTCTCTTATCAACTGCGGAGATAAATACGCTTCCGTCATCCTCGATATCAATCTTAGCGCCTGTATCAGCAACGATCTTTTGGATTACCTTTCCGCCTGTACCGATAACCTCTCTAATCTTATCAGGATGAATCTTCATGCTGATCATCTTAGGAGCAAACTCGGAAACCTCTGCTCTTGGAGCAGGAATTGCCTTGAGGATAACCTCGTCGATAATTTGATCACGTCCAACGTGAGTGATTCGGAGAGCCTCTTTGATGATTTCGGGTGTAAGACCGTCAATCTTAAGGTCCATCTGAATAGATGTAATACCCTTGTGTGTACCTGCTACCTTAAAGTCCATATCTCCATAGAAGTCCTCAAGACCTTGAATGTCGATCATGGTCATCCATCTTTCGCCCTCTGTGATAAGACCGCAGGAAATACCTGCAACGGGAGCCTTAATCGGAACACCTGCGTCCATAAGCGCAAGAGTTGAGCCGCAAACGGATGCCTGTGAGGTTGAGCCGTTTGAGGAGATAACCTCGGAAACAAGACGGATTGCGTATGGGAACTCCTCGATGCTTGGAAGAACGGGAACGAGTGAGCGCTCAGCAAGTGCGCCGTGTCCGATTTCACGTCTGCCGGGGGTTCTGGACGCCTTTGCCTCTCCTGTGGAGTAGCCGGGCATATTGTAGTGGTGCATGTATCTCTTTTCTGTTTCGTCGTCAATGCCGTCGAGCATTTGGCACTCGGAGATAGGGCCGAGGGTTGCGATGGTCATAACCTGAGTTTGTCCACGGGTGAACATACCGCTACCGTGAACTCTCTTGAACATACCAACCTCAGCTGTAAGAGGTCTGATTTCGTCAAGGCGACGGCCGTCAACACGCTTGCCGTCCTCGAGAAGCCAACGGCGAACGATCTTCTTTTGAATCTTGTAGATAAGCTCACCGATAATAGCGGAAACACCGTACTTTTCCTCGAAGTTTGCTACGATGCTTTCCATAATGGGTTGCATTCTCGCATCACGAATAGTCTTGTCGTCTGTGTCGAGAGCAAACATAACCTCTTTCTCACAGAATGCAAAGATTTCGTCGAACATATCGTGGTCAAACTCGCAAGAGGGATATGCAAACTTAGGCTTGCCGATTTCCTCTACGATGGTGTTGATAAACTTGATAAGGTTCTTGATTTCCTCGTGTGCAAGCATAATTGCGTTGTACATATCCTCGTCGGATACTTCCTTAGCGCCTGCCTCGATCATAACAACCTTCTTCTCGCTTGCAGCAACTGTAAGCTCGAGAGTGCTTACCTTTCTTTGCTCAGCCGTTGGGTTGATTACGATTTTGCCGTCAACGATACCCATAAAGAGTCCGCCGATAGGGCCGTTCCACGGAATATCGGAGATTGAAAGCGCAATTGATGCGCCGATCATTGCTGTGATTTCGGGTGAGCAATCGGGATCAACCGAAAGAACTGTGAGTGAAAGGTTTACGTCATTTCTCAAATCCTTTGGGAAAAGAGGACGGATTGGACGGTCGATAACTCTTGATGTAAGAACTGCCTTCTCAGATGGCTTACCCTCTCTTTTGAGGTAGCCGCCGGGGATTTTGCCCACAGAATACATTCTCTCCTCAAAATCAACTGAAAGAGGCAAGAAGTCGATGCCGTCTCTTGGAGCTGCAGATGCGGTTGCACAAGCAAGGATTACTGTTTCGCCGTAACGAATAAGAACGCTACCGTTTGCAAGTCCTGCCATTTTTCCGCTCTCTACAACGAGCTTTCTGCCTGCGAGCTCATACTCGTAGACCTTGTAATTGTCAAATACTTTTTCTTGGAACATTTGTGACATTTTGATTTCCTCCGTTTTGTTTATTTTTTGCGAGGGGACATAGCACTTAACCGAAAACCCGAAAGCGTCAGATGCTCGGTTAACTGCTATCTCACCCGCATATTGAACGATTTTTGGGCTCGCATTATCTTGATGATTGAGCCGCTTTTAAAAAGCTTGGCTGTGCTTTCGCACAGCCAAGGATAGCGAAAAACGCCTTTTCTTATTTTCTGAGACCAAGCTTCTCGATAAGAGCACGATATCTTGTGATATCTGTCTTTGCAAGGTATGCGAGAAGATTACGTCTGTGACCTACCATCTTAAGAAGTCCTCTGTGTGAGTGGTGGTCATGAGGGTTTTTCTTCATATGCTCATTGAGAGTGTTGATACGGTCTGTAAGAAGCGCAACCTGAACCTCAGGTGAGCCTGTATCGCCCTCATGGATAGCATATGCAGCAATGATTTCCTGCTTTGTCATTTTTCTTTTCACCTTTCTTATTTATTTGACTCCGCAAACTAAGCAAAAGGTTGGTGAATGCCTATTGGCTTTGTCCTAAAACCGAGTACGCGGTGCCACGCTGAGCATTATAGCATATATAAATGCGTTTGTAAAGATGTTTTTGGAATTTTTTGAATATTTTTTTATTTTTCTTTATTTTTAATTAGTCTGACTATACTTAAAAGTCCGCTCAGAACGAGCAATACGCCGAGAGAGAGCCTTGGAATTTCGGGATTAACCATGTTTGCAAGGCGAGAGAAAAGATATGCGCCGACAGAGCCGAAGGTCGACATCAACACTACCTGCCTGAGTGAAATTTTCCTTTTGATAAGGTGCACAAAAACGGCGCTTATTCCACACAGAAGGAAAAAGGCGAGATTAGTGCCTTGGGCTATTATTTGCTCGAAATTCAGGCACAGGGTGAGGTATATCACCAAAAACCCTCCGCCGCCGATCCCCATTCCCATAAGCACGGCGATTAGAAATGAAATTATTATATCCGTCATTTCGTCACCATACATATTCCGGAATAAATCACAAGCAAGGAAAAGCACAGGGTAAGGTATTTTGTCCTTATCTTATCGGTCAAGAGTGCACCGAGAAGTCCGCCCAAAACGGCAGACAGGGCAAGCATTCTTGTCATTTCCGCATCTATCGCTCCTGCTCTGCCGTATTCGATCAGACTCACTATTGACATTGGGATAATGGCGCACAGAGTCGCTGCGAAGTTATCCTTTTTATCATTTTCGGTGAGCGCTCCGAGCACATATACAAGAATTATCCCGCCCCCTGTGCCGAGAAAGCCGTTTACTGCTCCCGCCACAAAGGAAAGAGCGCAAAAAAGAAGTGCCCTTGTTATTTTCGAATTGCTTAACGCTTTTGTTTCCATTTTTTGTTAATTCCTTTTAAAATTTTCTGCTTTTGTCAAAAATCAGTTGATTTTTTCTTTTATATCTGTTATTATATTATTATATGAATATTTTTATTTGCGATAGCTGCACATTTTTGTCAGATATGGCGAATTGGATTACATTCAAGTCTCGGAGAGAAAATTAAAATGAAAAAACAAAAGAAAAACAACAAACCGGCAAAAAATGCTAAAAATAAAAAGGGCAAAAGACCATCTAAGCTTTTGCCTGTAATAAGCCGTCTTATGCCCTACATTTTGGCGGTGCTTTTCGTTATTATGCTTTTCACCATTGTAGGAAAGCTTGCATTTTCTCGGGTGCTTTACGGCCTCTTTTCCACTTATGCGCCCGTATTTATGATAGTATTCCTATTGTACCACTCGCTTATGTGGTACTATGACACGAACAGAAAAATCTGCACACGGCGTGTTGTATGCTCTGTCGTTATCGTTTTGTCCGTTTCTATGATACAACACCTTTTGTCGCTTGGCGACACGGGTTGGATTTACAAGGTGACCGTTGAGGGTGTTGCTCTTAACAAGCCGACAATTTTCCAGCTTTACGACTCGGGAACAAATGGCGTTGGCGGCGGTGTTATCGGTGGCGGTCTTTGCGGAATGCTGCTCTCCTCTTTTGGAAAGGGCTTCACCGTTGCTACTATTCTTATCGTGCTTTTGTTTATGTTCCTTCAAATGTTTAATATCACGCCATCCTCGATTATCAAGAGTATATTCAAAGAAAAAATCGAGGCAAGAAGGGCCCGCAAGGAAGAAGCTAAGCATGAGGCAATGCTAAGAAAAAAGCATAAGAAATTCAAAATCAAGGTTTTTGACGACGATGAGGAGGACGAGGTAGTCGTTCCCGCTATGGATGAAAGAATTATACGTGCCATGGAGGAGGACGATGTCGAGATTGATTCCGAGGAAAATGGGGACGAGGAAGATGACAATGATGTTCTTGAAGTGACTCGTCAGCCCGTTGTCGAGCCACGTCAGCCAATACAGCGTAGCTCCTCACCGTACAGATATTCGCAATATGATAACACTCCTTCAACGTCGTCACATAGCGATATCGTTGAGGACGAGGAATTTGAGGACACGGCTTCTTACTATGAGCCGGAGTCCATTATCGAGAGCGAATCTGCTCCTGTTGCGGTCGATGATGCTCCGTCCTTAGAGCCTATCGTTCAAGAGATGCCGACAGAACCCGTGTGCGAGGAAATCGAGCCTGAGCCTGCACCCATTACTGAAGAAGTGCCTGTTTCGATTGAACCTGAGCCTGTTGTTGCGCCGACTCCGACAGTTACATCTGAGCCTGTGGTTGAAGAAGAACCCGCTATCCCTGTTGCAAGCGAGCCGATTCCTGCCGAGGTAAGACCTACTCCTGTGGCGAGCGCGCCTGCGCCCACTCCTGCGCCACCAAAGCCGAAAAAGAAGAAAAAATATATATTCCCACCTATTGATTTGTTCGAAAAAAGAGCCGACATTGCAGACGAGGATGCAATCAACGAGGAGCTTCAAGAAAAGGCAAGAATTATCGTTGATACACTCAAGAGCTTTAATATAAGCACTCGAATTGTTGATATTTCGAGAGGACCTACGGTTACTCGCTACGAGCTTATGCCCGAGGCAGGAGTAAAGGTTCGCTCTATTGCAAATCACATTGACGATATTTCTTTGTACTTAGCCGCCGAGGGCATAAGAATTGAGTGTCCTATTCCCGGAAAGATGGCCGTTGGTATTGAGGTTCCAAATAGCATCACAAGCATGGTTTATTTACGCAGTCTGCTTGAGGATCCGAAATTCAAAGCGGCAAAAAGTCCTGTGACGTGTGCCGTTGGTAAGGACATTTCGGGTGAAAACGTTTATGTTGACATCACAAAGCTTGTTCACCTGCTCGTTGCGGGTGCAACCGGTCAGGGTAAGTCCGTATGCATCAACTCGCTTCTTGTAAGCCTTCTCTACAAGGCCTCACCCGAGGATTTAAGGCTTATTCTTATAGATCCAAAAAGAGTTGAATTTGCGCCGTACAATGGAATTCCGCATCTTCTTGTTCCCGTTGTTACGGATGTTAAAAAATCTGTTGGAACACTCCAATGGTCCGTTACCGAGATGGAAAGACGCTTTGAGCTTCTTGAGCACTCGGGCGTGCGTGATATCGGCGAATACAACGACCGTGTTGAGCGCGGTATTATTGAGGCTGACAAGCTTCCACGCATTATCATTGTTATTGACGAGCTTTACGATCTCAAAATGCAGGTACCCGAAATTGACGACTACATAATAAGGTTGACTCAAAAGGCACGTGCGGCAGGTATTCACGTTATTATCGGTACACAGCGTCCCTCGGTTGACGTTATCACGGGTGTAATCAAGGCTAACATTCCTTCACGCATTGCGTTCCGTGTTTCTGCTCAGGTTGACTCCCGCACAATTCTTGACGAGGTCGGTGCAGAAAAGCTCGTTGCCCGTGGAGATATGCTTTTGAAGCCCGTTAGCGCTTTGCGTCCGACACGTGTCCAAGGCGCATTTATCACCGAGGATGAGCGTGAGGCCGTTACCACATTCCTTAAGGAGCATTCGGGTGGCGAAAATTATGACGAGGAGGTTATCGGCATAATTGACTCCAACACAGCAAGGCTTCAAAGAGCTGAAAAGCGAAATGACGATGATGACGACGGTGAGGGTGGCGACCTTGACGAAAAGTTCTATGCAGCCCTTGAGATTGCCGTTGATATGGGAAAGATTTCCTCGTCGTACTTACAAAGAAAGCTTAATCTCGGCTTCCAAAGAGCCGCAAGAATTATTGACCAAATGGAAGAGCTTGGATATATTGGAGAGCCTAACGGTTCCAAGCCGAGAGAGGTGCTTATAACCAAGCAGGATTTTCTTGAGCTCATGATGCGTCGCAGTGACACAGACGGCTCTAACAACTGATAAACGGAGATTTTTATGGGAAAATTTATTGTTATTGATGGTCTTGATGGCTCCGGAAAGGGCACTCAAACCGATATACTTGTCGAGAGGTTGAGAAGCGAGGGAAAGCATGTACGCACGCTATCCTTCCCTATCTACGAAAGTGACAGCTCTCTTTTTGTAAGAATGTATCTCGATGGCAAGCTCGGAAAAAATCCAAGTGATACAAATGCTTATGCCGCATCAATGTTTTTTGCGTGCGACAGATACATAAGCTACAAAACAGATTGGATAAACGATATTGCAAGCCCGGACACGTATGTTATTGCAAACAGATACACGTCGGCAAATGCAGTGCATCAGTTATCCAAGCTGCCACGTGAGGAATGGGACGACTTTCTAAAGTGGCTTTGGGATTTTGAGTTTGGTAAAATAGGTCTTGCCGTACCCGATGCTACCATTTATTTGGAGCTTCCGCCTTCTCTTTCGCTCTCTCTTGTAAGGTCAAGGAGCGCCGAAACAGGAAGAAAGATGGACATACACGAGCTTGACACATCCTATATGGAAAAATGCTACGATGCGGCTCTATTCTCGTGTGAGAAGCTCGGTTGGATTAAAATCCAATGCTATGAGGGTGACACAATAAGAACAATTGACGATATCGCAGACGAAATTTACGAAAGGGCTTCAAATCTTTGATTTGAGTTTGATTTATGGTTTATATGTTTTTAGCCGACGGCTTTGAGGAAATCGAAGCGCTCTACACGCTTGATATTTTAAGACGTGCGGGTGTGGAAATAAAAACTGTTGGCGTTACCGGAAGGACTGTTACGGGCTCTCATGCCATACCTGTTATAAGTGATGCTTTGGCTACCGAGCTTGATGCAAGCGACGATTTTGATATGATCATTCTTCCCGGCGGAATGCCCGGCTCTGTCAATCTTGATGAGAGCGAAATTGTTGACAAATACATATCTCTTGCAGCTGAAAGAGGGAAATTTATTTGCGCTATTTGCGCTGCGCCGTTTATTCTCGGTAAGCGTGGACTTTTGAGGGGAAAGAGAGCAACCTGCTTCCCCGGCTTTGAGGATCAGCTTGAGGGTGCTACAATCGTTGATGCGGGCAGTGTAAGAGACGGTCTTATTATTACGGGACGTGCTATGGGTGCCGCACACGAGTTTGCTCTTGAAATTCTCTGTGCTCTTAAGGGTGAGAGCATCGCACAAAAAATAAAATCCGCTATTATACTTAAATAATCACGGAAAGGAGAAATCTATGCCTATTACTCCATTAAAATTCGCCAAGGATTTGATACGAAGCGAATTTTCCGCAAGACGAAATGCACTAAGCGAGGACGAGCGTGCCTCTCGCAGTGCTAAAATATGCAACACTGCCATTAGTTTAGTTAGCTTTAAGCACGCAGATATTGTGCTCTTGTATGCGCCTATCAAATCGGAAATTGATGTTATGCAAATTGCCACGGTCGCTCTTGAAAAGGGCAAAAGGGTTGCCTTCCCTCGTTGCGACAAGGAAACAAGGACTATGAAGTTCCATTTTATAACCTCATTTGACGATTTTGAAATTGGTGCTTACGGCATAAGAGAGCCAAGGGCGGAGCTTCCGATTTATGCTCCCGAAAGCACGTCGGGAAGCGCTGTTTGCTTTTTGCCCGGTCTTGCCTTCGACGTTTACGGATACCGTCTTGGATATGGCAAGGGCTATTATGACAAGTTTTTGAACATTTACAATGGTTGTACCATTGGTGTTACATACACAGAGCTTATTCACCCCTCTCTTCCAAAGGGAAAGTTTGATGTGCCGTGCAACATCATGCTGACTGAAAAGGGAATAAAAACGGTAAAGCCCGAGAAAAAATAATTTAAAAAAGCAAAAAAAAGGCCCTGACGGGCTTCTTTTTTTGTAAAATTTTTATTGAGTATAAGTGAGAAAACAAGAGAAAAAATGAGAAAAAGCGAGATTGTATATTTAAAAATCAATTTGAACGAAAAAAATTCAAAAAACCTCTTGACAGTGCTTTTTTTAGGTGGTATAATGTTGTAGCAATTAAAGATGCAGTTTACTCTGCGAAATCAAATTATTTGGAGGAATTACAAATGTCAACTTTTATGGCTAACAACACCATTGAAAGAAAATGGTATGTTATTGTCGCTGCTAACAAGCCTCTCGGTAAGACAGCTGTTGCTGCTGCTAACATCCTCAGAGGTAAGCACCGTCCTGAATTCACCCCTCACGCTGACTGTGGTGAGTTCGTAATCATCATCAACGCTTCAAAGGCTATTCTTACCGGTAAGAAGCTTGAGCAAAAGTACTATCGTCGTCATTCAGGCTACATCGGTGGTCTTAAAGAGGTTCAATACAAGACTCTTATGGCTACTCGTCCTGAGCTTGCTATGAAGCTTGCTGTTAAGGGCATGCTCCCACACAACGCTATCGGCGACAAGTCCATCACAAGACTCAAGGTTTACGCTGGTCCTAACCACAAGCAAGATGCTCAAAACCCAACACCTGTTGAGGTTAAATAATCAGGAAGGAGATTGAAGAATATGTATACAAGTGCAAAACCATATTTCTACGGAACAGGTAGAAGAAAATCATCTGTTGCAAGAGTTCGTCTCTATCCAGGTACAGGTGTTATCACAATTAACGGCAGAGATGTTGACGACTACTTCGGTCTTGAAACTCTCAAGCTCATCATGAACCAACCCTTCGGTGTTACTGAAACAATGGGCAAGTTTGATGTAGTTGCTAATGTTAGAGGTGGCGGTATCTCAGGTCAAGCTGGCGCTATCCGTCATGGTATCGCAAGAGCTTTGCTTCTCGCTGACGATTCATTCCGTGGCGCTCTTAAGGCTGCAGGTCTTCTCACTCGTGACCCTCGTATGAAGGAAAGAAAGAAGTACGGACTCAAGGCAGCTCGTCGCGCTCCTCAGTTCTCAAAGAGATAATTTCGACCAGAGGTCGAAACTTGCCAAAAAGGTTCTGCTATGCAGAGCCTTTTTTGTTATCTCTTTGAGAACAACTATGATTGCCCTTGCGGGCAAGTTATGAGTTATGATTGGCTACGCCAAGTTATGATGCCCTAACGGGCAGTTTGAAGTAACAAGGGCAATCATATCATAACGATGCGAAGCATCTCATAACTTTTGCGAAGCAAAATCATAACTCTTACCTAAAAGTTCGCATCTTCAAGGAATACAAAGCCAAAATGGCTGAATCTATTGAGCACGATTTGCTTTAATCAAAAAGGGCGGTTCAACTTATATGTTGAGCCGTCCCAACTTTTTATGTTGAGCGTTATAGCTTACATAATACTGTTGAATTTTGATGTATTTTATGGTATAATATAAAAAAGCGTATCAAAGGAGCATTTTGATAATGACAGGCAAGGAAGTATTTGAGTTCGATGGTAAAGCTGCTGGCTTTGACTTTTTAGATTTTTGGAGATTTCACTATTCAAATGTATATGATCTTCAAGATAAGATTGCGGAGTTTATTGTTTCAAAGGCGTTAGGTATCAATGAGGCACAGAATGATCAGTATTGGACTTTATGGGATGTGTCGTATCGAGATAAGCGTATAGAGGTGAAAGAAACATCGTATTATCACTCCTTTAATCAAGAAGGAAAGGTGTCAAAGCAGCGAGTTTTCGGTATCACCAAGGCTAACGGGTCTTATGACTCTGCAAAGAGTGGCAATAGCGAGTTTTGCCGTCAGAATGATGTATATGTTTTCTGCCTAAATACAGGAGATACGAGAGAAGCATCCAATCCTCTAAACCTCAATAACTGGGAGTTCTATATTGTTCCTACTGCTGTAATCAATGAAAAGTGTGGAAACAATAAGACTATCTCCTTGGGCAGAATTAAAGGATTAGGATTTTCTGCAAAAAGCTATGACGAAATAAGAGCCGAGATTGATAAAATCATTGACACAATGTGATTGGAGAGAAATATGAATTTAGAAAGACTCAATAAAATCATAGATATATACATAGACAAGTTTGAAATGCTGACAAACGATGATTGCGACGAAAATATGAAGTGGAGGGCGATGTATCACTTCAAAGAGAACTTTGACATTAACGCTCCCGATTTTTACGAAATGTTTAAGTACGCTATGTCAGAGTCAAGCATCATTATCAACAACGGAACTGTTCAGCCCGTCAACGGAATCTTGAAGCTTATCACGCATGAAGAAGATACGATGAGAGGTCTTTTTGCCATGCTGTATGAGGACGATGGCGGTGATCTTGACAAAAGACAGGATAAGATAGAGCGTTTTGTTGAGGAAACAAACAAGCTCCTTGAAAAATATGAGCGTGGTAAGTGGAAGTATAAACAGGACTTCCGGTCTGTTTTGGCATACCTGACATTTTATAAGCCCGAAGAAAACTATTTGTATAAGTCTTCTCAATGTCAGCCATTCTTTAGATATTTGGAATATGGCGAGGAAATCGGATACGGTCAGTATTTCAGGCTATCACGCTATTATCGTATGTGTGACGAGGTACGATATGCTCTTGCTAAGCATATGCAACTGATGCTAACGCACGAAACAAGATGGGATAAGGTGAAAAATCCGCAAGACGATTTGCACATTTTAGCTTTTGATATCATTTATTGCAGTATCGTATATGAATTTTACGAACATCAAAACTATACCAAGATTATCAGAAAGAGCAAATTCGATTTGGAGCAAGAACTACTTGCAGAGAAGGTTGAGAACACGAGAACCGAACTTGAAGCATTAGAAGAAGAACTTGTAAAGGCTCAAATCGAACTTGAAGCCATTCCAGAAATCAACCTTGAGGGACAGAACGTTAAGCATAAGATGTTCGGCAGGGGGCTTGTTACAAATCAAAAAGGCTCATATATTGAGGTGGCATTTGCTGTTAAGACTTCAAAGTTCATTTTGACAACTGCATTTATAGGTGGGTTCTTATCGTCCGAGGATGCTACTGTTCTTGAAAGATGTAAACAGCTTGAATCTGCCATTGCGAATTGTGAAAAAATAGAGAAAGCTATAAACTCCAAACAAGCTGAATTGGACTTGTTGATAGCCAAAATGAAGTAAAATATGGGTGTGATTTTGGTGCAAATTTGGTGCAACACTTTATTGGGCGATACTCACGATATTCACGATATCGCACGAAAACACACGATAAACGTACGAAAACACACGATATTTCACGTTATTCACGATATGAAACAGTATTGTTAAAACTCAAAGAGATAATTATTATCGAAAGATCAAGGCACACTTTATGTGTGTCTTTCTTTTTTGCACAAATTTTAGAATATGTGTATTTACATTTAAAAGAAATTATGGTAAAATTCAGTCAGATGATATTATAGGCAAGGGGGCGAGAGAGGTGCAGATTTCGTTAAAGAAATATTTAAGTTCGTTTATAAAAAGCTTTGCGTCATTTTTAATGGTTATACTATTATGTGTTGCGGTGATTTTTATAGACGGCATTGATACCGGTGTATTTTTAGTTATTGTTTTGCCCGTTGCATTTTTAATGCTTCTTCTCCGCTCTGTGTATTATCTTGCTATGTTTTTTGTTTTCAAGAAAAAATGTATGGGAATTACTCCTATTGAATGTGTTGTTTCCAATTGGGAAACAGGATTTTTCAGATATAGCGGTAGTATTATAGTAAATATTGAAGGCAAGGAATATTCGACCTCTGCATATTTTAGTCACACGGAATGCAAGGAATTGGTAGGCAAAACCATTTCTTGCACGATAATTGACGATATGCTGCTTGTATTTGAAATAAAGGAACAATAACGAAAGGAGCTTATATGAAAATCGCTTTGAAAATTCTAAAATTGGCAGTTCCGCCGACTTTGATAGTTTTTTTGATATACGCTTTAAAGGGTGGGACTGACATTATCGCCGGACTGCTTGTGTTTTTCCCTCTCGTTTACGCTATTATGGGGGTTTTATGCACAGAGCCCTTGAGGGAGCTTCTTCCTTGCGTTGTTCTTATGAGCCTTGCACTTCTGATTCCGATAAACATATCCTTTAATATGGGCTCGTGCATCGAATGGGCGCTCATA
Source organism: Eubacteriales bacterium (assembly GCA_045636605.1). Lineage (GTDB taxonomy): Bacteria > Bacillota > Clostridia > Oscillospirales > CAG-272 > RGIG2000. The sequence continues at coordinate 3,590 of JAZTXV010000035.1, read as the reverse complement.
TACTGTGCGTTAGCCTTTGTGTGCTTCTTTGTAAGAGTGGCTATACAAAGAGCTATACGAAAAAGAAAATCAAATTAAAAAATCCCTCGGGCGAGGGATTTTTTAGTGGGTTTTATATTATTATATGTAAATGTTTTCATATATTCACATTTATTTTATGCATATAATGTGCAAAAACATTGCCAAACCGTGTGGTTTGGCAATGTTTTATATTAGAATTTGGTTGTTAATTATAAGCTTGAATTCAAGTCCGAGCTTTTTAGCGGCTTTTTTGCACATTATCATACGGTTGAGAAAAATCTCAAAATAATTCATTACCGAGCTTATTTGTGTATCAATTTTAAGCGAGAGAGTTACCTCTGTTTTGTTCTCATTTATTTCAAGTGACGATTCAATAACAGAATAGTTTACTCTATCGTGAATATCAAAGCTGGTCATATCTATGTTTCTTACTCGTGTTCTGCGCACATCGGATTTATCGGCAATTATAAGTGCGGCGGCAACTGCATTTACTGCCTCGCCCTCTCCCTCGTCATGATTTCCTATTGCGGTGACTACCGTTGCAATATCGTCCGCATCCATATCCATATTGTCAAGAATACGGAATGCCATAACAGCTCCGCTTTGAGAATGCTCTCGCCTGTTCACGATATTTCCAATATCGTGAAGATATGCGGAGATTTTAACAAGCTCAATTTCCCTGTCCGCATATCCAAGTGTTTTAAGAATATATTCCGCTCTTGCCGACACCAAGCCAACATGAGCAAAGCTATGCTCAGTATAGCCAAGAGCGAGCAGAGATTCGTCTGCCTTTTTTATATATGCTTTTATTTTTTCATTTTTCTTTACTTCATCAAAGGTAATCATAGCTTTTCCTCACACTTTTATTGTTCACCCTATTTTATCATATTATTTTAATTATTTCAAGATATATTAAAAAGGAAGCCAAATGGCTTCCTTTTATTTAGATTGATTTTAAGAACAGAGCGGTAAATGGCTTTATTTCTATTCTTCCGCTTACTTCCTTTTCTGCCAAGATGTCGTAATATGGCTTATCAAGGATTATATAGCCGTCCTTGTTTTCAAGCTCGAAGGCGATAAGTCCGTTTTCCTCGCCCTCACGCTTTACAACGCAAACATTGCTTGATGCAACGGCATTTGGTTCTTTATTGACAAGCTGCAAAAGGATATCCTTATCAGGTGCTGTACCGAGAAGAATTACCTGTCCCTTGCCTACCTTATTTTGCGCAATTGCGCAAAGTCCCTCAATGTCGGGTATATTGGTATATGTTGCAAGGCTTGTAGCTCCTCTTAACTCGTAGGCATCACAGCCGAGAAAAATTTTAAACTCTGTACCATCGGTCAGTCTTGCCCTGTATTCGTCATTCTCGATTGGCAGCTGATATTTGGTATAAACTCCACAAAGCTCTTCGAGAATTGAATACGGCGCATGCTCGTATTTAACTGCGTATTCGGTCATAATATCGCTAAGCGGGCCGACAATCCATGTTCCGCCATTTTTAACAAATTCAATCACTCTTTCCTTGAAGCCATCGTCATCGAGGTTTGCGAGCATAGGAGAGATTACAACATCGTACTCGTCAAGGCACTTTTCTGTTTCGATTACATCAATATTATGGTGTCTGAAGGCATCATAGAAGTTTTGAATCAGTCTTTCCTCTACATTGCGGTCAAGGTCAGATATAACAGGGAAATATCTCAGGTCAACAACAGAGGTTGACGAGTATGTAAGGGCAATTTTTGACTTGACCTTGCTTCCCGAAAGGAATTTCTCCGCCTTTGCAAGATGCTCGGAGAGCGTTTTGGTGGTCTTTGCCGCACTGTTCGGTCTGCCGGCGGACGAAAGGATTGAACCGTGTCCAAGCTCATGCCCTGCCTTATGCGAGCGATAGAGCCAGTATAGATTCATTTCTGCGCCCTTTGCGATTGGAGCGAGGGAGTTTATGTAGTTATGTCCGCTTTCACGGTATCCGCCATAGGCGGCAAATGAGCCGTTCCAGCCACATTGAGTTTCTGTAACCCAGAATGGACGGTTCTTTAGCGGTCTTGCAAAATCATAATAGAACAAGGACTTATAGAGATCCTTTTGCAGATTATAATGGTTATGCTGAACAACATCAAGGAAGCGGTTCATTTTGCTATAGCTAAGGAGCGCCTCGATATTCATCATATCCGTTCCAACAGGTGCTTTGGAGTATTTTCTTACAGCATCTGCCTGCTCCTTAACATATGAATATATAAGGTCATTTTGGAAAAAGAGCCATTCTATGCTACGGCTTGGGTGCTCCCACGTATCGTCACTTGGTGGCAATATTTGCTCAAAGCTATCGTAATCGAGTGACCAACGGTGCATTCCCCATTTTTCGTTGAGGTTTTCTATTGTTCCGTATTTGTTTTGAAGATAAATTCTGAATTCCTTTATACAGTTGTCACAATAGCATCCGTAGTCATAGGGATAGATTTCATTATCAATTTGCCAACCGATAACGCCGGGGTGGTCGCCAAACGCCTGTGCCATTTTTTCGGCGATATTTACATTGAGTGCGCGTATGCCCTTATGAGATTTGCAGGAGTGCACTCTTGCGTTGTGCTCAAGTCTTATTTTTCTAAAGCCTGCGCTACGAACTCTTATTGCATCGGGATATTTTTCAAACGCCCAACGAGGCGGTGTACAGGACGGAGTGCACATTACGGTATAGATGCCGTTTTCGTACATTACATCGAGCATATATTTAAAGAACGAGAAGTCGTATTCGCCCTCTTTTCTTTCCATTTCACCCCACGCAAACTCGCCGACACGCACACAGTTTATTCCTGCGTCCTTCATTCTTTGAACATCCTTTAAAATCTCGCTTTTATCCCAAAGCTCAGGATAATATGCTACGCCTAAATAATACATAATTTTTCTCCTCGCAGAATACTCCGCTTACTTAATTTGTTTGTAATTTTATTTTATCATATGATGCTTTATTTGTCAATCAAATTGTTAGAAAGTCTTGATTTTAAGCGGTTTTTTGGCACTAAACTTTATTTGATTTTATAAATAAGAAGAAAATCAAGGATGCGGTTGGTCGCATTTTCGGATATGAGTACGAGAGCACATATTTGATTGCTGATGGAGATATACTCGAGGCAAATTTAATGTCAGTGGTTGTATTGTTCATGAGAACTGCTTGGAGCTTTTTCTCAGTACATCATTATTTTACCGCTATTTTTGGCGCAATATATGTTCTCTTTAAAAAACACACAGACTTTGATTTAGACGATATTTTCCAATGGAGAGTGCTCTCACTAATTTTCCTTATAAACATTGGTATAAACCAAACTCGCGTTATGGGAATTTACGAGAGCTATCAAATTGACGCACAAGAGGCAGAACGATAAATTCACGTGGCAGAGAGGCTTTTACCTCTCTGCCTTTTTCTACTTTTTTCGACTTCGAAAAATTTTTAAATTATTTTCAAAAAACTATTGCAATTTAAAAATGCGTATGATATAATAATCAAGCATTCAACCTATGGCCCGTTGGTCAAGCGGCTAAGACGCGACCCTCTCAAGGTTGAAACATG
>JAZTXV010000034.1:0-56038 GCA_045636605.1 Eubacteriales bacterium | reverse complement strand
ACATGGCTACGATCCGACTTACTGCTCACCAATCTCTGATACAATCATTATGGCAAGCGCAGGCGCACAGACCAACCACGTTGACCACGTTCAAACACAGCTTCCATATGCAATCACCGTTGCGGGCGTATCATTCGTTTCATTCATTTTGGCAGGCGTTCTTACAAAGATTGCTGATTGGGCAGCATACATCTCTATCCCCGTTGCAATCGCACTTCTTGTTGGTACACTCTTCGTTATCAAGAAAATTGTTTCCAAGAAGCAGAATGCTCCCGTAGCAGAAGAAACAGCAGAATAATAAACCAAAAACAAATTCGCCCGCAAGGGCGAATTTGACCATTTTAAAGGGGGAATTTTATAATGAAATGCCCACATTGCGGACACGAGGAGAGTAAGGTAATCGACTCACGTCCCGTAGATGAAAACTCAAGCATAAGAAGGCGCAGAGAGTGCCTTAAATGTCAGGCGCGCTTCACCACATATGAGGTAATCGAAAATATTCAGCCTATCGTTATCAAAAAGGACGGTAGCCGAGAATACTTTGATAAGAACAAGCTTCTTGTAGGACTTTTGAAGGCGTGTCAAAAGCGCCCTGTTGACTCTGCGAGAATTGCGGACGAGATAGAGCAGGAGCTTCAAAACTCACTTCGCCTTGAAATCACCTCGTACGAGCTCGGCGAGATGGTAATGGAGAAGTTAAAGAAAACAGATGCCGTAGCCTACGTTCGCTTCGCTTCTGTTTACAGAGAGTTCAAGGACATCGAAACATTCCTCTCCGAGCTTCAAACCTTCCTGAAAAAGTAAAATCAAAAAACCTCTTGCAAGTGCAAGAGGTTTTTTCTTTGTCGGCAATATGCACAAAAATCCAATTTTTGATACAGAGCAAGGTCTGTCGAATTTGTGTAAATTGCCGAAATCAACGAAAATTGAAAATTATTTTGAAAACCCCACCGTTTCCCGCTCGGTTTTATGGTAAAATAAAATTGAAGAGGATGGTCAACCAATAGCATCGGGAAAAGGGGGAGAAGCTTTTCAAATAGATAATTTCACACCGTTTCATAGAATTATAGGAGAACAAAGCTTCATAACATTGAAGGAGGAGAAAATTATGAAAAAATTTTTATCTATACTATTGGTATCGGTAATGTTGCTTACACCGCTTGCAATCTCTGCAAACGCAGAACCCTTGCAATTAGGATTGATTCAAGAAGCGCCCGTACAATCTAAAATAACAAATGAGCTTAGTACATATCTTGAATCGGTAGAAAATGACGAATACGTAGAAATATACGTCTGGCTAAACGATTACGGAGAGGATATGCTTTATCAAGCGTTATCTCAAAGGCTTAAAACGACTATCTCCGCAGACACAGAGGACGCATATGTTTCAGACAGAGTCTCTGTAAAAAAGCAGTTTTTAAAGGAAGGACTTGAAAGACTCTCCAAGAGCGGAGAATATAATACTCTGTCCAAAACGGGAAAAATTGAGATACAAGCCCTTAGTACAAATGAATTTAGAAAACAGGCGTTGATTCCCGAGGTAATGACGGACATGGAGATAAAAACCTGTATCGAAAGTGGTATGACCTCTGACGAAATAATCAACCTTTCCGAAAGAACACAATTTTTAAAGGAGTACAGGGCAACGAGAAAAACCCTCAATGCCTCTGTAAACAATACTTTTTATAGCCAACTTAACCTTAATAAATGCAAAAACGTGTATCTTGATCCACTCCTTACGAGAGTAACGATGCAGTGTAAAAAATCTTATGTCAGCACTCTTGAAGACTTGGACATCGTGAGAGAAATTGGATATTATGTTGATTTTGAATTCATGGAAGAAAGTGCGGGGCAAAGAGATACCGCTCCTGAGCCTGTCGACATAACGGATGGCTATGATATGTATGCATGTAATATAGTCGATGGAACAACCTACACGGGTGCTGGAATAAAGGTTGGAGTAATAGAAATCGGTTGGTATGACGAAGATGCTCCACATTTAGAAAACAAAAGCATAACCAATTATGCTCCGATTTCAACGGGAGTTGGCACTAATCACGGAACGGCGGTTTTGAGCATATTGGCGGGAGATACTAAAACATATAATGATGGAACAATCACACGGAAATATCAAGGAGTTGCTCCCGGTGCCACTCTTTACTTTGCTGGTGAATCATTGTATGAATCGACTACAAGAACTCACTTGTCTTGGATGATTAACAATTCTTGTCATGTTATAAACATGAGTCTTGGACTTGTATCTGACGGAAGATATACAAGCTATGAACAGTATATTGACAACTTGATTTTAGAGTATAGGGTTGTGATAGCTATAGCTGCCGGAAACAATTCTGATGAAGATAGTGATGCAACACGTAATAAAATCATAAATCCGGCGATGGCGTATAATGCAATATCGGTGGGGAATGTTGATTACACTTCTGTGTCAAACGGAAAGTATTCCATGAACGGTGGAAGTCGCTATATGGAACATAGTAACATCCTTGCGAACAAGCCTGACGTGTCTGCGTTCGGCACAAAAATAAAAATGCTCAATTCAAACGGTATTCCAAGCAATTGCTTCCCTGTTGCGATAAATCCATCTGAAGAAGACTATGTGTCGGGCACAAGCTTTGCTGCCCCTCAAATAGCGGGAGCTGCCGCCCTTATGATGCAAGCGAATTTCAAATTGATCGGAAAGCCAGATGCCATAAAGGCAATACTTGTTGAAAGCGCTGAAGAGAGCAAAATTTCTACAACTAACAATTCAACGAAAGGCAATGACCCGGTAACTCCGCTTAATCAGGTTGAAGCAACCAATCTAATAAGAAACAAAAGTGGAGCGGGACTTTTGAATATTGTGGGAGCAATTCAAACGGCATTAAGCGGCAGAATTGTTTCTTTCAGAATCAATCCTTTTACGGCATCTCTTGGGACTTATTGGGAATCGGAGTTTTATTATTTTGAAGCAGATAGAACAATAGAGCTTGCCTTGGTTTTTGAAAAGGTTTCAACCACTTTAATTTCCTCAACAACCCCATTTGATTCGGACTTGAGTATTGATATAGTGAACGAAGAAGAAAGCTCTGTTATGACTTCTGTCTCGGAAACAAACAATGTTGAATTGTGCGAATGTACATTCAAAGAGTCTGGAAATTATAAGTTTAGAATAAGCATACAAAACAATAACTATTCAAACGAAGCACAAACGAATTATAAACGGATAAATACAAGCTTCGTTTTTGGTTGCAATTGTGAAACGTCAACATTAACTACGCACGACTTTGCTATAAACACTCATGTTGTGAAATGTGACACCTGCAACACTGCGTTGTTTAGAGAATCACATTCAAAATATGAACTGACAGATACCTTTGGCTTTTATGGAATACATATAAAGCATACGTTGTATGCAAAATCAACACAACGAATCGACTGTTACGAAATAGCGCATTATAGTTATTTAAGGCCTTATGTATATTCAATCACAGATGGGACAATAACTTGTCAAATAGATACAGAGCCCTTTTTTTCTGACTATATATCCGACACTGAATATTTAGTGCGATATGGTGTTAGTGTGTTTAAAAACGGAACAAAAATAGACGAACTTATCACGGACGTAGTGTTCGTATATAATCCGCTGTATGGAACATTCAGCGCTTGGCCGTATTCATAATTGAAAAGGAGAAAACTATGAAAAAAATATCATCAGTGGCGATTGTATTGATTCTGATGACTGTGGTATTCTTTGCAAATTCGTGTAATGATACCGAAAAGGGAAAGGCGACTGTATCGTTTGATGCAAATGGCGGAAGCAATGTTCAAATCCAAGAGATAGAAATCGGCTCGATGGCGAAAAAACCCGAAAATCCAACCAAAACGGGCTATGAGTTTCACGGCTGGTATTTAAAAGACGAGGAATGGTCTTTTTCCGAAAACAAGGTAACCGATGATATTGAACTGAAGGCCAAATGGGTGCCCGTTGCATATGATATCGTTTATGTAGGATTGTCCGAAAACTCTTATCCGACCACCTATACGATAGAGGATATCATCGTTTTGGAAACGTATAGCATAGACAAATACACGGAAATCGAGGGCTGGTATTTGGATCCCGATTTTAAAACTCAAATTGCCAAAATAGAGGGAATGTCCTCTGATTTGACAATTTACGCAAAGCTGGAAACAGTTACCTCGGTTTTTGATATTCATAAAATAGATGGCGGATACGAAATAGCGGGCCGTGTGTGTAATATAAAGGATGTGTATATTCCGTCAACATACAACTCAGAGCCTATAATTTCAATAGGTGCACAGGTATTCTTTTCTGATACTCACCTTGAAAGTATAACCATTCCCGACAGTGTAAAAACGATAGGAGAGCTTGCGTTCTCTGATTGCTCTTCGCTTGCAAGTGTAATATTGCCAAATGGCTTAACATCAATAGCGGAGCGAGCGTTCCAAAACTGCACCTCTCTTGAAAGCATAGTTATCCCCGATAGCATAACAACGATAGAAAACGAAGTGTTTCAAAGATGCTCGTCACTCAAAAATGTAGAAATACCAAGCGGTGTAACATCGATAGGATTTTCTGCATTCAGTGGTTGTTCCTCGCTTACAAGCATAAGTATTCCCGATAGTGTAACTGAGATAAAAAAAGACTCATTTTCGGGTTGTGTTTCGTTGAAATACAACGAATATGACAACGCATACTACTTTGGTAATGAAAAAAATCCGTATAAATGGCTTGTGAAGGCCAAGGATAAAAATATTACCTCTTGTAAGATACACGAGGATACAAGGGTGATTTTGTCAGAAGCGTTCGCTGCCTGCCAATCACTTGAAAGCATAAATATACCGAACGGAATAACCGAAATATGTAGTATGGCGTTCTATCTTTCGTCTGTTAAAAGCGTGACCGTGCCGGAAAGCATAACCGTAATAGAGGAAACAACCTTTTATGGATGCTCTCTGCTCGAAGAAATATCCTTGCCGAAAACTCTTACACAAATACGAAATTATGCCTTTTATGAATGTGCGTCATTGAAGAAAATAATTATACCGAATAGTGTAATCGAAATAGGAACAGGGGTGTTCAAGGATTGTAGTTCCTTAGCTTATAACGAATATGAGAGTGCATATTATCTCGGTAATGAGGAAAATCCGTATTTGTGGTTGATGATGACGGATAGTGATGATATATCGACTGTTAAAGTTCACGAAGATACAAAATTCATTCATAAGGATGCGACATTGAAATTACAACAAGGGTAAACGGTCAGGTGTTGTTTGTCGAATTATCCGAAATGACAATATCAAAATTACTTTGTTATTCAACTCTTAGTTGAGACATAGCCAAAAACAAAAAGGAGTGATTATTCACTCCTTTTTATCATATCATTTTTTTGCAAGCTCTGCCACACGGTTGATTTCCTCGGCATCAAGCTCAAGCGTTGAGTCGAAAACGGTCAAGGCGCTTTCCTTGTATTCCTTGTGCTTAAAATATGTACTTAGCTCGGGATAGCTTTTCTTCAACGTTCTTGTCGTGCTTATAATGACCACAATCGACACAAAATAAAACGTTACAAGCACCACGCCACCCGTTATCGAGTTCACAATACGACGCATATGGTCCTCAACTCCAAAGCCTGTCATCATCGCCGTTTGAAGCGCAAGCACCGCCATCAACGCACCGCAAAAGCTCATATTGGAATATGCCGTGAATATGGGATTTTTACGCATTCTCGCCTGAAGCACCTTTACCACGGCGGCGATAAAATAGATGGCCGTATAAATGAAATAGCCAAAGGTGATAATCGAGCCGTAATAATAGTTTTTGTTGTGATAAATCATTTGTATTACCATAATGGTAGTGGGAATTGTGATAATGAAAAGCGACAAGCCGAAGAATCTCCAGACTCTTAAGGAGATAGCCTTTCGCTCCCTCATATTCTCACATTTGAGAATATGATTTTGCTTTAACAAAAGCGCAAACTTCAAAAACCCGAAAATCGCATAAAAAACGCCGATAGAGGTGAACCATGCCGATTTCGATATAAGCCCCAAGAACAGAGTGAAAAGCGCATAAACGGTGTTGCCGATAAATCCGATTTGCATAACTACATTGGAACGGTATTCGTAGTCGTACACATATTTTGTGGCGAAGGAGTTTTTATAAATAATCTCCTTAGCCCGATACACGTGGTCGGGCAACGGCACAAGAATATTTATCACCGTAAACACCATAAAGATGTACGTGAAAATATGAAGTCCCACTCTTACGTTAAAGGTCCATATAACAAAGCCCAGAACAACGCACGCAAGAATACACGCAATCGTCAGCCAAATTCCGATATGCGATATTTTAAACCAAATTTTCTTTAAAAATTCCATTGTATCTCCGAATCAATAAAAGAAGCACATCAAAAGCGGCAAGAAAATTGCGGGAAGCATATTCGCCACCTTGAATTTTGTAAGGCCTATCATATTAAAGCCGAGCGCAAAAATGATAAGTGAGCCGACAGCGCTCATCTGCGCAATTACAACCGATGGCAAAAAGCTTTCGATAAATATTGCAACGGCCTCGATTGCGCCTTGATAAATAAGAACCGAAAACGCCGAAAGCGCTGCGCCGATTCCGAGAGTAGCGCCGAATACGATAGAGCTTACGAAGTCAAGCGCCGATTTTGCAAAAAGCGTAGCCTGTGACTCTCCGCCCGAAAGACCGCTTTCGATAGAGCCCGTTATCGCCATAGCGCCCACACAGAAAAGCAGAGTAGCGCTTACAAATCCACGGGCAAGTCTGCCGTCGGATGCGCCCTCGGATGAGCCGTGAGCGAATTTCGCCTCGATTGCGGCGCCAAGACGGTTAAGCTGCTTGTCAATGTCGATAAGCTCTCCTGCAAGTGTACCGACAACGATACATCCAATCATAATAAGGAGTGAGTAATCCCCGAGAGTAGTGGTGCTTGCCGCCATTCCGGAGAAAACACCCGATATTCCAATGTAAATTACACAAAGACCGACTGCCTTCATAATGACATCGGGTAGCTCTGATAGACGTTTGCTTTTGGTAAGAAGTCCGGAGAGCAAAACACCGATAATTGCGCCGACGGCAATCGCTGCGGCATTCACAATAGTTCCTAAAAACAGCATTATTTTATCCTTTCATCAAAAAGAGCATTGGCGAGAGCGCAAAAATCAACTATCGAAAGGCGCTCCCCACGAATTGTAGGCTCTAAGCCGCAATCCTCTATCACACTCGCAATCGTAGATTTTGATACCCACGAAATTGATGATGAAAGAGAATTAAGAAGCGTTTTTCTCCTTTGTGCAAAGGCTCCCGCTATAACCTCAAAAAGTGTTTTTTCGTCCTTCACATAATAGGGAATCACATCAAAAAGCTCAATTCTGATAACTGTCGAAATAACACTCGGTGCAGGCAAAAAGTTGTCCGGGGTAACATCGAAAAGCTTGGTTACGCTTCCGTAATAATTGATAGATGCAGTAATAGCGCCGTAATCACTCTGCTTTGAGGTGGCGCAAAGCCTGTTCGCAACCTCCTTCTGCACCATAACGGTAATGGAGCTAAAGCGCCCTCTTGCGCCCTCTAAAAGCTTCATTATTATGGGAGTTGTTATGTAATATGGCAAATTGGCGCAAACCGCAACCTTGGACTCGCCGAAATGCTCGTCAAGAAATGCGCCCAGGTCAAGCTTCAAGAAATCCTCGTTGACAAGCGTAAAATTATCATATTCTGCCATTGTTTCGTCGAGAATGGGAATAAGGGATTTGTCTATTTCAACCGCAACCACCTTGTCGTAGCACTGACACAGCTCGCTTGTGAGAGCGCCGATGCCGGGGCCTATTTCAAGCACACACGTATTAGAGCCGTCACATACGCCTAAATGGTATTCAAAGCTATGCTTTGCGATATCAAACGGAACACTGGGATTGATAAGAAAATTCTGACCAAATCCCTTTTTTGTATCCGTTGAATATCGAGATAACAAGCTTTTTACAAATTTTATATTACATAGATTCATTTTGATAAAAACCTCTTGACAAAGCTATTTTTTTATAGTAAAATAAGTTCGTTGCTGGTGTAGCACAGGGGTAGTGCAGCTGATTCGTAATCAGCAGGTCATGAGTTCAAATCTCATCACCAGCTCCATTTGAGCAGGCATTTGCCTGCTTTTTTATTTTTGTATATCCATATCCTCAGCACTATCTATTAAGTATATCATAAAAAAGCATAATAGTCAATAAAAACAGAAAAAACGCAAGAAAAACGAAGAAAATAGGCAATAATGATATATGAAAAAACATATATCATATATATCGAATTTATATTTCCATTTCACAAAAAAATGTGCTATAATAAGCACAGAACAAGGGGAAAGAAGCAAGCATTAGCCCCCTATGTGGCACCGATTGGTGCAAAATCTCGAATGACGAGCATTTAAAATCGCACACGACATAATGTTTTCTCTCTTAAAAAGGAAGTCAATCGCATAGACGATTGGCTTTCTTTTTGGTTAAGGCTCGCTTGCGGCACGTGACGGGCTTTTGGTAAAAAACAACTTCAAAATACTGCGTTCTCGCTCGGTTACAGACCATAAACGGTATGCGCCCTCGCTCCGCCTTGTCTTTTTTTGCTGTTTATTCACCAAATACGCCTTGCAACCCGTCCCTTACCCCCAATCTCGCCTATGAGTGGCTCGCTTGTGGCACGTGACGGGCTTTTGGCAAAAAAACAACTTCAAAATACTGCGTTCTCGCTTGGTTACAGACCATAAACGGTATGCGCCCTCGCTTCGCCTTGTCCTTCTTTTTATTTGCAGTGCGTATTCAAAAAAATCGCAATAAATATTGATTTGTGCAACGAAATATGATAAAATATATTTTAAGCATAAAAAAACGGAGGACAAATGTGAACGAAACGATAAGCAATATTTTATCAAGGAGAAGCACCAAAAGCTTCAAAAGCGATATGATATCGGAGCAGGATTTGCAGCTCATATTGGAGGCGGGAAAGTATGCGCCGACGGGCAGAGGAAACCAATCCCCGATAATAATTGCTATTACAAACAAGGAGCTGCGTGACCGCCTTTCAAAAATGAATGCCGATATTATGGGCTATAACGGAGATCCCTTTTATGGCGCTCCCGTTGTCCTCATTGTATTGGCAAGCAAGGAGTTTCCGACGTACATCTACGATGGCTCACTTGTTATGGAAAATTTAATGCTTGCGGCAAATTCGCTTGGAATCGGCAGCTGTTGGATTCATCGTGCAAGAGAGGAATTTGAAAGCGCAGAGGGCAAGCAAATCCTTTTGTCGCTTGGTATAGAGGGAGAATACGAGGGAATAGGACATTGTGTGCTGGGGTATGCTAAAGAGGAGCCGAGGCCCGCAAAGCCACGCAAAAGCAACTATGTTTACTATGTAAAATAACCTCGTCACGCCTTGCAAGGCTTCGCAAATTCAAAAAAATCAAAAAAATGTTGACAAATCAAGAAATTTGTGCTAATATATTGTCGGTCGGATAGATTTTGACCGGTCAACAAATTCTTGCGTAGGAGAGAGCGTGTGGAAAGAGCAGAGAGATTTTCATCATTTATTTTAGCGATTGACAGAATTTCAAAGAACATCAAGCGCATCAAGGACAATGCAATGGAAAAGTATAGCTTGAGAAGCGGACATGTAATGTGCCTTTTCAGCCTTGTAAAAAGCAAGAGCGGACTTAGCTCAACCGAGCTCGCAGAGGCGTGCGGAGTTGATAAGGCGTTCATATCCAGAATAACGACCGAGCTTGAAGGCAGGGGCTACATTCGAAGAGATCTAAATTCTCGAGGAAGCACTTACAAATGTAAATTCATACTAACCGAGGCAGGACTGGAAATAAACAGATACATAGACGAAAAAATTTCCGAGATTATGGCGGAGGTTAGCGGAACAATACCCGAGCATAAGCTCAAGACCTTTTACGAGGTTCTTGGAATTATAGACGATAACATCTCATTTGAGTTGAAGGAGGAAAAATATGGCAACTAAGATCAATCCCGCAGATTTCAAAATTCAAATTGATAGCCTTTATGCGTATTTTGAAAGAGGAAAAAACCTTTACGGCGACAAAACCATATACAGATTTAATAAAAACAAGGAAGAGGAGATAAGCGTTTCCTACCGTGAAATGTTCGAGCTTATAAGCGACCTCACTCTCACCTTCCAAAAGCTTGGAGTAGAGGGAAAGAAGGTAATTTTGCTTGGTGAAACGAGTGTTCAGTGGATCGCATCGTACATCTCCACCGTAACCGCAGACGGTGTAATCGTTCCGATTGATCCGCTTCTTTTGGAGGAGCAGATTATCGAATTCACCAATTTTGCCGACGCAGCATTTGTTGTATGCTCCACTAAGTTTGAGCATATATTCAGAGAACACGAGGACGAAATTCCAAACGTCGAAAAAATCATCATAACAGACAAGACCACCTTCGAGCTTGAACCCGAGGTAGAATATGCCGACGAAAAGTTCATATCCTTTAATCAAGCTCTCGCTTACGGTAAATATCTTGCAAAAAATACCGATATGGTTATAAATACAAGAGATCACGATGTACGCAAGCTCGGAATTCTTCTTTTCACATCGGGAACGACAGGCTCATCAAAGGGCGTAATGCTCAGTGAAAGAAACGTTTGTGCCGTTCTTGAGGGAATTTACCCGATGCTCGCAGGACTCACATCTGAGGACTCTGTTATGTCCGTGCTTCCAATCTATCATACCTATGAGATGAGCGCAGGAATTCTTGCTCCTATGCTTTACGGTATGACAATATCAATTTCCGACGGAATCAAGTACGTTGGAAAGAATATCAAGCAATTCCAACCAACCGTTATGGCTCTCGTTCCGCTTTTTGCAAATCAGCTTTATAAGACAATTCAAAAGAACGTTCAAAAGCAAGGCAAGGAAAGAGCTCTTGCAACAGGTGTAAAGATAAGCAATATACTTCTTAAGCTTCACATCGACGTAAGAAAGAAGCTCTTTGGTGAGGTTCTTCAGGGACTTGGCGGAAAGGTAAAGGCATTTATCGTAGGAGGAGCTGCTCTCAATCCTCAAATTGCAGAGGGCTTTGCAAACTTTGGAATACAGGTTCGTCAGGGCTACGGAATTACAGAGTGTGCACCGCTCATTTCGGTTATTCCTATCCACGAAAAGAACAATCCCGCATCCTGCGGAAAGCTTATGCCCGGTATGCAAATTTATATCGACAAGGAAAACCCCGAGGACACCTTTGGTGAAATCGTTGTTAAGGGTGAAAACGTAATGCTCGGTTACTATAAGAACCCCGAGGAAACCGAAAAGGTTCTCTCGCCTGAGGGCTGGTTCAGAACAGGCGACTACGGCTATGTTGACGAAAAGGGCTACATTTATATCACGGGAAGAAAGAAGAACGTAATCGTTCTTCAGGGCGGAAAGAACGTATTCCCCGAGGAAATTGAGGAATATCTTGAGAGAATTTCTCTTGTTGAGGAGGTTGTCGTAATAGGCGACGAAAACAAGGAAACAGGAGCTGTATCCGTTGTTGCTCTTATCTATCCTAACCATGACGAGTGCGAAAGACTTGGACTTATCGATAAGGAAGATATTTACAATCACATAAACGAGGAGGTACAGGCAATCAACAAGCGCCTCGCCTCATACAAGCACATCACGAGAATTGAGCTTCGTGACGAGCCGTTTGAAAAGACCACCTCTCGTAAAATCAAGCGTCACACAATAAACAAATAAAAATCAAAACGGGCAAGCGCCCGTTTTTGATTTTCCGTATTGACAAAGCTGCTTATTTGTGATAAACTATAATATATTAAGAGTCAAATGGAGGTAATCCCCATGAATAAAATGATTAAAATTCTGTGCCTTATGCTTGCGCTTGTTATGATGCTTGCGCTTGTGGCATGCGGAGACGATACGGAAAGCTCAAGCTCGGCTCAGAGCGAGTCACAGTCCGAGTCCGAAACAGAATCACAGACCGAGAGTCAAACAGAAACAGAGTCCGAGACGGAAACCGAAACAAAGGATCCCTTCAGAGAGGGCGAAAATATGAATAGCGAGCTCGGAGAGGGATATACACCCGCATATCCTGACGATTATACCAAGCAGCAATAATGAAATGCGGTTTTATGCCGCATTTTTGTTTAAGGAGAGAAAATGATTAAAATAAAAATAGCGGATTTCGTTATCGGAATTGACAACGGCTACGATTTTTTGCGCACGCTTTGCAAGGACTATCTTGTCGGTGACGACACGCCCACCGACTTTTGCGTCAAGGCAACCGAGCAGGAGATTGACACCGAGCTTGCAATTCCGTCACAGAGCGGATTTTCCCGTGGCTATATTGAGTCGATTTGCGTTTACAGAAGAATTTGCCTTGAGGTAATAAAAAGAGATGCAATCCTCGTTCATAGCGCCGTTATAGAGCTTGACGGACAGGCATATGCCTTTTTGGCACGAAGCGGCACGGGTAAAAGCACTCATATTGCACTATGGAGAAGGGCAATAGGAGACCGAGTCCAAATCGTCAACGGAGATAAGCCCATATACAGACTAATAGACGGCGTATGGTACGCATACGGCACTCCCTGGTGTGGCAAGGAGGGGTGGAACAAAAATACAAGAGCTCCTCTTAAAGCGCTTTGCTACATAGAGCGTGCCCCCGAAAATTCAATCGAAAAAATCTCCACCGCAGATAGCGCCACAAGGCTTATGAGGCAAATTTTGATGCCGACTGATGCAGAGGGCGCAATACATACTCTGTCAATAGCGGACGAGCTGCTAAAGAGCGTCAGCTCGTGGCTTCTCAGATGCAATATCTCTGACGAGGCGGCGATTATCGCATACGAGGCAATGTCAAAAAATTAACATAAATGTGAGGAAAATATGAAAATAAGAGACGGATTTATATTGAGAGACGTTGGTGGCAAGACCTTCGTCGTTGCAACGGGAGCGCTCAGCACTGAGTTCTCGGGAATGATTACTCTTAACGAAACGGGCAAATTCATTTGGAATTGCATAAACGAGGGTATGGATGCCGAGCAAATCGTTCAAAAAATTGTCACATCCTTTGAGGATGCTGATATAGACGTTGTTACAAACGACGTTACCACATTTATAAACAAGCTGATCGAGGGAAAAATCATTGAATAGACAGGTAGTAAGCTTAGACGAGCTATATCCCGTTATTGACGAGGTAATCTCAAGTGGCGGAGAATTCCGCCTCTATCCAAGAGGCACAAGCATGCTCCCGCTTTTAAGAGAGGGAATTGACTCTGTTGTTCTCGTTTCCTTGGGAGATGTATCTGAAAACGATATAGTTCTGTATAAAAGGGATGACGGACATTTCGTTCTTCACCGCATTGTAAAAATCAAAAACGGCGAGTACATAATGTGCGGAGATAACCAATTTCAGCTCGAGCATAATATCACATCGGCGCATCTGCTTGCGGGTGTCAAGTGCATATACCGTGACAGCGAACGTGTAGAGCTTGACAGTAAGGATTACATAAAGTATGTAAAAAGGCTACCCTGTATGCGCAGAAAACGCAAAATTCGTGCGTTTTTGGGAAAAATAAAACGCAAATTATTCAAATAAAAAAGCAATCCGTGCTTGAAGCGGATTGCTTTTTTTGTTACATTTTTCTGTATATTGAAAAATTCACCTCAACCGTGCTGCTAAGCCTGTCGAGCGATTCTAATTTTTTCTTATCATCAAGCGAGGTGCGATGAAAATACGGCGTCATTTGAAAGAGAGCCCAAATCGTGTCACGCCCTACAATTTCTGTGTCATATTTGATATTGTCGCATCTTACAAGCTCAAAACCATCGTATGCGGGAAAATCCACCTCGTTTAAATACACCTCGTCATACATTACCCGCTTTAGTCCCTCAAGGTGATGCTCGCCTGCAGAGGCAACTATTAAATGCCCGCCCGCACGAAGCACTCTTTTGAACTCCTCGGACGCAACAGGCGCAAACATATTCAAAACAACATCGGCGCATCCGTTGGCAACGGGTAAATCAAAAATGTTTCCGACACAGTATTGCGTATTTTTAAGGAATGATGCTTTTGCTACCTTGGATGCGTGCTCGCATCCCCACTTTGACATATCAAATCCGATAACCTCACCGTCTGCGCAACGACCTGCCACTGCGTTTGTATAATAGCCCTCGCCACATCCTGCATCAAGGACTAAATTGCCCCCAAATTCGCATACAAGGTCGCATATTTTATCGTTTATCCGCTTATAAGCTCCACTCTCAAAGAACAAGGACCTTGCCCGTATCATCTCCTTGGAGTCACCTGCGCGGGCATTGTTCATTTTTCCCGGGCTCAAAAGATTTATATATCCGCTTTTTGCAAAATCATAGCAGTGATAACGCTCACACCTGAGCGAGTGCTCACTCCTTGAAAGAGGATTTTTGCAAATGGGACAAATCAGTCGGTCTGTCACACTCATAATTGCTCCTAAAAACTCAATTTCTGTTGATTTTATAAAATAACTGTGTTAATATAATAATAGAGTAATTGTATTTTACTACACCTTTACAAATAAAGCAAGTGCTTTGGAGGAATTATGTTAAAGGAAAATCAAAAAATCATAGTCAAATGTGAGCAAATGAATAATTTCGGCAATGCCGTTTGTCACATAGATGGCTTTGTCGTGTTCGTAAACGGAGCCGTTATAGGCGACACCGTAGAGGCGGAAATTCAAAGGGTAAAATCAAACTACGCAATCGCATCGGCAACTAAAATACTGATTCCGTCGTCACACCGAATTCCTGTCGAGTGTGATGCCTTTGGTAGCTGTGGCGGATGCTCATTCGGCACAGTACACCTTGATACCGAAAATATGGTCAAGGAGCAATACGTCATAGGCATGCTCAAAAAATTCGGCATTGACGCAGATGTCTCTCCGATTGAGTGCCCAAGCGACTTGCCATACAGAAATAAGGTCGTTTTGTTCTACGATAGCAAAAGCGACTCCTTCGGCTATATGGAGCACGCCACCAACCGTGTGGTAAAGCACGTGCGCTGCCCTCTCAACGATAGCACAATGGACGATATTGTCGCCTTCACCCTTGAGAATATTGAAAAGACGTATCTGAGAGCCCTCTACATAAGAAAAAACTCGCATACTCCTTCAAAATATATGGTGTGTCCGATTTTCAAAAAGCCCACCGATATAAAGCATTACGCAAGAAGACTCAGAGCGAGATTTGACTGTGTTACAAGCATAAAATCGGGACTTGTTGCAGGTAAGGATTTCGTTTTGAATGCGTGCGAGATAAAGCACGCCTTAGGCAGTGAGTATTTGGAGGATGAGCTATGCTCAATTAAGGTGGAAATTTCCGCAAAATCTTTCTACCAGGTAAATCACAAATGTGCCACCGCCCTTTATGAAAGAGCAATATCCCTGCTTGACGCATCCCACGACAGCACCGTAGCGGATTTGTTCTGCGGAACGGGAACGATAGGACTCATTGTGGCAAAGCGCACAGGCGCCAAGGTCTATGGCGTTGAAATCGAGCCGGATGCCGTAAGCGATGCAAAACGAAACGCAAAGCGAAACGGAATTGAAAATATTGAATTTTTCGAGGACGATGCAGGGAATTTTGACAAACAGGTCGATGCCTGCATTATAGATCCGCCAAGAAAGGGCTGCTCGGACTTTATGATAGAAACCCTTCTTCGCTTAGCCCCGAAAAAAATCGTCTATATCTCGTGCAACCCCGATACTATGTGCCGAGATATCAAAAGGCTCTCAAAAAGCTATGAAATCTCATCTCCCGTTACCCCTTACAATATGTTCCCGAGAACAAGCCACGTGGAAAGTTTAGTTTGTCTGACGAAGCAGACAAACTAAAGCGATATAAATCCTCACGGATTTGAGATATTTGCCTTGTGGCAAGCGATATGCCTGCGGCACGATATGTGCCTTCGGCACGTGAGCGCACTGTGTGCGCATATGGCGTGAGGATTTATATGTAGCGTGCTTTCTGCCACATTCGCCAAAGGCGAATATATCGCTATCTCGCATCGCAAGATAATATCGCATTTGCGGAGCAAATATATTGCGCACCGAAGGTGCATATCGCGTTCGCAAAGCGAACTTAAAAGAGGTAAAATTTATGAATAAAACAATTAAAGAACTCGCAGTCGAGCTTACCATAGAAATAACAGCCGTTTGCGATACTATAAAGGGTAGAGCTGTCTTTGTAAATCAGCTTCTACGTTCCTGTTCGTCAATCGGTGCGAACAGCTATGAAGCCAAATACGCACAAAGTACCGCAGACTTTATAAATAAGCTTGAAATAGCACTCAAAGAATGTTACGAAACTGATTATTGGTTGGAAATTCTTTTCAAGGTTGGCTCGATCGATGAAAATACATATAAAACACTCGCAAATAAATGTGGTGCTATTCGCAGAAAACTCATCGCCTCCATTACCACCGCAAAGGAAAACGGTTAAGGGCAATTGTGAGTTTTGAGCATAACTCAAAAACACATTTTACAGCAGTTTAGTATAACATATGGAAAGGAATAAAAATGAAGCGAATTATTGGATCAAAATTTAACAGTATTTTTAGATGTCTTGATATGCTTTGTTTCAATTTGGGGAACGATGTACAGGATGACGAAGGAGACGTTATTCCCGAATATAGATTCCATGTTCAAACGTCTTGGCGTTTCGTAAAAGGAAAAGAGATATTACTCGCATCCAGAGATATTTTCTTGCCTCACGATGAATCATTAGACAATGGATATTACGATTATGAGGAGCAAAGCACTCAAGAAGAAATAACCGCAACATCGAGCATTTTTGATGTTGCCATGCACGACTTTGAAAAGCATTTTGAAAATGCAACCGTTAGAAGCTTTGATATAAGTCCTTTGGGTGATTTGCGTATTGATTTTACAAACGGAGTTTATTTTGAGACTTTCACACCATCTGCACGAAAATGCGAAGAATGGAGATTTTTGCCTCCCGGAGAAGAAGATCATTTTGTGATTTTTGATGTGTAAAATATACCTTTTGTCGTTACAACCCCCGTTTTTGTCACAAAAATATACCTTTTGCTCTCTTGACCCATGTCGAAAGTGTCGTTTGTCTGACAATAAAATAAAAAATAAAGGAGCTTTTATGGCACAGTATTACGAAGCAAGTGAAATGGCTGAAAAATTGGAAGAGCAGCTCAAAATATGTAGCTGGAAAAGCATAAGCGAAGGGAAATTATTTCAAATAGAGCTTCCCGTGGTGCTATATTTTAATTATCAAAGATTGGTGCTATACATTCACCCCTCGGATGACGGCTATTATATTTCTGACGATGGAGAGACCTTTATAGAATACAGTGGCGATACCAAATATTACTATGATTTGTTCAACAACGAGGACAAGTCATACCATTTTGGAATAGAACTAAAGGGTGATTACATTTGCAAAAGCTATGAGTTTGATTATAGCCTGATAAGCGCAATTGACGAATTCGTCAGGTTCTTTGTATTGCTTGACGAATTTATGAGAAATGATATTATCTGAACATCAAAAGGAGAAAGCCATGCAACATATTGTAAATGCTGTTGAAAAGCACAGAAAGCTGATTTTGGATGCCGAGAGGTACATTTGGAAAAATCCCGAAACGGGCTACCGAGAGGTAAAGACCTCAAAATATATGGAGGACGCCTTCGAGGCTCTCGGCTACGATATTGTTCGTGCCGAGGGTATTACGGGCTTTTACACCTGCATAGACACGGGCAGAGAGGGCCCCGAGGTGCTTATTCTCGGCGAGCTTGATTCCATAATTTGCCCATCTCACCCCGATGCAGATCCCGTAACCGGTGCGGCTCACTCCTGCGGGCATAATGTGCAATGCGCAGCCCTTCTCGGTATTGCCGCCGCTCTTAAGGAGCCGGGAATGCTCGATGACCTTTGCGGACGTATAAGACTTTGCGCCGTGCCTGCCGAG
This sequence comes from Eubacteriales bacterium, assembly GCA_045636605.1. Classification (GTDB taxonomy): domain Bacteria; phylum Bacillota; class Clostridia; order Oscillospirales; family CAG-272; genus RGIG2000. The sequence goes on along the minus strand of JAZTXV010000034.1, from coordinate 38,008 downwards.
GAGCTTTTGGAGATAGAATTCAGAAAGGAATTGAAAAAGCAAGGCAAAATCAAATATCTCGGCGGAAAAAGCGAATTTTTGCACCGTGGATACTTTGACGGAGTTGATATCGCATTTATGGTTCACGCCGCAGAGGGCTTTGGCTGTAACATCGGCTCGGTTGGATGTATCGCAAAAAACATAATATATAAGGGCACACCTGCGCACGCAGGCGGAGCGCCGTGGGACGGTCATAATGCACTTTACGCCGCAACCTGTGGCATAAATGCCGCAAATGCCGTTCGTGAAGCCTTTAAGGAGTGCGATATCATAAGATTTCACCCAATCATAACTCACGGTGGCGATATGGTAAACGCTATTCCCGGCAGAGTTCAGCTTGAAAGCTACGTAAGAGGTCGCACCTATGAAGCGATTCTTAAAAGCAATGCAAGATTGAATCGGGCTCTTATCGGTGCGGCCCTTTCGCTTGATACGAATATTGAAATCATAGATATGCCGGGCTACGCACCGCTTGTAAACGATAAAAATATGATAGAGCTTGCCGTTGAGAGCGCAAGGCTTCTCGGTATAGAGATAAATCCGTCAGATTCGATAAGCTCCGGCAGCACCGATATGGGCGACCTTTCTATGATTATGCCCGTAATCCATCCATATTCAGGCGGATGTCGTGGAACGGGGCACGGAAATGATTTCGAGGTGTACGATCCCGAGATTGCGTGTGTAACCGGCGCAAAATGGCAAATTATAATGTTGAAAATGCTGCTTGAAAACGGAGCAGAGCGTGCGAAAAGGGTAATTTCCGAGTTCATCCCAACCTGCGCATCAAAGGAAGAATTCCTCGCCCTTCAGGACTCAATAAACAGTGAGGGCGACAGAATCACCTATAACGATGACACAACCGCAAGCATAAAACTGTAATTCAAGGGAGCAAAAATGAAGATTTTCTTTAGTGCATTAACAAAATACATCATAGGAGTGGCTCTTGTAGGAGCGCTTCTGTTCTTGCCTGCGTGGACGCTTTGCTATGAGCGTGCTTGGCTATTCTTGGGAGTTTTGTTCATTCCGATGCTCATTGTGGGAGTGGCGTTGTTTATAAAAAATCCCGACCTACTCAAAAAGCGCCTTAATGCCAAGGAAAAGCAAAGGGCGCAAAAGGGAGTAGTCAAAATCTCGGGGCTTATGTTCTTGGCAACCTTCGTGGTAAGCGCGCTTGACTTTAGATTTGTTTGGTCGCACGTGCCAATGTGGATATCAATTTTAGCATCAGTCATATTTTTGACAGGCTACTGCGGATACGCCGAGGTAATGAGAGAAAATGAATACCTTTCCCGCACAATAGAGGTGCAGCAGAACCAAAGGGTAATAACCACGGGTATGTATAAAATCGTTCGCCATCCGATGTACCTTTCAACCCTTCTTATGTTTTTGCCAATGCCGCTGATTCTCGGCTCAATTTGGGGACTTATCCCCGTTTTGCTCTACCCGATAGCGATAGTGATTCGCATAAAGGACGAGGAACATCTTCTTTGCGCCGAGCTTGAGGGATATGAGGAATACAAATCGAAAACAAAATACAGACTAATCCCATTCGTTTGGTAATTTAGAACACATTATGATAAACATTTTACTTGAAAGCTACCAAATAGATGCTCCGTGGCTATGCGGAGAGCTTAAAAAGCACCTAAAACCGCATCACAGGGTAGCAGTGGTCGCATTTTCCTTCCGTGACAGCACTGCCTCAAATTCAGAGGAGTGGAACGATGTTTACGGCAAGGGCGGCAGATTTTATGACAGTATAGTCAATCCCCTTCTTTTCTACGGAATAAGTGAGGACAATATCATATTTATAAATTATTTCTCCGACACAAGCAAGAGCGCCAAAGAAAAGATCAAGAGCGCCGATATTGTCTATTTTCTCGGCGGCTTGCCCGATAAAATGTACGAGCGCATTTGCGAATTTGACCTAAAAGATACGCTTTTGTCTCATAACAAAATCGCTATGGGCTTTAGCGCAGGCGCACTAATTCAGCTCGGAGAATATCACCTCTCGCCCGATAAGGACTACGCAGAGTTTGGATATTATAAGGGGCTTGAATATCTTAATAGCTTCTATTTAGAGGTGCATTACGAAAACACACCCGTTCAAAACGAATCAATCCAAAGGGTAAAGGCAGAACGCAAAAAACCGATTTATGCCACCGCTCTTCACAACGGCGCAATCATCGTCGATAATGGCGAAATTAAGCTCGTTGGAAATGTAAAGAAATTTATGTGAGGAAAAATGAAAATAATAGAATATACCGAAAAATTGGGCAAATACACACTCCCCGAGGGACTTTTTGAGCTTCTTTGCGGAAAAAGCATAAAGGAGCAAATGAACTATTTCAGAACATCCGGAAGCTACCGCCTTTCAAGCACCTATTGGAGCGACAGAACAGAGTATAGCTCGCTCTCTCGTATAGACGAGGACGACGAGGTAAAGGCGATAATTGTCGATAACGGCATAATAGTCGGTGTAATGGTTAAGGACTACAACTATTCCTGTGAGGTGGCTTGCTTTGTTGAGGACAGCGTGTGCACCTACTACGCATCAGACAATAACGGCGCAGGCTACAAGGAAAGAGAGGACTACTTTTACCTCTACGCAGTAAAATAAGTTTTGAATTAGTTAAGGAGCAAAAATGAATTTAAAGGTAACAATGCTTGACGCAGAGGTTTGGTATGGTGGCTCGGTTGCCGAAGCACTTCACAATCCGTTTACAAGCGATTCTGTGTATGATTATGATATGAGCTTTGGCTTGAACCAAACGATGCCACTTTTTATTTCAACCTGTGGCAGATACATATGGTGTGAAAGACCAATGAAGGTCCATATGGAAAATGGAGAAATCACCCTTTGTGCCGATGGAGAAATTATTCTTGTAAATGCAGGAAAAACGCTAAAGGACGCCTATATGTGTGCGAAAAATGCGCATTTTCCATTCTCGGGCAAGGTACCACCGCTCAAATTCTTTGAGAGCGCACAGTACAATTCGTGGATGGAGCTTGACTACCACCAAAATCAAGCGGATATTTTAAAGTATGCTCACGGAATAGTGGACAACGGCTACGAGCCCGGTGTACTTATGATAGACGAGGGCTGGCACACAAGATATGGGCTTTGGGAGTGGGATTTTACAAAATTCCCCGATCCGAAGGCGATGGTTGACGAGCTGCATTCTCTTGGCTTTAAGGTAATGCTTTGGGTAGTACCTCTTGTGACCGCAGACGGTCAAGCCTTCAGTATGAGCTACTTCCCCTATCATAATCACCTTGAGGGCGCTTGTGGCGATAAAAAATATTTTCTTCGTGCCGACAACGGGAAGCCTGCACTTATCGAATGGTGGAATGGATTTAGCGCTATCCTCAATATGTGTAATCCCGATGACAGAGAATTTCTTGATAGCAGGCTCCGTCGCCTAACTGATGAATACGGAGTAGATGGCTTTAAATTCGATGGCGGAAATATCGAAATGTATAACCCGAGCGGAGTGATAAACGGCACGCAAAGCAAATATTCTGCCGACGAGTTGAATATCGCTTGGAACGATTTTGGCACAAGATACGAATATCACGAATACAAGGATACCTTCAAGGGCGGAGGAAAGGCAGTAATTCAACGCCTTCAGGACAGAAATCACAAATGGGGAGCGCACGAGCATGGGCTCGGCACAATTTTGCCCTCTGCGCTCTTACAGGGGCTTATAGGACACCCGTTTATCTGCCCCGATATGATTGGTGGCGGAGAGTGGTCGTTTAACTACCTGCCCGACTTCAAGGTTGACGAGGAGCTTTTTGTCAGAATGGCTCAGCTAAGCTCGCTTTTCCCAATGATGCAATTTTCTTGGGCACCCTGGCGCATGCTTGATAAAAAGCACGCAGATCTGTGCCTTGAAAGTGCTAAGCTACACAAGAAATTCGCTCCGTACATAATAGAGCAGGTGAAGGCAAGCGCGATAAGCGGAGAGCCGATTGTACGCCATATGGAATACGAATTTCCGCACCGTGGCTACGAAAAAATGACCGACCAATTTATGCTCGGTAGCGACATTTTGGTCGCCCCTGTGTTAAATAAAGGGCAAACCAGGCGCACCGTGTCACTTCCTGAGGGCAAATGGCTATATCTCGGAGTGACGGAATACGAGGGCGCGCGCAAGGTAGAGGTTGACTCTCCAATCGAGGTGCTTCCCTACTTTGTGAGATCAAATACATAGAAAGTGGAGAGGTGTATCACTAATGGCACTTAATTTAACCTTTTTGGGCACCTGCGCGTGTGACTTTTCGCCAAGGCTTGAGAGCGACCTGCGAGATAAATTCGACAAGGACGCAAGACGCTCAAGCGCGCTACTTATAGGTGGCGAAATTCTTATCGACTGCGGTACTCACACGATAAATTCGCTGGATATTTTGGGCATCCCGTATGAGCAGATAACAACGCTTCTGATAACCCATCTTCATAGCGACCATTTTGACATAGAAAACATAAGAACACTTGCCAAAAGCAGACACACCCCCTTAAATATTTGGGTGCGTGAGGGTGCAGATGTGCCCGAAATTCCCAATGCGACAATAAACGAAATGCGCCCCCTTGAGCGCTATGAAATAGCCGATAACACATATGTAACGGGCTTGATGGCAAATCACGATGATAAGGCATACCCACAGCACCTTTTGGTAGAGCTGGACGATAAGAAAATCTTCTATGGCTGTGATGGTGCGTGGCTTCTCAACAGTACATATTATCACCTGTGCCAAAAACGCCTTGATGTGGCTGTTTTTGACTGCACAACGGGCGATTATGAGGGAGAGTGGCGCATAGGAGAGCATAATAGCATACCAATGCTTCGCACAATGCTCCCGTCGCTCAGAAGCGTGGAAATTATAACCGATAAAACTAAGGTGTATTTTTCACACCTTGCTCCCTCGCTCCATAAGCCACACGAGCAAACCGTAAAAATCGCACACACCCTCGGTGCGCTTGTCGCGTACGACGGATTAACCATAGAGCTTTAAGGGGTGCAGAAATGAAGATATACAAGCAGGGAATTTGCTTTAATAGCATAGCAATAGGTGTTAAGATAGTGATGATGTTCGTTCTCCTTTTGACGCCTGTGCTCGTAAAAAGCATACTAAATGGCGAGGACTCATTTTCTCAAGCAGTGCTTTATCTTGCGCTGTGCGTGCTTCTCGTTGCCGTAATACTTACTATAATTACAGCCATTTCGCTTCTTTTTAAGGCGTCAAGAGAGCCTAATGCGAAAATAGACGGTCAAAGCTTGATAATCGAAAACGAGAGCATCGACCTTTTGAGAATAACCAAGGCGACAGCTTCGCTTCCAAGCATCGGCAGAAGAAACTACCACTCAATGAAGCTCATTCTGACTCTTGATAATGATAAGCGCAAATTAAGGCTTATTGATATGCCCTCGCGCGCACTTCTTAAAGACTTAAAGAGGCTCGCTCCGAATATGCAAATGCTCATAGATGACAAGCTTCTTAACCTCGTCATTGAGCCGATTCTTGCCCTTATTATCGGAATTTGTATCACTTTGTTCGGTTAGTTTAATCAAATAAACCCTAAAAACAGGGAAAAGCTTTGTTCATACCTACAAAAAACGCTCGCACGGGCGCAAATTACGAAAAATACTTGAATTTTCCATATTTTAATGGTAAAATAGTAAAGGAAAAATATTATTCAAAGGAGAATATACAAATGGCAAACAGATTTATCTTGAACGAAACATCTTACTTTGGCGCAGGCTCAAGAGAGGTTCTTCTTGGCGAAATCGAGCGCAGAGGCTTCAACAAGGCATTCATCGTAGGTGATGCTGACCTCGTTAAGTTCGGCGTTGTAAAGATGGTAACTGATACTATGGGAGATTTCCCATACGAGCTTTTCAGCGATTTCAAGGCTAACCCAACAGTAAACAATGTAAAGGCAGGCGTTGAGGCATACAAGGCATCAGGCGCAGACTTTATTATCGCAATCGGTGGTGGTAGCGCAATCGACACCGCAAAGGGAATTGCAATCATTATCGCAAACCCTGAATTTTCCAATGTTGTATCACTTGAGGGCGTTGCTCCTACAAAGAACAAGTGCGTTCCAATCATCGCACTTCCAACAACCGCAGGTACAGCGGCAGAGGTTACAATCAACTATGTAATCACCGACGAGGAGAGCGGAAGAAAGATGGTTTGCGTTGATGCAAACGATATTCCTGTTCTCGCAATCGTAGATGCAGAGCTTATGGCATCAATGCCTAAGGGACTTACCGCCGCAACAGGTATGGACGCTCTTACACACGCAATTGAGGGCTACATCACAAAGGGTGCTTGGGACCTTTCCAACATTCTTGAAATCAATGCAATTAAGATGATTTCCGATAACCTCAGAGCTGCAACCTTCGATGGCAAGAATATGAAGGCAAGAGAGCAAATGGCTCTTGCACAGTATGTTGCCGGAATGGCATTCTCAAATGTAGGTCTTGGATGCGTACACTCAATGGCACACCCACTTGGCGCACGCTTTGACATCGCTCACGGTGTTGCAAACGCACTCCTTCTCCCAACAGTTATGGAATTCAATATGCCATCTTGCGAAAAGAAGTATTGCAGAATTGCAACCGCTATGGGCGTTGATGTTTCAGGTATGAGCGTTGAGGAAGGCGCAAGGGCAGCAGTTGAGGCAGTAAGAAAGCTCTCACTTGACCTTGGAATCCCTCAAACACTCCGTGAAATCGGAATCCCCGAGGAAGCGCTTGAGCAGCTTGCAAATGACGCATTCAACGATGTTTGCACAGGTGGTAACCCAAGAGAAATCACCGAGGCAGACATTCTCGAGCTCTACAAGAAAGTATATTGATTTGAAAGGCATATAAAAATGGCTAACAAGAAAATTTTAAAATCCAAATTTTTAACAGAATACTGTGCAACCGCTGCAAATATGTACCGTCTTGGCTGGGATGAGCGTAATGGCGGTAACATCTCCTACCTTCTTACCGAGGAGGAGGTTAAGGCAGTTCTCGATGTAAATAAGGTTATAAGAGAAATCCCTCTTGGCTTTGATGCAACCTATCTTGCAGGCAGATACTTCCTCGTTAGCGGAACAGGCAAGTACTTCAAGAACTTTGTAGGCGATCCTGAAAATAATGTAGGTGTGTTCAGAATTTCCGCAGACGGTCAAAATGCAGAGCTTCTTTGGGGCTACGCAGACGGTGGCAGATTCACAAGCGAGCTTCCTGCTCACCTTATGAGCCACATCGCAAGACTTAAGGTTGATCCAACAAACAGAGTAATTATGCACACTCACCCAACAAACCTTCTTGCTATGACCTATGTTCACGAGCTTGATACAAACAAGTTCACCCACACCCTCTGGCAAATGAACACCGAGTGTATCGTTGTTTTCCCTGACGGCGTTGAGGTTCTTCCTTGGATGCTTTGCGGTACAAACTCCATCGGTGAGGCAACCGCTGAGAAGATTTCAAGTGCTCGTACAGTAATCTGGTCAATGCACGGAATCTACTGCGCAGGACATGACCTTGATGAAACCTTCGGTCTTGTTGAAACAGTAGAAAAGGCTGCACAAATCTATATGATGACAGCGCCTATCGGTCTTAAGAACATTATCACCGACGATCAGCTTAAGCAGCTTGCACAGCGCTTTAGCCTTACATACAGAGAAGGCATTATCGAATAAAATCAAGCACAGGCATTGAAAAATGCCTGTGTTTTTTGTATAAACACCTTAAATTTCTTATATTATATTGAAAAGCGCGCGAAATTGTGCTAAAATTATTAAATAGGGAAATATGGGAGGGCAGAAAATGGATATTGCATATTTGAAAAGAAACCGACATTCCTTTAATTCAAAGATAAAAAGACACATAATCTCTGTCCTTGAGGAAAGGACTATGACAAGGCGTGATCTCGTTGCGACTGTTTTGAGCCGTATGGGGCTTGGCAGCACGGAAATAAACGATAACTGTGTTGACGGCGCATGCGTGCTTCTTCGTTCTTACATTGGCACTGCCATAAACGAGGGAATTTCGTTTGGCGAGATAATCGAGCAGGACGGCGCTCTAACCCTTGAGCTTGCAACCGAGTATATAAATAAAGCAGATGTGCATAGCTTCATAAAGGAGCTTCTAAAGGAAAATATCGCCCTTGACAAGTCGCAAATATTCGATATGTGCATCAAGCATTTCGGAGCTGACAGAACCTTTAGCGACAAGGACGACGGGCTCGTTCGTGCCTTCGCAGGCGAATTTCTCGCAAGGTGCGTTTCCTCGGGAATTCTTACACTGGAGAATGGCAAATATTATCTTACTCCCGAAAAGGAAGTAGCACTTAACACCTATGAGAGCTTTATCGACGAAATAAACCAAAACGGCGGAGAATATTTCGAGCGCTACGGCGCTATGCTAATTCGCAAATTCTATGAAAAATCGGGCTTTACAGTCACAGAGTGCGCCGTAACGGGCGGAAGCGACGACGGCGGAATAGACATTATCGTACGCATCGAGGATAAGCTCGGCTTCAGAGATTTTATTGCCGTTCAGGCAAAGGCAAGGCGCAACGCCCACGTCACCGTCAAGGAGGTAAGAGAATTTATCGGTGCTATGCACGCAATCGGAGCAAGCAAGGGAATATACCTTACCACCTCATATTTTCACGACGATGCCCTCGTGCTTATTGAGGAAATGCCAAGCATAACCAAAATTGACGGCAAAAAGCTTTTTGAGCTTGCCAAGGAGTGCAATCTGTTCAAGGTATGAGCGTAATATTAGACGAGCTTATCGAGTGTGCAGACACCTCATACCGTGACTTTCATGCAAGGCTTATTCCCACCATCGACAAGGACACAATCCTCGGCGTCAGAGGCCCTATTTGTAAGACAATAGCAAAAAAATATGTTTCATCACCGCAGGGCGAGGAGCTTTTGCACACTCTGCCTCACCGTTATTATGACGAAAATCTCACACACGCATATATGCTCGGTTTTATAGACACAGATAATGCCCAAGCCGAAATTGAGGTGTTTTTGCCGTACATGGACAACTGGGCAGTTGTTGACTGTTGCGTGTCCAATCTCAAAAAATTCTTCAAAAGCCCCGACTCGGTGCTTGATTTCGTCAAATCAACGCTTAAAAGCGACCGTGAATACATCGTCAGATTCGGCATTGTATCTCTTTTGTGCTACTATCTTACCGATACCCACGCAAAAACGGCAATAGAGCTTGTTAAGGGTATAAAAAGCGACAAATTCTACATAAAAATGGCGCAGGCGTGGTTCTTTGCCACGGCGCTTAGTAAGTATTACGAGCTTGCCTTGCCCGTAATCGAGGGCGCAGAGCTTGATGCGTGGACACATAACAAGGCAATACAAAAGGCGAGGGAGAGCTATCGTGTTTGTCCCGAGGCTAAGAAATATCTAAATACATTAAAGGTGAAATCAGTAAAATGAAGGTAAAACTAAAAAAACTAAACGAAGCGGCAACTCTGCCAACCTATGGCTCTGAGTTTTCCGCAGGCGCAGACCTATATGCGTGCATTGATACGGAGCTTACAATAGCATCGGGACAGACCGTGCTTATCAAAACGGGACTTGCAATGGAGCTGCCCTGTGGCTACGTTGCGCTCATTTACGCAAGAAGCGGGCTTGCAACCAAGAGAGGACTCGCACCCGCAAACAAGGTGGGCGTTATTGACAGTGACTACCGTGGCGAGATAATGGTTGCGCTTCATAATCATTCAAGCGAGCCGCAAACAATTATGCCGAACGAAAGAATAGCGCAAATGGTTGTCACGCCGTACATCAAGTGCGATTTTGAGGCGTGCGACTCCCTTGATGACACCGTAAGAGGCGAGGGCGGATTTGGCTCAACGGGAAGGCAGTAAAATGAATTTTTTCGATACATCAAAGGGAATACTCTGCTTTATAAGACACGGTCAAACCAACTGGAACTTGGAATTTAAAATGCAGGGCAGAGAGGAAATACCCCTGAACGAAACGGGTATAGCTCAGGCGCACGATTGTGCGGCAGGGCTTGCAGATGCTTTGCAAAAATCGGGCGTTACCTGGACAAAAATAATATCAAGCCCCCTTGGCAGAGCCTATGAAACCGCAAAAATCATAAGAGATGCCGTAGGCTGTGAGTATTTCGGCATCGACGAGCGTATAACCGAGCGCGACTTTGGCGAGCTTAGCGGGCTTGTCTACGAGGAATACTCCAAGGCAACCTTTCACAATGTTCCCAAGGTGAAAACGGTTGAAACCATAGAGGCGCTTATGCAGAGGATGAATGAATTCATCTCGGACAACGTAGGAATGGCAGAGAGAGTCCTTATCGTAACTCACGGAGCAGTTACAAGAATTTTTGCAAGAAATTCAAAAAAATCTCCTCAAATTCCACCCGATTTCGAGCAAACAATAGGAAACTGTAACCTCGTAATCTATACCTACGACGGCATCGAAACGGAGCTTCAGGCATATAACCTTTCTCCGTGGGAGCTTGCCAAGCTCGTAGAAGCAAACAATAAATGAAGGAAATCAAAATGAAGAAAAAACACACAAAAAAGCAAAAAATATATGCGCTTTTGGCGCTCGTTCTCGTTGGAATTGTCGCTGTCCTATTTGTCACGGTAGGAATTCCTATGATAAGAGATTATAAAAATAGCGGCTACAACAGCAACTATATCTATGACGATGTATCGCTTGTCGGCATATGGAGAGAAAAAAGCTTTGAAAACGACACGTATATGGTCTATGATTTCAAGGATAACGGTAATGTTAAGCTGAGCATGTCCGTGTGCGGAATCGAAGCAACGCTTCACGAGCACGCAACGTATCGTATCGAGGGTAAAAACGAGCTTATTGTAACATATGAGAACTCAAACCATGTTATTGAAAGCACTAAAACGAGATTTTCAATAAGTAAGGACGGAACCTCACTTGTGCTGAGAGATATGGATTTCACGGTTCTTGAAAAATACACCTCAGAGTATAATCGTGACAGTGAAATTATCGGCACGTGGTCAAACGATAGCGCCTCTTTTATCCTTGAGAACGATTATTCGGGTGCAATAAGAGAAAATAGTCTTGAAAACGGAATTGTGTTTTCAACCAAGGGCGATAAGCTCTTTGTGTTCATAGACGAAAACCTGCTCCTTGAGGGTTATACCCTAAGTCACAAATTCGTGCTTGAATACGAATACAAAATCGAAAACGATACCCTTTCCCTTAAGGGCGCAGACGGCAAAACAACCACATATCAAAGGAGAAAATAATGGAGCTTTTTGAAAAGCAGCTTTCCTCAAAGCAAATCTTTGACGGCAGAGTAGTAAAGCTTTTTGTTGATGATATAGAGCTTCCAAACGGTAGCACATCAATAAGAGAATATATAAAGCACCCGGGGGCTGTATGCGTAATTCCTATCACCGACGAGGGTGAGGTAATTATGGTAAGACAGTTCAGATACCCATTTGGTCGCACCCTGCTCGAAATCCCCGCAGGCAAGCTTGAGACGGGTGAGAATCCTCTCGATGCAGTAAAAAGAGAGCTCGAGGAGGAAAGCGGAGTAATCGCTGAGAATGTGGAATTTATCGGAATGACCTATACCACCGTAGCCTTCACAAACGAGCAGATTTATACCTATATGGCGACAGGGCTAACCTATACCGCCCCACACACCGACGAGGACGAATTTGTCGAGGTTGAGAGAATACCGCTTGACACTCTCGTTCAAATGGTAATGGACGGTGAAATTAAGGATTCCAAGACACAGGTAGCCATCTTAAAGGCAGATAGGCTTTGGAAAAGAGGATAAAAATGGATCTTCGTGATAATGTAAGAATAAACAGAACGAATATGCTTGACGAGGCGGCATTGAATCACCGTCCGACGCATTTCATACACACCTTTGTGATTTTCTTGCTGGTGTATTTTATCATAGACCTTGCAAGAAGCGTGGTTGTCACAATTCCCACAACTATATATTTACTTACGTGTGACGGATTTTGGGAGATTATAAGCTCGTATATCTCCGGCGCAATCGACGATGCACAGCTCACAATGGAGCTTAATACGATTTCGCTCAATATGCCGTGGTATGTAACCCTTGTAAGCATATTGGCAGGCGGACTTATGATTTTGGGCGCAATAATCTACTGCACCAAAATAGAAAAGAGAAGCCTTGCAAGCATGGGCTTCAGAAAGCCGAAGCTTGTCCTTGAATATGTTGCGGGCGGCACGGTAGGAGTTATGCTTTTCTATTTTACGCTCCTTATTGCAAACGCAATCGGCGCTATCACCGTTGAGTTTAACCCCAATATGTCATGGACAATTATATTGTTCCTTTTTGCATTCGTTTTGCAGGGCGCAGGCGAGGAGGTTTTGCTCCGTGGCTACCTTATGACAAGCGTTGCAAGAGATTACAAGGTGCATCTCGCTCTTATATTCAGCTCGGCAGTGTTCGCTCTTATGCATGTATCAAATGAAGGCATCAGCCTTATTGCTCTTGCAAACATATTCCTTTTCGGGCTTTTCGAGGGAATATATGTCCTTAAGCGTGGAAACATCTGGGGTGCGTGCGCTATTCATACAATGTGGAACTTCACACAGGGTAACATCTTCGGCTCAAGCGTAAGCGGAATGCCCGCTATGCCGTCAATCTTTATCTGCACATCAAATCCCACAATGGATGCGGCAAGCGGAGGAGTCTTTGGCATCGAGGGTGGCTTTGCCACAACAATAGTAATCCTTGTCGCAATCGGCATTTTAATGCTCATTCCGCCAAATAAGAAGGAGCTTCCGCTCTACGAGCTGAACAGAGCCTCAGAGGACGATTACCGTGATAGCGACGACACCTTCAACTACTATGAATAAATAAAATCGGGGAGTGCAAAAATGACTAATTTTAAGCAAATTCTATTTTTAGTGCTTGCTCTTGTGCTCACTCTTGCCTTTGTCGCGTGCGACAATGACGAGCAAAGCGAGTCAAGCTCGTCGCCTGTTAGCGAAAGCCAAAGCGAAACAGAAACGCAAAAGCCCGAAAATGCTGTAACCGTCAAATTTGACACACAGGGTGGCACAGAAATCAAAGATGCTTTTGTCGAAAAGGGCGAAAATGTTCCAAAGCCAAGCAACCCCGAAAAGGTCGGCTACACCTTTGACGGCTGGTATGTTGAAAACGAAAAATGGTCATTTGTCGGGTATGTTGTAACAGAGGATGTGACCTTGACCGCAAAATGGACTCCTATCGAATATACAATTACATTTGATGGTGCTATAACAAATACTCCTGTCAAGTACACGATAGAGGATACTGTTGCCTTGCCTGATGGAATTGCAAATACGGGCTATACATTTGAGGGTTGGTTTGAGGATAAGGATTTTACAAAGCCGATTTCAAAAATTGAAAAGGGTACATATGGCGACAAAACCATATATGGAGCTTCTATTTGCGTAGGACTTGAATTTACTCTTGTAAATGATGAATATTCTGTGACCGGATATGACGGGGTTGCAACAGATGTTGTAATTCCATCAACCTATCAGGGCAAAAGCGTGACCTGGATAGGCTACTATGCGTTCCAAGGTTGCTCCAAGCTTACAAGCGTAACTATACCTGATGGCGTGACCGAGATAGGTAACTATGCGTTCTCTGATTGCACCTCGCTTACAAGTGTAACAATTCCTAATAGCGTAACCTCGATAGGTGCCGCTGCGTTCATGTATTGCAAATCACTTACAAGCGTAACAATACCGAACAGCGTGACCAAGATAGATATCTCTGCGTTCTATGGTTGCACCAAGCTTACAAGTGTAACTATACCAAATAGCGTAACCTCAATAGGCGACATTGCGTTCTCTGATTGCACCTCGCTTACAAGCATAACAATTCCCGATGGCGTGACCTCGATAGGTGACTATGCGTTCTCGGGTTGCACCTCGCTTACAAGCATAACAATTCCTGATGGCGTGACCAAGATAGGTATCTCTGCGTTCTTTGGTTGCACCTCGCTTACAAGCGTAACAATTCCTAATAGCGTAACCTCAATAGGTGTCTGCGCGTTCTATGGTTGCACCTCGCTTGCAAGCGTAACAATCCCGAATAGCGTGACCGAGATAGACAGCAACGCGTTCTCTGGTTGCTCTAAGCTTACAATCTACTGCGAGGCGACAAGCAAGCCAAGCGGTTGGGATTCTTATTGGAATTTATACTGGTACAGCGAGAGCGAGCCAACAACAGACGGCAACTTCTGGCACTATGGCACAAATGGCGAAATTGTCATTTGGGAATAACTAAATAAAGCAAAAGCAAGGGCGAAAAATCGCTCTTGCTTTTTGTAAATTGTACTTGAATTGAAAATGCATTTATTCATCAACAAATGAATATATTCACTTTTTGGGTGAATATTTTTCGCTTATGTTCAATTTTTGCTAAATAACATGAATATATTTATATAAAAAGTATTGACAAACTCAATATCAAGATGTATAATTATAACATCTTATCAATTAGCCAAACGGCTAAAATTTATTTATGGAGGAAAAGATAATGAAAAAAATTATCGCACTTGCACTTGCAATCGTTATGGTTGTATGCTGCTTCGCCTTCACATCCTGTGGAGACGACAAAATTTATGTTCAAACAAACGCATACTTTGCACCGTTTGAATACTACGAGGGCACAGAAATCGTAGGAGTTGACGTTGAGATTATGAATCTCGTTGGTGAAAAGCTCGGCAAAGAGGTTGTATTCACCGACGGTGATTTCGCAGTTATCATCGACGTTGTTAAGGAAGGCAAGACCGCTGACTGTGGCGCTGCCGGACTTACAATCACCGAGGAGCGCGCAGAGAAGGTTGCTTTCTCCACTCCTTACTACACATCTGTTCAGTATGTAATTTACAAGAGCGACAATGCTCCTGAAACAAAGACTGCAGATGATGGAAGCAAGTACATCGTATGGGAAGCACTTGCAGGCAAGAAGATCGGTACACAAACCGATACAACAGGTTGGATTTACACCGATGGTGAGGTTAATGCAACCGCAGACAATGACTACGGCTATGATGGCGTGCTTTACGGCACAGGCGCTACCTGCGTATCAATGGATAGTGCACAAATCGCAGTTGACGGTCTTGGCACTCTTACAGATGTAGTTGTAATTGACGAGCTTCCTGCTGAATACATCGTATCCAAGAACTCAGGTCTTGAGTGTGTTCCGCTTTACTATTCAGGCGCCGAGGGCGAGGCTGACAGCATCGTTGAGGAGCAATACGCAATCTGCGTAACAAAGGGCAATGACGAGCTTCTCGAGGCTATCAATAGCGTTTTGGCTGACCTTATCGCACAGGATAAGATCAACGAAATGGTTATGAGACACATGGGCATGGGCAACTAATCAAAAAATACAGGAAAAGAACTGTTTTTCAGTTCTTTTCCGTTTTTAATGTAGGAAAAAAGAATGAGTTTTTTTGAAAAAGTTATAGAGCTGTTTACAACCGGAAAATATCTTGAGCTGATGTTCACAGGACTTGGCTACACCTTCCTTATCTCAGTTTTTGCGGCAGTATTGGGCTTGATTTTGGGTACTCTTGTTGCCCTATGCACAATATCAAAGAGCAAGACCGTTATAATGAAGATATTAAAGGGCGTTTGCAAGGTTTACATAACCATAATAAGAGGAACACCTATGGCGCTTCAGCTTTTTATTATGGTATTTGCAATCTTTTCAATAAGAGGCTTCCCCGTTGTTGTAACTGCGAGCTTGGCGTTTGGAATAAATTCGGGCGCATATGTTGCTGAGAATATTCGTGCAGGTATTTTGTCTGTTGATATCGGTCAAACCGAGGCAGGCAGAGCACTTGGACTGAATAGTAAGATTACTATGCTTAAAATAGTAATCCCTCAGGCAATAAAAAATGTAATTCCGGCCATAGGTAACGAGCTTATTGCGCTTATTAAGGAAACATCTATCGTAAGCATGATAGGCATAACGGATTTGACACAGGCATCAAAAATCATCGGTGCGGGAAACAACCTTGCAAGCTATGTTGTGCCAATGGCATCAGCGGCAGTATTCTACCTTGCAATTGTGTATTTGCTCACCTTTGGTATAAAGAAAATAGAAAAGAGGTTGAGAGCAAGTGATAAGCGTTAAGAATATTCATAAAAGCTTTGGCGACCTCGATGTATTGCTTGGCGTATCGTGTGAAATCGAGGCGGGCGAAAAGGTTGTAATTCTCGGTCCCTCGGGAAGCGGAAAGAGCACTCTTTTGCGTTGTATGAACCTGCTCGAGGAGCCGACACACGGAGAAATTTGGGTAGAGGATAAGCTCATAAATGAGGCAGATCCCTACGAGCACGACGAGATTATAGAGCTTGGCGAAACCTTCAAAAAGCTTTTCGCACAAAGGATGGCAGAAGCAGGCGAGGATGGCGACTCCTCACTTATAAGGGAACAGGTGATTGCCGAGATTAAAGCGAAAAGGCTTCTCCACCCAATAAGAGAGGGTAAGGCGTTCAGAGTAGCCTTGAAGGCTTATCAGCAGGCTCACGGCATTGACATCAACCTTGCTCGTCAGGATGTCGGTATGGTGTTCCAGCACTTTAATTTATTCAATAATATGACAGTAATCAAAAACCTTACGCTCGCTCCCGTTCAGCTCGGACTTAAAACTCCCGAGCAGGCAGAGGAAACGGCTATGAAGCTTCTTACAAGAATTGGACTTGCAGATAAAAGAGACGAATATCCGTCGAAGCTTTCAGGCGGACAAAAGCAGAGAGGTGCAATCGCAAGAGCGCTTGCTATGAACCCCAAGGTAATGCTTTTTGACGAGCCCACAAGCGCGCTCGATCCCGAAATGGTAGGCGAGGTTCTCGATCTTATCAAGGAGCTTGCCGACGAGGGAATGACGATGGTAATCGTAACTCACGAGATGGGCTTTGCAAGAGAGGTAGGAACAAGAGTTCTGTTTATGGCAGACGGTGTAATTGCCGAACAGGGCACTCCAAGCGAGGTATTTGATAACCCCAAAAATCCAAGAATAGCACAATTTTTCAAGGCTGTGCTTTAAAGCATGGGTGTAAAGTAAAGGAATTACACTCTATAAAGGAGATGGTAAAGTGAAGTACGAGAAGTCCTGCGGTGCAGTAATTTTCCGAAAAACGAGAGGAAAATATGCCGTACTTCTTATAAAGAACAGGTATGCGGATTTTTGGTCATTCCCCAAGGGACACGTTGAGGACGGTGAAAACGAATATCAAACCGCCATTCGAGAGGTCAAAGAGGAAACAGGCATAGACATAAAAATCGAAAACGGCTTCCGTATGGAGTCGGTGTACCTGATAGGTAAGAAAAAGAACATAGAAAAAAAGGTCGTGTACTTTGCATCACTCACAACAAGAGCATACGTTGAGCCACAGGCTGAGGAAATATCGGCTTTCCATTGGTTCTTCGAGGACGAATTCCCCGAAAAAACCTTTGAAAACGACAGAACTATATTCAAGGAAGCCTTGGCATTTATCAAGGGACGCTTCGGAGATGCAACAGAAAAGCGCTTTTGACCAAAGCGCACGGTAATAAAAATAAAAGTAAAAAATCGCACTCATCAAGTGCGATTTTTTTATTCCTCATCATTATCAAGCATCGGCGTCTTACCCGCAAATGCTTCTATTAAATCTATCATTTCCTTGCTCGGCTCAAAAATAATAACATCATAGCATCCGTCGTTTCCCTCAAATACGGCATAGTAAAGCTCTCTTGAGCTTATAAAATTCGTCGCATATTTTGAAAAACGGCAGCCGACGAATTTGCTTTTCAGCTCGGAGCGAGCCTCTTTTTTGTATTCTCCGTAGCCCACACAGTCCGACAGAGGATAATATACAACGTAAGCGCCACGCCTTCCAACAATCTTATTGACGTAAAAATCAAGCGTGCCGTTTCGCTCAATCAAAATATATTCAAGTGTTGTTGCATCGTATTTCACAAAAAAGAAAATAGAAAGAGCGAGCAAAATCAGCCCGACACCCGACAGTATGGGCTTCAAAATTCCGTTAAATTCAATGCCGATACAAAGAAGCGAGGAAAAGAGCAGAGCGCAATAAAGAGCTCTTGCCGCCGTATCGTATTTGCGTGGAGAATGCTTCATATAAAATCCTTTCAAAAAAACAATAAGACCACAAAAATGCTTGTGGTCTGTTATTGTTTAATTAAGCCTCGGTCTTCTTAATGATTTCCTTACCTGCATAGAAGCCACAAGCGGAGCAAACACGGTGAGCGAGGTTGTATTCGCCACACTTTGAGCATTTAACCATTGTAGGAGCTGTGAGCTTGCTGTTGTTAGATCTTCTAAGGTTAGTTCTTGAATGAGACTGCTTTCTCTTTGGTACTGCCATTGTAATAACCTCCTTTTTTGAGCTTATCTTTTTTAATCCTTGGTATTATACCACAAATATTAATCGTTTTCAAGTAGTTTTTGTAAAATTGCGAGTCTTGGATCAATTTCTCTTTTCTTCGGGCAATCACAAGGACCAAGATTTAAGTTTTTAGCACATCTTGGACAAAGCCCTGCGCATTCCTCTTTACACAGGAGCCTTGACGGGAATTCGAGAAGCAAATCCTCAACGAGCTCACGGTCGATGTCCAGCATACCGCCCTTAACTACGACGAAATCGTCGTTTTGCTCATCTTGAATTGTGCCTGAAAGTCCGACAATGCGATTGAAATTGAGAACAAATTTGCCAGATAAGTCCTCAAGACATCTTGCACAGTGCGATTCATATTCGATTTCTGCCGTCGCAACGAGAGTCATATAGCCTGCGTTGTCCGTGACAGAGCCCGAAACCTGAATAGGCGCTGTAAACGAAACGTCATCCGGCGGAATAATCGGATTTTCCTCAACATCAAGTCCAATCTCGTATTCAAACTCAATTTTCGAGGTAATACCGCTTAATAGGGGTTTAAGATCAATAATCATCAAAAGCACCTTCCGCACGCATATTTTACTAGATAATTATTATATAGAAAAAAACCACCTTTGTCAAGTATTTTTTCAAAAAAACTTGAACATATTAACAAACTGTGATAAAATATAAGAACCTTAAGGAAAAATCAAGGAGAAAATATGAGCAGGATAGGAAAAATATTGAAAATAGTGCTTATCGTATCGATTGTATCGGTGCTTGCGCTTCTTATCGTTAATATAGTAAAATCCGATAACAAGGAGCTGCAGGAGCTTAATACCGACAGTGAGGCATTCAAGAGCGCCTATGCCGTATCATCGGACATTCGCACGCATACTCCCGGCACAAATGACGGATTTTCGGAAAACGGCGGAGTTTATTCATATTCTCTTTACTATATCGAGAGCAGTAAATATCTTCAAATCACCGTAAGATACAACGAAAGACATATGGATGAAATTTCTCAAAGCTACAAGGACTTTGACTCATCAAAAATACATTATACGCTAACCGACTCAAACGGAAGACTCTATGAGCCAACAATACTTGACACCGCAGAGAAATATCACTACAAGTATTTCAAGCTTGAGTTTACCGATGTCGATTTTGAAGCAAAGACGCTCAGCCTCAATATGATAATTGACGTTTTGAGCGACGTGGTCGGAACGAAAAATTCTGTTGTCATTCACCAGGCGGGCGAGACATCAATACCCGTAAAAATCAACTAATGCAAAAGGGGCTGTAAAGCCCCTTCTTTTTTGCTATTCGGTCTATTTTTTATAGTAAATATTCTCGATTTTGCCCGAAGCCGTTGATGGAATATCGTCGTACAGAGAGTCAAAGGCGATTTCCTTAATGTAGGTAGATATATCCTCGGGGACGACTCCGTTTACCGTTATACCCTCCAAAAAAATATTTTTTACGGTTGAGGAAAGATACGGATCAAACACCTCGCCACCGTCGGAAAAACGAACGGATTTCGGGCCTGCGCATATCAAATACGAAAGCGGATATCTGTCCCTGTGTAGCGTAATATCAATATTTTTGAAATAAAGCCTTTCGATGTTGGTTCCAAGCTCGAAGCCCGCAAAAGAGCCCTTTATCGGGTGAGATGAGGTATATTCGTCAAGCAAATCAATGGGAGCATCAAGGTCGATTTTGATGTCCTCAAAGAGAATACAGTCGCCACTGCCAACGCCCGCTTTTTCAGGCCCCTTGTCGGGGTAATAAACGGGAGTCTGGCAATATAGCTTGAATGTCTTAATTCCCGAAATTCTGCGAAAAACAGCGTTTGTAAGAGAGCAGTCAATCACCTCGCCACTGTCAAAGGTGTAAAGCCCCGTTTCGATGCGAAGAGCCTTGTAATAGCTGTTTTTTGAAAGCTCCAAATCCTCGCAAATAACATTTTTGCACGGGCCGAAGTTTATAGACGAATTCTGCCAATCGAACATATTGAACGCAACCAAATCGTCACCAACCTCACCACGTATGTCGCTTATATATATGTCATCAACGTTTCCGTTTATGTGAAGGCCGTCGGCGAAGCATTCCTCAAAGCGAATCCCCTCGCACTCAACACAGCTCGCCTCTCCTATCTGTACGGCAAATCCGCCGCAATGCCTGAAAACCATATTTTTAAGACGAAGGTGATTGACGCACTCCAAAAGCATAAGTGTAGAAACACCGAAAATGCTTCTTTGCTCGTCATAGCGGCCGCTTTGTCCGTAGCCCATTCGATGCTCGCACCAATCCTCCCAAATTCCGCCCTCAATCGAAATACACTCATCTCGCTTGTGGTTAAAAAGCGGAAGGTGTGTGCCGTCAGCCGTTTTTTCGTTGCGAAGCATAAGAGTGCGTGTGCCGCTTGCCAGACGAATGACAGCACCCCTATCGGCGATTATTTTTCTGCCCGACGGGATTACTATCGGTGCATCAATTATGTAAGGACTTTGAGAAAACGGAATAATTACCGCTTCGTGCTCGTTTAGCGCCGTTTGAAGCGCCGACGTCCATATGTCATTCACACACTCGTAGTCGAGAAGTGATACTGTATCGGTAATCGAGCCAAAAAGACGCTCGTTTTCGATTATCATATTGTCAATGTGCGCCTCAAGGGCATTTTTAAATTCACACATACAAGACTCCTTTGAATGCTTTTGTATTCCTATAAAAATTATATCACACATACACCAAAAAGTAAATACCGTATTTTAAGTATAAAATATCATTACCATATTTACAATAACTAAAAAATATGTTAAAATGTAATGATAGAAATGCTTAGCGAAGGGAGAAGAACAAATGGAGCAGAACAAATTCAAGCTTGTAAGCGCATATAAGCCCACGGGAGATCAGCCTGAGGCAATAAATACTCTTACCGAGGCAATACTTTCGGGCAACAGAATGCAAACCCTGCTAGGAGTAACGGGAAGCGGAAAAACCTTTACAATGGCAAACGTAATTGCCAATCTTAACCGCCCGACTCTGATTCTTGAGCCGAACAAAACTCTTGCGGCGCAGGTTTGCTCCGAGATGCGTGCACTTTTCCCCGATAACGCAGTAGAATATTTCGTGTCCTATTACGACTATTATCAGCCCGAGGCATATATACCCGGAAAGGATATATATATCGAAAAGGATGCGCTTGTAAACGATGAAATAGATAAGCTTCGCCATAGCGCAACAAGCGCTCTTTTTGAACGCCGTGACGTAATTATAGTGGCATCTGTATCGTGTATTTATTCTCTTGGAGATCCCGAGGAATATCACAACATGGTAATAGATTTGCGTATCGGAATGGAAATGGACAGGGACACGCTCACCCGCCGTCTTGTCGGAATGAACTACGAGAGAAACGATATAAGCTTCGTAAGAGATAAGTTCAGAGTGCGTGGCGATGTCGTCGAGATTTTGCCCGCATCGTCGTCAGACAAGGCGATAAGAATAGAATTCTTCGGCGAGGAAATTGAGCGCATAAGCGAGATAAATATCGTCACGGGCGAGGTTCTTCGCTCCCTTAGCTTCTGCTCGATATTCCCGGCAAATCACTATGTTGTAAGCGATGAAAAAAGAGAGATAGCCCTTCGTGCAATCGAGCAGGAGCTGGAGGAACGCATAGAATTTTTTAAATCTCAAAACAAGCTCCTCGAGGCGCAGAGAATAGAGGAGAGAACGAGATACGATCTTGAAATGCTCCGTGAAATCGGATTTTGCTCGGGCGTTGAGAATTATTCAAGAGTTCTCTCGGGCAGGGCGCCCGGCTCGACTCCATATACGCTTCTTGACTATTTCCCGGAGGATTTCGTGATGTTCGTCGACGAAAGCCACGTAATGCTCCCGCAGGTAAGGGGAATGAGCGGAGGAGACCTTGCGAGAAAGAAAAATCTCGTTGAATTCGGCTTCCGTCTGCCGTCCGCATACGATAACAGACCTCTTTATTTTGACGAATTTTTATCAAAAATAAATCAAACCGTATTCGTATCTGCAACGCCTGCCGAGTTTGAAAGGACACATTCCACCGTCACTGCCGAGCAGCTTATTCGCCCCACGGGACTTGTTGATCCCGAAATAGATGTGCGCCCAATCGAAACGCAGGTTGACGATGTAATGGGCGAAATTCGACTTCGTGCAGAAAAGGGCGAAAGAGTCCTCGTCACCACCCTTACAACCAAAATGGCAGAGGATTTGACAGAGTACCTTGCATCAAATAACATAAAGGTAAAATATATTCACCATAATGTCGAAACAATCGAGCGAATGGAGATAATCCGCGCGCTTCGTCTTGGCGAATTTGACGTGCTCGTCGGCATCAACCTCTTAAGAGAGGGACTTGATATTCCCGAGGTGTCGCTCGTTGCAATACTTGACGCCGACAAGGAGGGACTCTTAAGAAGCGAAACGTCGCTTATTCAGACGATAGGAAGAGCCGCCCGTAACGCAAACGGAAAGGTGATTATGTATGCCGATACGGTAACTCGTTCAATGCGCAACGCAATAGACGAAACAAACCGTCGTCGCAAGGTACAAATGGCATATAACGAGGCTCACGGAATTACCCCCAAGACGATAATAAAGGATGTCCACGACGTAATCGACCTCGGCCGACGTGCAGAGGAAACGAAGGAAGCAAAGAAGCTCACACCACAGCAAAGAGCCAAGCTCATAGAGCAGCTCACCGCAGAAATGAGAGAGGCGGCGCGCAAGCTTGACTTTGAAAGAGCGGCATATCTTCGTGATAAAATAAAGGAATTACAGCTACAAGGAAGCAAAAAATGATAAACAGCATTGAAATCAAGGGCGCAAGAGTTCACAATCTAAAGAGCATAGATATCACAATCCCAAGAGATAAGCTCGTCATTCTGACAGGACTCTCCGGCTCGGGAAAATCCTCTCTTGCGTTCGATACGATATTCGCAGAGGGACACAGACGCTTTGTGGAGTCGCTTTCCTCATACGCAAGAATGTTTTTGGGACAGCTTGACAAGCCCGATGTCGATAGCATAGAGGGGCTTTCTCCCGCTATTTCAATCGACCAAAAGACAACCTCTAAGAATCCTCGCTCAACCGTTGGCACAGTAACGGAAATATACGACTATCTGCGCTTGCTTTACGCACGTCTTGGCACAGTACACTGTCCTGTGTGCGGCAAGGAGATAAAGCAGCAGAGTGTTGACCAAATAATAGACAAAATAATGACCTTCCCCGAGGGTGAGCGCTTTATGGTAATTGCGCCCGTGGTAAGAGGAAAGAAGGGCAGACACGAGAAGGTAATCGCCGATGCGCGTAAAAACGGCTATGCCAGAATAAGAGTTGACGGAATGGTTTACGATCTTAGCGAGGATATTGAGCTTGAACTGACGAAAAAGCACAACATTGACATTCTCGTTGACCGTCTTGTTATGAAGGAGGGTATTCGCTCACGTCTTGCCGATTCCGTTGAAACCGCACTCAAAATTGCAGAAGGAAAGGTTGGCGTTGTCACCGTTCCAAGAGAGGGAGAGGGCCAAGAATACGAATTTTCGACCAACTACGCCTGTGAGGAGCACGGAATAAGCTTCGGTGAGATTGAGCCGAGATCCTTCTCCTTTAACAATCCCTTCGGCGCTTGTCCGCACTGCCTTGGAATTGGCGAAATGCGAAACATTTCACCAAATAAAATAATCCCCGATAGATCTCTTTCGCTTGCCGAGGGCGCAATCCAGGTGAACGGCTTCAAAACCATTGATGACCAGGGCTGGACAGGCCCGCTTTTCAAGGCAGTATGTGAAAGAATGGGGCTTTCTGTCGATACGCCCATTTGTGAATTCACCAAGGAGCAGCTCGACATAATCCTATACGGCACGGGTGACGAGTATTACACCGTAGACAGATACTTTGCAAAGCAGGTAAGACGCCAAACGGTTAAATTCGAGGGCGTAATCAAAACAATAGAGCAAAGAATGAAAATGATGGGCGACGACTATTACGATCAGTTCGTCGAGGAAACACCGTGTCCCGAGTGTAACGGACAAAGGCTTAACAAATTTTCGCTCTCTGTTACGGTAGCAGGCAAAAACATCGACGAGCTTTGCCGTCTTAGCGTAAGCGATGCAATAGACTTTATAAACGGTCTTGAATTTTCACCGAGCGAGGCGGAAATCGCAAGGGAAATCCTAAAGGAAATCAGAGCGCGCCTCGGCTTTATGAAGAGCGTAGGACTTGAATATCTCACCCTTGCCAGAAAGGCATCAACTCTTTCGGGCGGAGAGGCGCAAAGAATACGTCTTGCAACACAGATAGGCTCATCGCTTGTCGGAGTTCTGTATATTCTTGACGAGCCGAGCATAGGACTCCACCAAAGAGATAACAGCAAGCTCATAAAAACCCTAAAGAAGCTTCGTGACGTCGGAAACAGCGTAATCGTTGTCGAGCATGACGAGGAAACGATGCTTGAAAGCGACTATATAATTGACATAGGACCGGGAGCAGGAGTTCACGGAGGCGAAATCGTGGCGCAGGGAACACCCGAGGAGATTATGCAAAACGATGCCTCGATTACAGGTGCATACCTTAGCGGAAAAAGAAAAATTCCCGTTCCTACCGAAAGAAGAACGGGTAACGGCAATTTCTTAAGAGTTAAGGGCGCAAGAGAAAACAACCTCAAAAATATTACAGTCGATATTCCTCTCGGATGCTTTGTCGCAGTCACGGGAGTCAGTGGCTCGGGAAAAAGCTCTCTTGTAAACAAGATAATTTTGCAAACCCTTGCAAGAAAGCTCAACCGTGCAATAACCTACCCGGGACAGTGCGACGGAATAGAGGGCTATGAGGCGCTTGATAAGGTGATAGCGATCGACCAATCCCCGATTGGCAGAACCCCAAGGTCAAATCCGGCAACGTATACGGGGCTTTTCAACGAAATCAGAGATTTGTTTGCCAAAACTCCCGATGCAAAAATGCGCTCATACGGGCCGGGCAGATTTTCCTTTAACGTCAAGGGAGGCAGGTGCGAGAGCTGTGAGGGCGACGGCGTGAAGAAGATAGAAATGCACTTTTTGCCCGACGTGTATGTAAAATGTGATGTCTGCAAGGGCAAGCGCTACAACAAGGACACACTTGAGGTTAAATTTAAGGGCAAAAATATTGCTGATGTGCTTGAAATGACCGCAGAGGAGGGCGCAGCCTTCTTTGCAGATATTCCAAGCATTTCAAGAAAGCTTCAAACCATATGCGATGTAGGTCTGGGATATGTTAAGATAGGACAATCCTCAACAACCCTCTCGGGCGGCGAGGCTCAAAGAGTTAAGCTTGCAACGGAGCTGTCAAAGCGCTCAACCGGCAGAACAATCTATATTCTTGACGAGCCCACAACGGGACTTCACTCCGAGGACGTAAGCAAGCTTATCGGAGTTTTGCAAAGGCTTGTTGATGCGGGCAACAGTGTAATGGTGATCGAGCATAACCTTGATGTAATCAAAACCGCCGACTATATTATCGACCTCGGTCCCGAGGGCGGAGATGCGGGCGGCGAGGTGGTTGCCACGGGAACACCCGAGCAGGTAGCGGAGCATCCCACATCCTACACGGGAATTTACGTAAAAAGGGCGCTTGAGCGCAAATAAAAAAAGGAGTCACGGAGCAGCCGTGACTCTTTTTTGTTATATTATTATGCTTTTTACGCCATCAAGCGACTCACCGTCAAGAGAATTGTCATCTATGATTTTACGCATAGTAGTGTGGTATTTTTTAGCCACATTCCAAAGCGTATCGTCTGCCTTGGGAAAATACACTCTTACGCAAGACGCATCTTTTTTAAATGTCGTATCACGCAAAAGAGAGGCGCTTTCCACAATCTCGAGTCTTGTCTTTGAGAGAACGCATACACTCGGACAAATTTGAACGCTGATGTGTAGCTTATCGTCACTTAATCTTACATCTGTAAGCGTGGCGCTAAAGGCACATCTTGAAATCGGCGAGGCCGTTGGCTCGCAGAGCTGATGCTCATACTTGATTGGAATTTCATAGTATTCGCAAAGATATTCCACGCCCCCGTCATCTCTTGGCTTGCTCGTGCCGATAACACACGTACAAAGCCTTCCGCCGAAACGTGCAATGCTACCGCCTAAATCGCATTTGTCCCACACTGTGTCAAGGATTACGTCAACTATTTGCACCATTTCCTTGCTCTTGCGCTTCACAGCCTCATTTATTGAAAACGGCGCGCAATCACCGCCGATAAGGGTGAACACGTCGCATTCGGACTTGGTTACCTCAACCTCGTTTTTGGTGGAATACAAATCAAAAAGCAACGGCGACGTGTTATTTCGATATACCTCGGCTTCAATTTCACAGCTTACCTCAAAGCACAGCTCGCATGCGCCGTCGCTTTCCTCGTTGAAAATAGAAAGACTCACGCACCGTGCTATCGCTCTTGCCGTATCTGATTGAGAAGCGCCCTCAAGCTCCACGTTCTCGTAAAGCGGCATAGCCTTGCTCAGAGTAATCATCTCGCCCTCACTCTCGCAAACACACCGTACAACGACCTCTCCGTGACAGCTCACACCGCCGTTTATTGCCTTTATCTCCTTGAGAGCTACATAAGCATCGCAAAGCGCAACCCTTACCTGCGACGTGGGCGTATCAAGCTTTTCACTCATTTTTATTCCGCCGAGCGTTCCGGCCGCAACCGAAAACGTGCTTACCTCAGAGGTAAGTCTTTCTATAAACAGCTCGTCAGCGCTTGATTTTCCTGCAATCCTTTCGCAAAGCTCAATCGTCTGCACTCCCAAAATTCTGCTTTTAAGGCGTGATTTTATGGTCAGCCTTCTCGGAGCGCTGACTCTTGTGGTTGCACTGTCACATACCGTATCGACAAAAACGGTGGACGGACTACCCTTCAAGGTGGCAGAGCATTCGTAGCTTGTGCAAAGAGGCGCAGAGCAAAGCTTTCCCTCGTCATCAATATAAATTACGGAATATGTAACCGTTCCTCCAAAATCAAGTGTAGCTCCGTTCGGCGAATCGGCGACGTATTTGCTTTCGGGCAGAACCTGCGCTCTCGTAAACAGAACACGCCTTACCTCAGGCACATAGTCGGGCAAAACAAACTCCTCACTCACATCGTGTGATATAACCGTATCGGTGCTAACCGAGGAAATAAGAGAGCCCTTCAGGCTTTGATTGTTATTCATGGCTTTTCTCCTTCAAATTTATTCACTAATACACTTTATGCAACAAAAAATCAAATATTACTTGACAAGCATTATTTTTTGTGATAGAATACGAAACGTAAAGACGATGACGGAAAAATAGCTGCAATAAGGTATGAACAAGAGATCGGTGCTCTTGGCTGAAAGGTGCCGACATATCTGTGGTGTTCCATTCCCGAGTCTTGTGCGATGAGTACAACGGTTGACCTCGTTATAGGTCGTGAGATAAACAAAAGGTGGTACCGTGCTATTGCACCCTTGATTTTGAGGGGGGCAATATTTTTTTTGTAAAATTTTATCCAATTTGGAGGTTAATATGATTGATTTAAAGTTTTTAAGAGAAAATCCCGAGCTTGTAAAGGAAAACATCAAAAAGAAATTCCAGGATCACAAGCTTCCCCTTGTCGACGAGGTTATTGAGCTTGATATTCAATACCGTGCGTTCAAAACCGAGGCGGATACACTCCGTGCGGAAAGAAATAAGCTCTCTAAGCAAATCGGTGCGCTTATGGCTCAGGGCAAGCGTGACGAGGCAAACGAGGTAAAGGCGCAGGTTACCGCTGCCGCAAATCGTTTGGCAGAGCTTGAAAGACTTGAGGAGGAATACGCAGAGAAGATAAAGAAGATAATGATGATTATCCCCAACATTATCGATCCAAGTGTTCCGATCGGTCGTGACGATAGCGAAAACGTAGAGGTTCAGCGCTACGGCGAGCCCGTTGTTCCCGAATTCAATATCCCATACCACACTGAGATTATGGAGGCGTTCGAGGGTATCGACCTCGATAGCGCAAGAAAGGTTGCAGGAAACGGCTTCTACTACCTTATGGGCGATATTGCACGCCTTCATTCCGCAATTATCTCATATGCCCGTGACTTTATGGTAAACAGAGGCTTTACCTACTGCGTTCCCCCGTTTATGATCAGAAGCGAGGTTGTAACAGGCGTTATGTCCTTTGCCGAAATGGAAGCAATGATGTATAAAATCGAGGGCGAGGACCTCTATCTTATCGGTACATCAGAGCATTCTATGATCGGTAAATTCATAGATACAATCATTCCGGAGGCAAAGCTTCCTCAAACTCTCACCTCATACTCCCCTTGCTTCCGTAAGGAAAAGGGCGCACACGGTATAGAGGAGCGTGGAGTTTACAGAATTCACCAGTTTGAAAAGCAGGAAATGATAGTCGTTTGTAAGCCTGAGGATAGCCCAATGTGGTTTGATAAGCTCTGGCAGAACACAGTTGACCTTTTCCGCACTCTTGACATTCCTGTAAGAACCCTTGAGTGCTGCTCGGGTGACCTTGCAGACCTTAAGGTAAAGAGCATTGATGTCGAGGCTTGGAGCCCAAGACAAAAGAAGTATTTCGAGGTTGGCTCTTGCTCAAACCTTGGCGATGCACAGGCACGCAGACTCAAAATCAGAGTAAACGCACAGGACGGCAAGTACTTTGCGCACACCCTTAACAACACGGTTGTAGCACCGCCGAGAATGCTTATTGCATTCCTTGAAAATAATCTTAACGAGGACGGAAGCGTAAATATTCCTCTCGCACTTCAGCCATATATGGGCGGACAAACCGAAATCGAAAAGAAATAAAGGACGAAAATCTCCGCAAAAGCGGAGATTTTTTCTTTAAAGGTTGACATTATATGTTAAAAATGCTACAATATTATTGTAGAAAAAACTAACAAAGAGGTACAAATATGAATTATTATAGAATGAATATCGCAGGGCTTGACCGTGAGCTTCCGATTTGCAAGGTTACAGACGGCCTTTATATTGCGGGCTTTGTTATTTTCGGCGATCCTGAGCTTACAACGGCATGCGCTAAGGCGCTCCTTGAAAAAGCACCGGAGTACGATTATATGATTACCGCCGAGGCAAAGGGCATTCCGCTAATTCACGAGATGGCTCGCCTTCAGGGCAATCAAAAATACATTCTCGCAAGAAAGGGTCCAAAGCTATATATGACGGACATTCTTTCTGTTACTGTAAATTCCATTACCACCGCAAAGGAGCAAAAGCTGTTCCTTGACGGCGCAGATGCGGCGCTTATGAAGGGCAAGAGAATTTTGGTGGTTGATGATGTAATCTCCACAGGCGAATCGCTTCACGCAATTGAGGAGCTTGTTCGTCAGGCAGGCGGAGAGGTCGTTGGCAGAATGGCAATCCTCGCAGAGGGCGACGCCATCGACAGAGGCGACATTATCTACCTAAATCCCCTTCCACTCTTTAGCGACGAAAACGGAACAATTAAATAATAAAACGGGGGCAACATCCCCTGTTTTTGCTTAATTTTGTATAAATCAAAAAATATCGGGCATATGTCGCATATGCGGATTTTGCAAAGGAGAGAAACCCAATGAAAAAAATTTTACTTTTGGCACTGTTGAGTGTTTTTATGCTTTCCGTTCTTTCTTTTTCGTCGTGCGTAAGAGGAGATCCGCCTTCAGTCAACGAGGAGCAGTCAAGCACTGACAGCGAGGAAACGCAAGCCGCCGAATATAAGGTTATATTCAGACAGGGCATGGGCTTTGATGATGTCGTCATAACCGTTAAGGAGGGCGAGGATGTCCCTGAAAGCTCTATTCCTGTTTTGAAGGATGAGCCGGGTTATAAGGTCAGCTGGGATAGGACTGTTATAAAAAACGTAAAAGGTGATATGATAGTTGAGGCATCGAGAGCGCCCATAAGGTATAAGCTCAGATATTATCAGCAGGCATTGATTTTGCAGGAAATTGAATTTACTGTAAGAGATCTTCCGCTGACGCTCAACGCAGAGCCGTTTTTTGTTGATATGGATGTAACCGGATATTATCTTGACAGTGACTTGACAAGCCCTATAACACAAATAACAAAGCTTGAGGATGCTTCCGTATATATAACCGTAGAGCGTACTGTGCTGAGATACGAGTACGATTCGACAAACGATGCGTACATTGTAAGCGATTATGTCAACGTTCCCGAAAACTCCCACGTAGTAATTCCCGATAAGTATAACGGAAAAAGGGTTATAGCAATCAAGGAGGAGGCATTCAGCTATTCGACTCACCTTGATTACGTTGAAATTCCGTCAAGCATTACATTGATAGAACAGAGTGCATTTTTCAAAAGCTCCGTTCAGACCGTAAAAATATCAGATGCTTCAAGTCTTTTTAAAATAGCGGACACGGTTTTTTACGGCTGCGAGCTGCTTACTCAAATAAAACTACCAAGCACGGTAGAGCAGATAGGCTATGCCGCATTTGCGGATTGTAAGTCCCTTACCGAGCTTGAGCTTCCATCTTCACTTAAGAAAATAGGAGACGGTGTTTTCGTTCGATGCTCAAGTCTTGAAAAAATGGAAATCCCCGCCTCTGTGACGGAGATAGGTATAAATTTGTTTGAGGGCTGTAAGGCGTTGCGTGAGGTTAATATCAAGGCTCGGCTTCCCAAAATTCCCGAATATACATTTCATTCCTGCCATAGCCTTGTAAGCGTAGCTATTCCGAACGGCCCAACCGAAATCGGCATTCAGGCATTTCAGGATTGCATGGCACTAAGAACGCTCACTATACCGTCAACGGTCAATAGCATCGGGCAAGGGGCATTTGAGGGCTGTACGTCACTTATAGAAATATACAATCCGTCAAGCGTCCCGATTGAAAAATCAGATGTTTCTCCGAGCCTTCTCGAAATTTATACCGTTCTTGACGGCAAAAATCATTTTATCAAGGATGGCGATTTTGAATTTTACGAGGCAAAGGACACCTATTATCTTATTTCCTATTTGTCGGATTCTCCGGGCGATGTCCTGGTTCTCCCAAGCGATATAAAAGGTAATAAGTATGAAATAAATAAACGTGTTTTTGCCAATAATAAGCAGCTTCAGGGTGTGCATATATCCTCGGGCGTATCCAAAATAGGAGTAGGCGCATTTTTTGAAAGCCAACTTTCAAGCGTTACATTTGAGCAGGGCGTTACCGAAATCGGTGCAAAAGCCTTTGAGGCAACCAAAATAACAGAGATAAATCTGCCGTCAACTCTTACCGTAATAGGTGATAATGCCTTTAAAGGCACGCCAATCACGGCTATCTCCATTGAGGGAGATACCAAAATCACCATAGGACAGGGTGCATTTTGCTACACTCTCTTAGAGAGCATTGATTTTTCACAAAATAACATAGAATCCCTCGGTGCATGCGTATTTGCATCGTGCGAAGAGCTTGTTAGCGTAAAGCTTCCCGAAAATTCGGTGCAAATTCCAAACGAGGCATTTATGGGATGCAAAAATCTCGAGAGCGTGCAAAACTCGGAAAACGTGTCCCGTATAGGAGATAATGCGTTCGCAGGATGCGTTAAGCTGAGATTCACCGTGAGCGAAAAGAACTATCAAATCGGAGTCAAGGCATTTTCGGGCTGCATCTTTGAGGAGCTTGTAATCCCGTCAACCGTTTTGATTTCCGAGCGCTCGTTCCAGGATGCGAAAATTGAAAGGCTCACAGTAGATACCGCTACCGTTCCCAAGTACGCTTTCTCAAAAAGCACAGTTAAGGAAATTGTTCTGACCGATACGGTAACATCTGTTGCGGAAAATGCATTTTTGGATTGTAGCTTGCTTGAAAGGGTAGTGATAGGCAACGGCTTAACCAAGATTCCGAATTATGCCTTCGACGGATGCACCAATCTTTTCTCCGTAACTCTCGGAGAGGGCATTGAGGTAATAAGCTCTTACGCATTTGCAGATTGCTTCAGAATAGCGGAAATATACAATTTTTCCGATTTGGTTCTCGTTTCGGGAGATAGCCAAGGCAACGGAGCAATAGCGCAATTTGCATTTGCAATCTATACAGAGGATGACGGAGTAAATCATATAATCGAAACCGACGATAAGGCGTTTGTGTTCTATCTTTATAACGGCGAATACGTGCTTGTTTTGTGCAGAGATGTTAAAGAAAATCTTATTTTTCCCGATATGGAATTTGATTATTTTCTGAATACAATGCTCTTGCGCAAAAACGAGATTGTCAAAACGGTAACAATCCCCGACTGTGTAACAGAAATAGGCCCTATGGCTATTTCGGAATGTCCTTCCCTTAATACAGTCATCGTGGGCAACGGGGTAAGCTATATCGGTATTGGTGCATTTATGGCAAATCCAAGACTTATTCAAATTTCGTTGGGAAGCAGTGTGGAAAAAATAGATGCGTATGCGTTCTCGGCGTGTACGTCATTGAAGTCAATCACCGTTCCCGCTTCAACGACCTTGATAGGCTCGTATGCGTTCTACGGAACGAGCTTTGTCAATATAGAGTTTGAAAACACTCAAAATTGGTATGCGATAAATCCTGCAAACCCTTCAAACGGACTTATCTTGAACTTAACAAATCCGTCAAACAATGCAGTAGCGCTATCATATGACGAAAGCGTCGGCGGACTTGCCTCATATTATCTTACGGTAATAATCCAATAAAAAAGCTCGGCATTAAGCCGAGCTTTTTTGGTTATTTCTTATCTGTCATTTTGCAGTCGAGAGCTTCAACACACATATTCTGCGCTTGCACTATCGTAGCCGTTTGCCCCCGGGGGCGTCCCTGGTCTGTACTTGCAAAATAATTTCATTATTTTGTAAAATGCCAAACCTGCATCTCGCTCTCGCCTCTGTTCGCAAATGCAAAATAGGGGATAAGCGTTGCCGAGGTCTTGTAGAAATCTATCGTATCGTTTGTCTTTTTATAGTAAAGCCTACCGCTATCTCTGCGCTTATACGCATCGGCATACAAAACGGGCACGCCAAGCTCCTCGTCATAGCCACGGTGGAGCTCTGCATCGCTATCAAGGTAAAAATCACGAAGATTTTCGCCATTGTCAACACTCTCCATACAGTAAACGATAGGGCCGCACTGTATCGCATATTTTCCGCAATCGTCGCTCACTCTCGGGTTAGCACCCACAAAGAACGGCTTCATCTCAAAATCAAGCACAATAGGTTCGCCTGCCTTGGCATCAAAATATGCGTAGCCCTTTATTGTTTCGCCCTTGTAGGAGTCGCACCATTCGGGAATTCTTATAGCCACTCGTGCGTCACGGTCAAGGGTAATCTCAATTTTGCCATCATATGGATATGCGGTTTTTTGGGAAATACGCACACGCTCCGCACCCAAATCAAATTCGCTCTCGCTCTGCATAAATTGATGCACATAAATTGTGCTCTCGTCACAGGTGTAGAGGAAATTCGCAATGGACGGGATAAATCTCACAACATTTGGCGGACAGCACGAGCACCAGAACACCTCTTGGCGTTGAGTGATAGGGAACTGCACCGCAGGGTACTTTGATTTTCCGTCCCTTTCTCTTAGCCTTGGTATGATTTCAAGCGGATTTGTGTAGAAGAACGATTTTCCGTCAAGAGAAACCGAGGACAAAAATCCGTTATACAGAGCCCTTTCGATAACATCGGAATATTTTGCGTCATTGTCAATGAGCAGCATCCTGTGTGCAAAAAGCGCAAGACTGATTGCGGCACAGCTTTCTGCGTAAGCAATTAGGTTTGGTAAATCGTAATCAATGGTAAATGCCTCTCCTGTCGAGGACGAGCCAATTCCGCCCGTGATATACATTTTCTTTGTTGCAATATCGTCAAAAATCGCCTCGCAAGCCTTTTTTAGAGCCACATCGTCGCAGATTTTCGCAAGGTCTGCCATGGCGCAATAAAGGTAGCAGGCTCTTACTGCGTGGCCAACGGCCTCTCTTTGCTCTCTTACGGGCTTGTGCGCCTGGGAGTAGCCGACATTTGTCCAATCCCAGTCCTCCTCCTCGGGACGAGTACCTCGCTCATCAATGAAGAATTTCGCCATATTAAGAAATTTTTCGTTGCCCGTGCATTCGTAAAGACGCACAAGCGCAAGCTCAATCTCCTCGTGTCCCGGAGTGGTAAAGCCCGTATCACGGTCAATGATAAATCTCTTTTCAATATAATTTGCGTATTTTATCATAAGGTCAAGGAGCTTTCGCTTGCCCGTTGCCTCAAAGTACGCAACGGCAGCCTCAATTAGATGCCCTGCACAGTAAAGCTCGTGATTATCTCTGTGCTTAAAGCGAGTCTCGGGCTCTATGAGCATATGATAAATATTAAAATATCCGTCCTCGCCCTGATATTTTTCGATTAGGTCAATGAGGTCATCAACGATTTTTTCAAGCTCGGGACAGGGTGATAAATGCGCTAAATATGCCACACCCTCTGCCCATTTTGCGACATCACTATCCCAAAATATGTGAGGGGTTGCGGTGTGATTTTCAAAATCAAACACATCAAAGCGCCCCGTCTCCGAAAAACGCTTATAAACTGCCCACGCAGTAGTGTCCCTTATCATATCCTGCTTTTGCGCCCAAAAGCCACCCGTCAGCTTTGTTTTTGAAAAATCAATTCGCTTCATATATTCTCCTTTTTCGGTACTTGGAAAATTATTTCAAAATCGCACACACCATCGCTTAAAATATAGTCAATTAGATATACATTGTACATTTTTCCCGTGTTATGAGTTTCAATCTCCTTTACGGTAATTGTGGGCGAAAGCTCGCACACAAGAAGCACATCGTCAAGAAGCACGCCCCCATCGACTAAAACGGGCTCTGTCGTCGAAACGAAGCGCTCTGTAATAACGCTTGTCTTGCTCAAATCGAAGCGGTCGCACATTTTTATTGTATCGTCACTAAAATAGAATTTACGATTAGCACTCTTAAGATAATCAATTCCGTACGCGTTTGTGAAATCAAGCGATGCGCTCGACTCGCTCTCGTCATAGTCAATTGCCACATTCTCACGGCGTACGCCATCGTGTCCGATTCCGTCAAAGAAGGGTACATTGTGAGAAAATGACGAGGGGTTAAAGAAGGTGTATCTTTGCTCGGTGTGGTATCCCTCAACATAAGGACCTGCGCCAATATCGCAAAGAATTTGCTTGTTGTTACGCGCCAAAATGAACGAGCCAACATCGTTGTGGTTGTGGCTTTCGCCGTTGTTTCCGCCCTTTATCGCAAAGCCGTAATTCTTTGTGCGCTTTACAAAAAGACCGGAGTCCCTCATATTATAAACAACATCGCTTTTAAGCTCATTTGTAACATAATCGGGGTTGAAATAAATAACAGAGCGTAAAAGGAAATTAAAGTGCGTGTTATCATATGCGATAATTCCCGCATCGTAGGGCAGGCATTCTATTGTATCGCCATAAATCATACGCAAAATGTGCGGAAGCCCTATGGAATATTTCGCGCTTTGTCCGCAGTCACTAAAGGAAACGAGCACATCCTTTTGTAAGAAGGTTTTTTGCATAAATGTCGCAATAGTCTTTACCTTTTCGTTCTTGAACCAGTCAATTTCGCCATTTGTGATTTCCTTTTCAAGCATAGCG
The DNA here is from genome assembly GCA_045636605.1 of Eubacteriales bacterium. Taxonomy (GTDB): domain Bacteria; phylum Bacillota; class Clostridia; order Oscillospirales; family CAG-272; genus RGIG2000. The sequence goes on along the minus strand of JAZTXV010000034.1, from coordinate 1,915 downwards.
TAGGAAACGAAAAATCCAAATCCAAAGCCCCAATAGCCCGTTCCCTCAACGCAAACTCCGTCATCGGCGAAGCCGTCAAGATAGCATTGCATTGCCCTGTCAAGACGCTCCCTTTGCTCGAAAAATATATCGGGACACTCATACATAAGCGTAGCGCCGACACCACCGGCGCAAACCGATGCCCAGTTGTTATCGTGCTTTTCCCAAAAGAAGGTTCTTGTAAGATACGGCTCGATTATGTGCTTTCTTATCTCATATGTAAGCCTGTCATAGACAATCTTGGGAAGCCTGTCACAAAATAGGCTTTTAATCTCTGCCAAGGCGAAGCCCGCGCTCGACGCAAAAATATCAATTAGCCCGGGGTCAAAATCCGCAGGGGTGCGGTTGTAATAGCTATTAAAATGTCCCAAGGGAGCCCAAGAATATTCGTCACAGTACGCCCATATGATTTTGAGCAAATTGTTAAAATATTCCTCGTTGTCAGGGTAAATCAGCGACATAATAGCAGAGCATTGAAGCTGATTTAATTGTCTGTGCCAAAGCCCGCCGTCGCTCCCGCCACGAAGCGTGTCCTCGACAGAGTGCGCTCTTGGAGCCTCGCTAAATGCCTGTTCGTATTTTTCTAAAATCTCCGCCCTGTGCCTTGCATATGTCTCGTGCGTGCGCACCTTCTCCCAAAGCGCAGGATTTTTTGCAAAATCAAGCATATTTTTCTCCTTAAATCTCAATTAGCTCATATTCTCTTGAGCCAAGCCCGAGGGCCTCTGATGCCTCTATGGTGTGAATGCCGTTACGGCTCTCAATTCGTTCAATCAGATGCGGTGCGCCGGGATCGTCACTTGCATAAACGAGGTCGATGCACGCCTGGTCGATAGCCACAGGATCAAGAGATGCCAAAATGCCGATATCCGCAATACAGGGGTCCTCCGCAACAGAACAGCAGTCGCAGTCAACGCTCATATTCTTCATAACATTGATATAGCAGAGCCTACCGCCAAAGAAGTCTATAACGCTCGATGCCGAATCCGCCATAGCCTCAAGGAACTTGTCACGCGGAGCACTCCAAAAGTTGCTCTCGTCGCCTGCGCCGTGAATGTATTTCTTGCCGTATGACGAGGCAACGCCAATAGATAATTGCTTTATTGCGCCGCCATATCCACCCATAGGATGTCCCTTGAAATGAGAGAGAACAAGCATAGAATCATAATTTTCAATGCCCTTGCCGACATAATTTTTCTTGATGACACGACCGTTTGGAATTTCAAGGGTAATCTCGCCCTCGCCGTCTAAAATCTCAACATCAAAGCTTTTCGCCCAGCCGTGCTCCTCCATAAGAGCAAGATGACGCTCCGTGGTGTTTCTTGCGCCCTCGTAAGCCGTGTTGCACTCAACCACCGTGCCGTCAACATAATAAATGATGTCACGCCAAAAATCGGCGCTCAAAAAATTTTGATTTCCTCTTTCCCCCGAGTGTACCTTGATAGCCACCCTGCCACCAAGCTCAGCGCCAACTCTCTTATAAAGCTCAAGCACTGCCTGTGGCGTAATTTCTCTTGTAAAATAAACCTTAGATTTCATTTTATTCTCCTTCAAAGCTATGAGTAATAGCTGCCTTAATTTTATCACATGCAAAATAAAAAGTAAATAGAAAGAGTCAAAAATCAAGGCTCTGTACCGTAATTTTAAGCATAATCTCAAAAATTTTAAAAATTTTGAAAAAAATGTTGACAAGAAAGCATTCTTGTGCTAAAATGGTTAGGCAATAGCGGAATTGTGTAAAGGTAGCACAGCAGACTCTGACTCTGTATGTCTGGGTTCGAATCCTAGTTCCGCTGCCAAACAAAGCACCTCAACCGAGGTGCTTTTTTGTTTGGCAGCGGAACTCTGTCGATTTGCCACAGCTTTTCGTTTGTCT
>JAZTXV010000033.1:0-96560 GCA_045636605.1 Eubacteriales bacterium | reverse complement strand
TTGATTTCTTCATTTATATTTTGCCAACCTTATCGTACAAACATTCTTAAAAATTTCCATTTATAATTTTGCATGAACTTCTCATAATAATACCAGAGCGTTCGAGATTTGATTTAAATTGTCTTGTTATTAGGCGATTTGAACGAATCGCCTATGCTCGATAATATAGATAAATTTAATAGGAGTTTATTGAAATGGCTAGTAACAAGATTACTGTTCCTGAAGCTAAGGCAGCACTTGACAAGTTCAAGATGCAGGCTGCAAGCGAAGTAGGAGTTACTCTTAACCAAAACGGTTACAACGGTGACCTCACAGCTCGTCAGGCTGGTTCTATCGGCGGACAAATGGTTAAGAAGATGGTTGAATCTTACGAAAACTCAATCAAGACAAAATAAGCTTAGCTGATTTTGTCAAAGGAAAAGCGCCCTTAGGGCGCTTTTTTCTTCTTCAGTTAATGTGTGTTGGTATATATCGTTACAAAAACATGGGTAGTTTTACCTACCCCCTATTCTTTTTTACTGTCCAGACACAGAACCGTCCCCTGTCTGTTTATCAATGCTCACTTCCCTGGCTCCTTCTCCTGTCTCCTTATACCAAGCGTCACTTTTATATTTTTCTGGAATATTAGATTCAAATAAAGGATTTTCAAAACCTAACAATTCCAGTTCATCAAACCACAAATCTCTTTTACTTAACGGTAACCTTTCCCCACACCATGGGCAATATTCTATAAGTATGTAAGAAACATTATCTTCAATTACATTTAGGCCATATTCATCAAAAACTTGATTATAATACACTAAATTGCTTTTTGACACATTGGTTTCCATATCACTACAGCAAAAATCCGAAAATTCTTTCATAATTTTATATACCTTCCTTTAACAGCGGCTTTAATTCATTCTCCAGTTGTTGGATCAATAACTCCCATATGGGCTCCTCGTCTATTAAAAACCTCTATTACCCCTTATTCTTTTTTACTGTCAAGATACAGAATTGTCATCTGTCTCCATTGTGCCTACCTTGAGCAATTTGCATATTCTTTTAGCGTCACCAATTGTAACTATTTCTATTTGTTCTAACGCCTTTGAATAAACACCATTACTTAAAGATTCTCTTTTGAATTCAGTGCTATCAAAATCATCAAACACATCATATTTATCAAAAACAAATGAAATAGATGTTACATATGATGTTGTCAAATTATATGAAATCAAAGAAACAACAAATTTAAAATAATCTAACAATGTTGCTTTTCTCACTATAATCGTTTTTAGGTCTTTGATTTGCGCTTTAAATAAAATTTTTTCTCCCTTATATTTAGATACATACTTATCGTCTACTACATATCTATAAGGATAACACAATCTTACTATTATAAAAATCAAAAACGGAAGAACGGTAAGAATCGCACAAGTGATAAAAATTTCAATTTCAAATCTATTTAAGCAAACAATAACACAACCGATGTCCAAAGGCAAAATTGGACAGATATAAAACATCCACATAAAATTCAAATGTAAATTTCTACATGGTTTAAATTGATACTCCATAACATGCTCCATCATATCTATTCCCACATAAAATCTATTATATTTTGGGCAAAGAGTTAAAGCCTTAGGCTTTGCAAAAACGACAGTTTTTGAAATTCAAGTGAAACGCAGAATTTTTTACTCTGTCAAGACAAGTTTATTTTGGAGACACAGAACCGTCATCTGTCTCATCTTGTATATAAACAACTCTTGTTTTGGTTATCAAATCGCCTAGGGAAAGATTATCTAATCTTTTGAAGCAAAACACCAAGTTTACACCAGTGGTTAGTGCAGTTATATAGAAAATGTTTCTTAAAATTAATTTTTTCTTTGATGGTTTTTCTCCCGTTTGTGCATCAATGACTTTTACTTTTCTTACTTTTTTGGCAAAGCTTCCGTTTTTAAATAAGAAGTCTTTGAACAAAGAATATATGGGCCACGATATACAGTCCATTATTAACACAAAAACATTAGTTTCCAAATCCAATTCAAATGGCAAATTGAAGATCTCCAAAAAAGTTGTGAATATTATAAGGAATATAGTAAAAAACACCAAATAATAGAAAGTAAGAAAACTAATATAATCTATAAAAAACAATTTTACTCTATCCTTAAAACTACAATTTCTCGTCATCGTTTTAAGTCCTCCAGGAGTCGCTTTCGAAATTCGTTATAATTAAATCCCGCAAAAGAATGACCGCCTAAGTGTAACGAGCTACCTATTCCCACAACTCCATTGCTATCAAAACTAGTAGGTGTTCCACTCTTTTTGTCTGTAAGCGTTAGAGAAAAACTATTATAATGTTTGCAATTCCTTTCACACTCTACTATCTGCATAGAACTATCAATAATATTTTCGCCTAAATAGTGTCCCAAACAAACATCATCTGTACCATCTGTATATTGAATATGTTTACTGCCCACACCTAAACCAAATATAGATGCCTCGGCAGAAACTACATTTCCTACAATGAACTCTCCATCATCAATAAAAAATGTAACATCTCTGTAAACCTCAGCTATGGCTTTTAACTTTCCACTAGCCATTCCTCCAACTCCAAGCCCAACTCCAAGTCCAAGTTCAATTTCAATTGATTTTAGCAAATTAGGTATGAAGTTTTTAATTGCATCCCACAGAGAATTTCCCATTGGATCAACATACATCACGGGATTGTTACTACAATAAGCATAGAGGTTATAGCTATTCAAATCGCCATTAGCACCAAGATAATTAACATTATCGGGGCTTATAAATCTCTTTACTTGTGGGTCATAGTATCTCGAATTAAGATAATAATAGCCTGTTTCGGTATCGTAATAGTAGCCTCTGTAACGGAATGGATTTGACTCAATCAAGTCAGCATAGCCTGTTTGCGACCATAGGGAGCGTAGCTCTCCCCATGCGTTATAGGTATATCCACCGATTTCTGTGCCATCTTCTGCGTATATTTAGTTTTGAACAGGGGGTAGTTTTACCTACCCCTTATTCTTTTTTACTGTCAAGATACAGAACCGTTGTCTGTTTTCTTCATTATTATTTATATATTGGAATATAGATCGAGGTATTGACGGAATTTGATTGCTTCGTCAAAGCTTTTGGCTTTTTCAAGGCAAGACTCTTTAGAATACGGCTTTTCCTCGCAAACACGGATTATTTCTCGGCGCATAGCCTCTGTATCATTGACATCGACAACGCTACCTGTGATTTCGTCAATTATTTCCGGGCTTCCGCCTGTATTAAAGGTGATAACAGGAGTTCCGCACGCAAGAGCTTCCATATTTACAGTAGGATAGTTCTCCTCTCTTGTCGGGTTGATAAGAACATCGGCTATTGTATAAATTTGCGCAAGCTGCTGTTGATTTTGAGTACGATGAATTGAAATTATATTGTTTGGAAGCTGTTTGTCAATCTCATCCGTTGTTCCCACCAGAATTATTTGATAATCATCGGGAAGCGTGTTAGCGAGCTCGATTACAACATCAAGTCCCTTACGCTCGCCCCAACCAAACGCAACGCCTAAAACGATTTTTTTATTTTGAATATTATATTTTTCTCTAAAATCGCCCTCTGTTGGCTTGAAAATACCGAGGTTTATTCCGTTATTTATAACCTTTACCTCGTAGTTTCCGAGAAATGACTGCTTAACCAAATCCCCAAGCCATTTTGATGGGGTTATTATAGTCATATCAAGACCGCTAAAAAGGTCCTTTTTTCTTTTATAAAGCTTTGCGCTTTTGTCAAAGAACCAGCTATATTCCCCTTTTTGAGGGCACTTTTCACACCCGGTTTGCCATTTGTTGCATTTTACCATCGTAAAATGAGGACAATACCCTGTAAAAGCCCAACAGTCATGAAATGTCCAATAGAGCTTTATTCCTTTTTCTTTTATATAGTTAAAAAGCAAGGTTAAGTTTGCATTATGAGAGTGAAGATTGTGCAAATGGATTACATCGGGAGAAATTTCCTCGAGCTTTGAGATCAAGCGTTTGGTAGCTCTTTGAGAATTAAAGCCATAGTTTCCGAAAATGCGTGATTTCAATGCTTGAAACGGTATTTCCCTATCGGACATATACTTGATTCCGTTTTCGTAATCGCTATGATACGATGAGTAAAAAATATAATTTTCAACTCCCTGCTCGCTCAAAAGCTTGCTTACAGCGACACAAATTTTTCCCGTGCTACCCGCTCCGCAGGTGGCGTTTATTTGGACGATTTTCACTGTTATTCTCCTATGCCAAGTTTTTGACAAATTTTATTCTCTATTTTCTTATATTTTTCGATTATTTTGTCTTCTTTTTTGCTCCACCACTTGAAAAACGGTTTTTCTATAAGTTGTATTCTTAATAAATCAAGCAAAGAACAAATCGCAAAAATAACTATTACCGAGATAACTGCGTGCACATAAAAATATTCACTGTAATACATATCTACATTTTTCAAAACAGTTTTCCACAACCATTCTCTCATTGTTTCGCTATTAGCATGTATCAAAAGGACTCCAAATGTAGTAGAGGCAATGGCGTTTATTAATTTGCTGTTTTTTATGTTAACATTTTTGAAAAACATAAACATTGATAAGCCCGTTATTACCGCTAAAAGCTTGTTGGAATCCGACACAAAAAAATACGCTCCTTGCTTGAAGAAAAGGCAGACAACAACACTAACAGCGCTCAAAACGAATGACGCGATTGCCATAATAGCCCAAAATGCCGTATTGTCAAATATCTTCTTTGGATATAATCTTATGTAAGATGCGATAAAATATAAAACAATGTACCACGAAACATAATTCATCGTTACAGATAACTTTGGAATTGATGCGATTATAACATATGTAAACAATGAAATTGTTAGCAATCTTATGTGCATTTTTTCATTCAAATTTTTCAATAGCAAGTTCAAAAAAGGAATGCAAAGATAAAAAATCAAAAAGCATCCAGTAAAGTTTTGAGCGATAGATGTTAAAGGCAAAACAGACTTTATAAATCCTGTTATTGAAAACTGATGTACTCCGGTTGCCCAAAAGACGAAATATATTACCACTTTATAAAATTCCACTTCAAAAAGAAGCTTTAAAAACTTAGTTAAAGTGATTTTCGACTTGCACATAAAATACCCGGTAATAAGAACGAAGCAATTTATTCCTATTTTACCATACGCGCCAAAAACCCAGAGAAATGTATTTTTGATTGAAATGTCAGTAATATCAGGCAAAAGAGTAAGTCCTGAATTTACAATATAATGATGTGCCACAATCAAAAGCATCGTTATAATTCTAAACAATTCAAGATTTGAATTTCTGGACGGCTTGGTAGTTGGTTTAACAGTATCCATTATATTCTCCTTATTTTCTCATAAGCTTTAGGTATGCCCATTTTGCAATTAACAAAGCTCTTGCTTCGGTTTTGTAGGCACATTTCTTGATCCAAAGTGAAAATGCATTTTTCGGTTTTATTGACTTGGCGTGCTTAAAGGCTCGCTCTCCCTCTGCATACCTGGTCTTTTGGAAGGCGTTTTTGCCGTACATAATGAAAAGCTCATAATTATTAGCATGATTTTCGATCAACCAATCAAGCGTTCTGTTCCAAAACATATCCTGCTCAGGATTGTGATATGAATAACCGATAGAGGTTGAAATTTGAGCAGAATGAACTCTACCCGAAACCAAGATTTCGGGGATATAATGAACCTTGCAGCCGCCTATATAAAGACGATACCAAAGGTCAACATCATTCAAAAGCCTTAAATTCTCGTCAAAAGCGCCAAGGCGCTCAAAAACAGATTTATGAACAAGGCAACCACAGCCGTGAAAATTGTTTTTAGTTGGCTCGGCAACAAGGTATTCGTTGCCCGTTACAGAATCAACCTTTTTCGCCCTTTTTAAAAGCTCTTCTTTAGTTGGCTCTCTCAAAACCTTTCTATCCTTATTTACCAAGCGAGATCCAGTGAAAAATATATGTTTTGTAACATCCTCGCCTGCATCGTAAAGTATATTTAACTCGGCGATTTGTCTTTCGATTTTCTCAGGCTCGTAAAGATCGTCATGAGATAGCCACGAAAACCACTCACCCGTCATTTCATCAATTCCACGATTGAGCGCGGATGATGAGCCGCCGTTTTCCTTCTCAAAATAACGAATTTTTCCCGCATATTGCATAGCAACTTCTCTTGTCGCTCCGTCATCGGGAGAACCGTCATTCACTACGATTATTTCAACATTTTCGTAGGTCTGTGCAAGGGCGCAATCAATTGCCTCTGCAAGATAATTCGACGCCTTATACGCAGGTATTACGATTGATACCTTTGGATTGTAATTATACATCTTTATCTCCTATTATCCTAAGATAATATCACAAATTTGGTCTATTTCCTCGTCGGTCAAGTCAGCATAAAGAGGAAGTGTTAGAACTCTATACGCAATATGCTTTGCAACCGGTGTTTTATCCTCGCCTGCATTTGGCAAATCCTTGTAGCACGCAAAGCTATTAGTCAATGGATAGAAATACTTTCTTGCGATAATCTCGGCCTCTCTTAGTCTCTCAAAAACCTCATCACGAGTGTATTTATAGCCATCAAAAATCACAGGAAAATAAGCGTAATTTGAAACTACGCCCTCTTGCTCCGTGCATAGCTTGATGCCTTGAATACTGCCAAGACGAGAACGATAATGCTCCACTGCTCTTTTGCGCTTTGCAATTTCTTCGTCCAAATGGCGAAGGTTACATATACCCATTGCGGCTTGAAATTCGTTCATTTTAGCATTTCCGCCAACATATTCAACGGACTCAGGTCCACGAATTCCAAAGTTTTTGATATCGTTTAGAATTTGCACCAAGCCATCGTCCTTGAAGGTTATAGCACCGCCCTCAATAGTATTGAAAACCTTAGTTGCGTGAAAGCTAAACATAGAAGCATCGCCAAGATTAGCCGAGCTAATCCCGTTATATGTAACGCCAAAGGCGTGCGCGGCATCATAGATCACCTTAAGATTGTGCTTTTTGGCAATTCTGTCTATCTCCTCGATATTGCATATGTTTCCATAAACATGAACCGGCAAAATCGCTACTGTTTTATCGGTAATCAGTGCCTCTATTTTAGTTACATCTATTGTATAGTCGGTATCATTTACATCACAAAAAACAGGAGTAAAGCCGCAACGCACGATTGCGTGAGTTGTAGATGCAAATGTGAAGGGAGTAGTTATGATTTCTCCGCCCTTTTCAAGCCCAAGAGCAACCAAAATATTTTCGAGCGCAAGGTGACCGTTTGTGTACAAAGTCACATGAGGAGCATCTAAATATTTTTCAAGCTCAGCCTGAAGCTGCTTATGCTTTTTTCCCATATTGGTTAGCCAATGGCTATCCCAAAGTTCTTTTATTTCCTCGCAAAACTCATCAAACGATGGCATCGACGAGCGTGTTACATTAATTGGCATATATTTAATTCTCCGTTAGTTTTTCTTTAGAGTTATCCTTCAATTTTGGCTACATTTGAAGACAAAAATTTTTGTCTTATGACACACTGTCCTCTTTTTACCTTAAAGGCTTGTTAACAAATCCTTACGCATCATATCGTTGCCATTTTCGTCAAGAACCATCATTCTTGAAACGGCAATTTCATGTTTTGCCCTTAACTCTTCTATTGTATCCGCTTGAACTGTAAAGCCTGCCACTCTATCGCCACTATTCTCTATAGTATCAAAGATAGCACCCTTCCACTTGAAAAGATAATAGTCAGAAATTATTTCCTCGTTTTTCAATTCCTCAAAGCCATCAAGTCTTTCAAAAACACCGGGCTTACAATAGATAAATTCGTTCACTATGTACTTATTTTCAGGCTCTGTTTTGGAAAGTCTTGGCAAGCTTCCTAATGTCAAATCTATTACAGCGGAGATAACATCAAAGCCTGATGCCTTTTGAATTAGAAGATACTTTACTCCACCGCCCGTTCTTGCGCTAAATTCCAAAACATATGCGCTATTTCCGTCATATATCATTTGGATAAGCATTGGCGAATTCTTGAGCCCAAACGCATCGGCTATTTGTTGAGCAACCAGCCTAACAGTTTCCTTTACACTCTCTACTCTTTCCTGGGAATAAAATCCTCTGAAAATAACAAACTTATCATTGTCAGATATCTTGTCTAATGTTGATACAGAAAGCACATGAGCAATTCCGTTTTCTACATAGATATCCGCGCTAAGCTCTTCTCCTTGGATGAATTCTTCGACTACAGCAGTTTTTGTTCTGCTCAATTCTATTGCGTTTTCAAGCGCTTCCACAAGCTCATTTTCATTTTGAACCTTTTTAACACCCTTTGAGCTATTACAATCAACAGGCTTGACAATCAACGGGTATTTTAAGTCCCCTATCCTTTCGGGGTCATATTTTTCCAAGATTATATGTCGTGCCGTTGGAATATTGTTATTTGCGAAAACCTCTTTCATGTATGACTTATTAGTAACATTAAGAGCTGTTTGATAATCTATATAGCACGGCAATCCCAATTGCTCCGAAACCTTAGCAACAGTAAGCAAGGCTTGGTCGGTACACGCCGTTATCAGAAAATCAACTCCTTCATTTACTGCGATTTTGGTTATCGCCTCTATATCCAAGGTAGAAGCCCTGTAGAATTTATCCGCATATGGTTTTGCAACGGGGTTTTCATAATAGTCCGCCAAAACAGTATATATTTCTCTTTCTCTCAACTTATTCAAAAGCGCAATTTGAGGAAATCCGCCTGCTAAAACAAGTGCTTTCATCGTTTTTCTCCTGTGTTTGTTATTCTATCAACATCCGCTTTCTTGCTTTTTCTTATTTAGAGTCGTTTTTATGGCAGTTTTCAGATAAACAAAGCCCTTTATTCTTAAAAGAGCGGAAAGTCCAAAATAAAGGACTATTCCAGTTGGAATTTGGATAATGAGCTTTACAACATCGCTCAAATCGAGGTAATTTATAAGATACACGCCGACGCCCATAAGTCCTGCAACTGCAAATGAAGGAATCAAATCCTTAATTTGCTCAAGATAGGAATAGTTTATCAGCTTTTTATTTGGGAATGCATTTATAAATGAACTGATTATCGTGGTAAACGCGCCTGTTAGCGCAATTGCAAGCGGTGTTTCAAAGCAAAATACAGCTATAACAAGTGATATAATTCCTATGCTCTTTTTGATTATTTCGAGCCTCAGGAAAATATCGCTTCTTCCCATTGCATTTATTGCCTGTAAATTGCAACTATGAATTGGGCTAAATGCGAGTATAAAGCAATACACCTGTAGATATGGCACGCAAGGAAGCCATTTATCTGTAAGCAAAAGGCTTACCATAGGCGTTGCGACAACAGCAAGCCCCGCCATCATAGGAAACAGTATATACGAGCTAACAACTATTGATGTTCTTGTAAACTCCTTTATTTGCGCTCTGTCATCCTGTTTTTTAGACATTGCAGGCAAAAGAACGCTTTGAACCGCACCATTTATCGCGCCTATAAAAAATTGCGGGAACTGCTTTCCTCTGTCATAATACCCGAGAGTACCACTATCATACTTTTTACCGATCACAAGGCTTCTCAAATCCTGATACAGTGTATTTAAGATGCCCGACACAAGTAGCTTCCAACCAAACGAGAACAATATTCCTACTCTTTTGAAATCCAAGATAAACTTAGGAACCCATCTTACCGTGAAAAGCATAACTATACAGGTAACTACAACATTGATTGTGGACTGAGCCACAAGTGCCCAAAGCCCACCGCCTAAATAAGCGATAGCAACACCAACCGCTCCTGCAATTATCATACCCGCAAGATTGCTTGTGAATACCTTTTTGAAGTTCATCTCACGGCTTACCACTGCAAGCTGAACAGAATTAAATGCTCCGGGGATAAGCATAAGTCCGAGCACTCTAAAGGGCGCTACAATTTCCGGAATCTCATAAAAGCTTGCTATCAAGGGGGCTGCAAAAAACAGTACCGCATACAATAGTCCCGCTACTCCAAGCGATACCCATAGAACTGACGAGAAGTCTCTTTCGTCAGCATCCTTTTTTTGTATTAAAGCAGTATTGAATCCGCTTTCTATAAAAACGGTAGCCAAATTCGTAAAAATGATCATTATGGAAAGTGCTCCATAATGCTCTGGATCAAGTAATCTCGCGAGAATTATTTGCAAGATAAACTGTACTCCCTGTACTCCAAAGCGCTCAAGAAGCTTCCATGCGAGCGCTTTAGAGGTTGACTTCTCGCTCATGACGAACCTCTCCTTCTTATTTTCTGTTCAAAAGCCTTTTTACAAACGGAAATGTCTTGAAAACAAATTGGACAAATTTAATTCTTTTATGCATCTTTAAAAAGGGTCTGTATTCCTTTGATTTCATCGACTTTTTATCGTTTGTAAGCACAAATATTTCAAATTGAGTTTGTTTTGTCTTAAATTCTATAGAATCGTTGAATTTATATTCATAATGCTCATTTACCGCATTTAGCATCCGTATCATTTCCTTGTGATGCGCTATGCGCCTCTCGGGATTTTTCCATACTGTTGCGGTCCACGAGCCATCATTTTCACAGTTATATTGTGACATAACATCGCACATACACCAAACCCTGCCACAAATCGCCGCATACATAAAGCGCTGGTAGTCTCCAAAGCCCCTTGCCTCGAAGCATTCGGGAAGTGTAAGATATTCTTTTGTGCGTGCCATAAGAGAATTGGTTGCGAAAATTCCGCCGCCCGCTCTAATAATTTCGTCAAGTGAAAACTCTCTTCCCTCGCTAATTTGAGGAATTCTTATTTCTTCTCCGGTCTTGCTATACCTGACTACCGCACGATGAACACAGGCGGAATATTCGGGGTTATTGTCCAAAAATCCAACCTGCTTTTTTAGCTTTTGAGGGTCTGTCCAAAAATCATCACCCTCGCAAAGCGCGATATATTCGCCCTTAACCCTTGGAAACAAAAATGTTTTTGAAATTTTTACTCCCTTAGAAAACTGATTCTCCGTTTGATATACAGGCTTTATGATATTCGGGTATTTCTGCTCGTATTCTCTGATAATTTCCACCGAGCTATCGGTAGATGCATCGTCATGAATCAGAACCTCATACTCAAAATCGCACTCCTGCATTACAAATCCGTCAAGACATTTTCTTATGTACTTCTCGTGATTAAAGCACAAGCACAGTATAGATACCTTTATATTTCCCATTTTTCCTCTTATATGTGATTTTTGTGAAGCCTATCGGACATCTTTTTTATCGGTCGATAGGTTCTGGTTTTTAATAAATAATATTTTGTTCTATTCACCCTTGAAAGATTATGCTTGATTTTTGAAAGCTCCTTCAATTTTTCTTTGAATATAGCATTGAACTTCTTTCTTGCACCCTTTGACGACTCGTCAATCATAGTCAAAAACCAAAAGATTTTTGTTGCGTAAAAGACCTCCGCCTCGTGCTTGAGCTCCGGATAGGTTTCTTGCACAAAAGTCTTTATCTTTATTGCATTATCAAGATAAATAAGCTTTCTTTCCGTGAAATCAGATGTTGAAATACTGCTCTCCCTGTGGAAATAATTATATAAAGGCTTATTAACCAGCGCAACACGCGTAGCTCCATCAAGAAGATTGTAAAAAATCGCCTCATCCTCATTAATTTGTCCTAACGGGAAACGAATCTCGTCAAATAGCGAACGCTTGAATAGCTTATCACATACAGAACAATCGCACTCAACTGCAAGGAAAAGTTTTTTTATCATTTCTATAACGGAAATGCATTCGTCATTTTTGGGACACAAGCCAACGATAGTGCTTTTGGGATAAACATCATAGCGTCCACCGCACGAAAGCTCGGCATCGTTTGAGGTGCAAGCATTATATAGCACTTCAATCATATCTTTTTCTATCCAGTCGTCGCTATCGACAAAAGAAACATATTCTCCGCCTGCAATGTCAAGCCCTGTGTTTCGCGCACTTGAAAGACCGCCGTTTTCTTTGTGTATTACCTTAATTCGAGAATCTTTTTTCGCATATTCGTCGCAAATCGCCCCGCTATCATCAGTTGAGCCATCGTTAATCAAAATTATCTCCAAATTGGTATAGGTCTGATTAATGATAGAATCTATGCATTTTTCAAGATACTGTTCCGCATTGTAAATCGGAACGATTACGGTGATTTTTGTAGTAGTTTTCATAGAATCCTCTATTTTTCCGTTCTATTGCGTCTTTCTTTTCTCGACTTATATCTTCCAAATATTCCTTTTATGCCCTTATATTTTAGTATCAAAAATGCTCTTTCAAATTTTCCAAAAAAGCTTCTTATTGGAGCAAGCTTGTCTGTATTCATTATTTTAGCTCTTTTTTTCTCGTATTTCACATCTGCCACAACATATTTTGGATGCTTTAACGGAAATTCAAGTTCATGTGTTTTCATATTGAAAACTTTTTTGCCTCTACGAGTCATAAGCTTATATTCAGTGGCATGTGCGCCATCTGCAGTACAGCCAATATTGCTCATCATATTTTTCTTAGGAACTATATAAAGTCTATTTTGGCCATATATTGCAAGGTCACGGAAAAACTCCCCTCCGGCAACATGTCCCTCGTAGGTTTCCTGTATCGCATAAGCATTTACTCTTTTTTGGAATTTTTTATAGTCTCTTGCATTATTCAATATCAGTTTGTGAGTATATTTATCATCGGCATATGCAAAGCCCAATAGCCTTTCCTCGTGGCAACGCTTCCATGAGGCGATCCCCCATATCGAACCGCAACGAGCAAAAAAGTAATCGTTATCTGTGTCTTCCCACACTCCACAGTGATTCATTGCGCATATTGCCTCTATTCGGGTATCATCCTTATATTTTTCCAAAAGCTCCGCACAGTATTGAAAGTAAGAAACTGAAGGGACTTGATCGTCCTCCAAGAAAATACATCGGTCAACAACGGACCATATAAGCTCCGAGCCCTTTCTGCCCATAGTATATAATCCATTATTTTTCTCTTCGTAGAGTTTGTAAACTTTACAATTCCAATCTATTTCATTGTCAAACAGGGCTCTATTTTGTCTTATCGCTTCCCATTCTCTTTCGTTTCTACCGCCATCGGAAACAAGAAACATTACAGATGGACGAGCCTGCTTTAAAACCTCAAATTGTCTTCTTTGACACTCTGGGCGTATCCAAATATTAACTCTTACAGGAACATCTGCCAAATATGGTTTTAATTCACTCATCGAACATTAACCTTTCTTTAGTTTACCCTTGATCTTCAAAAAGATTTCTCTCTTTTCTTTGTTTGATGTATATATCACAAAAAATACAGTAATAAAAATTGCAACAACAGCAATTCCTTTTATAATTAAACCCATCCACCCGGAAATACTTATCAATGACGATACCATTAGTCCTAAAGCTATGGTTATCGCATAGCACGGAATGGCTTTAATGTATGCTTTTTTATAAAATTCAAAAACATTTATTTGTGCTTTTGACTTATACACTACATTCATGTAAATCATATTGGCTATTGAGGTAACAGCCGTACCGACGCAAACTCCCATTGCCCCAATGTGTATCGATAAAACATAGGAAATTGCAAGTCCTAATGTCCCGGTTATAGTCATACATATTGCTTGATACTTTATAAGTTTTTTAGCAATAACCGTTGTGTTGGCAATTTGTTGGGTTGCGGAAATAAGTGTAGGTATGAAAATGACTATTGCGCAATAATAAGTGCGTGCATACTCAGGTCCCATCCAGAGAGTCATAAATTCTTGTCCCAAGGACACAAAACCGACAAATATCATTCCAAGAAAGACTATTTGATATTTTCCAACCTTTATCATAAGCTGCAAAATATTATCTTCTTTTTTATCTGCTATATATCTCGAGACCTTTGGCAAGAACAAGCCATTAACCGCAGTTGCAAAGAGATAAAAATATCCCTCAAGGGTTACTGCCGGAGCATAAATTGCGATTTCTATACTGCTCGCAGTCATTCCCAAAACGGAAGGAGCAAAGCTATGTGTAAATCTCTGCATTATGCTAATAATGGTTGTCCATACAGTAAAGCTAAAAAGTGTTTTATAAAGTTGTGAGCCCGAAGCTCTAAAATTAACCTTTACTGGAACAGATGCCTTTACTGCTATCAATTTTATGAAAATTATCATAATGTTGCTCAATGCGTTAGCTAAAACAACCAAAGCAACATTTGATGAAAAATTCAAAGCAATCACGACGAACGCAACAGTAAGAATTTTTGAAACAAGGTCGCATGCCTTTAACGGAATGAATTTTTCAAATGCATTCAAAATTCCGTTTAATGGTGAAAACGGAAAAGAAATTATATTAAACCCTGCAACTATAAGATACAAGGTTTTGAATTGCTCTATTTCGGACGGAGTAAGCTTCACATAGATTAAATCTATGAAAAAAAACACCGATACCAGCGCAATAGCAATGATAACATCTATAATGAAATAAAGCTTATAAATTACGCCTACAATATTGTTTATCGCCTCGGTGTTGCCCTCTGCCCTATACTTTGAAACAAATCGTGACACAGCAGAGCCGAGTCCAAAATCAAGCATAAAAATTGCTATCAGCGATGTTGCAAGAGTATATAGTCCATAGTTAGATTGGCCTATTTTATCTACCATCCATGGGGTGTATATGAGTCCTGTGATTATATTAACACCCAAAGCGAGATAAGAAATTATAGCGCCAAATTTAATAGGATCTATCTTTCTTTTTACCATAAAATCTCCAAATAATTATTTTGCTACAAGCGCTTCACTATTCGTATTTTCTTGAGGGGTTTTTGACATGTCAGAGTTTCTGTTAATTTCAGACAAATATCTAATGATTAAGAACGAAATTAAAAGCGTGAAATGGAATGCATCGGAATACAGAGAGCTAATACCAAAAAAGCATATTGTTGAACATATCAGCGGAACAAAATAATGGAATTTTAATTTTCCTTTGCCTGTACATATTTGTTTAAATAGCAGAAAATATACTGCCAAGAGAGTGGTTGTTCCTACAATTCCAAGGGTTGAAAGCATTTGGATATATGTGTTATGCTCTGCCTGAACATCATCTGCATCAACATACATTGAGTTAAAACCATTTCCAAACAGCATTCTTGTAGGAGTAGAAAGCCATTTTTCAAGATAATATTTCCAAGCATCAACTCTTCCGTTTCCGCCCTCAAGAGTATCGTCATTAAAGCGCTCTACCAAGTCTTCTATAACAGAGGAGAATATGGTAAAAATCAATACAATGACTAAAAACACTATGAGCAAAACTTTAAGTGTTGAGCTTCTTTTTCCCTTTACCCACAATAACGATATTGGAATTATTAAAATTGCCAATAGAGATATGGTTGCTGTTCTTGAAAGAGTTGATATAATTCCTCCAACGAGCAACAATATCTGCAATATCGACTTAATGTTTGACTTTCTTGTATAGATAGACAAAAGCAATATAATAGCAATTACACAAGAAAACATTGCTATTGAGTAGTTTCTTTCGGTTTTTTTGAAATCAAAAATAATTCCTATACTTGAACAAACAGCGCCTATACCGGTAGCAATAAGAACCTTATATATGTATTCTTTTGTCAGATATTTTGAATTCTGTCTAAACATTGAGGTAAAGAGAATTATCAGTGCCGTTGCTCTAACCAACTGAGTAAGGATTGTAGTTTGTGAATATATCATCGCTGTTACTACCGCAAAGACAGCATGGACAAACATTGGATAGTTCAGTTTTATTTTATGGGTAAGTATATGCTTTGCCAAAACGATAAGCATATAATATCCAAACAAAGCCGATGCGCCACTTCCAAATTTTATAATATCCAGTGAAGGATACAAAAGCACACAAAATAAAAATAAATTGTCAAATTCAAGCAAAAGAGCAAAAAGCATTATAAGAGCACCTAAGAAAAATAGGGCGGAAATTTTTGTTTCGCTATAAAACGAGAACAGAAAAACCGCTATTGCACCAAATATATATGCAATTTTGGGTGAATTCAAATCAAATATTAATGTTTTTCGCATATTAGAAGCCTTTCTCTTAAATATTTCTCGCTGATAAATCAGTTGGAAATTACGCTGTAAATGTAGTCGTTAATTACATTTTGGTCAAAATTTTCTTCTGCATATTTTCTTGCATTTGCACCCATTATTTCAATTGATTGAGGATTTTCAAGAAAATATATCATTTTTTCGGCAAGAGCCTCGCTATTTTTGATAGGCACTAAAAATCCGTTATGCCCCTCTACTATGGAATCTCTTGTTCCGTTAGTGTCTCCTGTAACAACCGCTCTTCCAACTGCTTGAGCCTCCATTATTGATACAGAAAAGCCTTCTCTGTATGATGGAAGCACATAAACAGAGCTCTCCTCTATATAAGGTCTTACATCGGTGGTAGCTCCAAGGTAATTTACGTTTCCGTCATCTATGTATTGTTGTATATCGGTCTGCTTAAGCGTACCCTCAGGGCCTACGAGATTAAAAACCGCATTGGGGTATTTTCGCTTTACAATTCTTGCAGCTTCGCAGTATTCGATAACTCCCTTTGTTTTTAAAAGACGGGCTATCATAAGGAAGGTATTATGATTTTTTATAGGCTTTGGTGCAAAACGCTCCAAATCAACGCCTATTCCGTGTATTAGCTCACATTTGTCCTCAGAGACGAGCCCACGATTAACAAAATCCGCCTTATCGTCACTATTTAAGAAAAACACCTTCTTCGATGTCTTAAAGGACTTTTTGTACCCGTGACATACAAATTTACGGATAAGCTTCCATTTTAAGCCGTTGTTAATAAAGGCATCTCCTGCACCCTCAACCATAGAATAGATATTTTTAATTCCAGCTTTTTTTGCGCCTTGCACTCCGTAAATGTTGGGTTTGAGCATAAAGGTGAACACAACATCGGGATTTAGTTCCTTAATAATTTTCGCATATTTTTTCGAAAGAGCAAGAATTTTAAACGGATTTATGCTTCTGTTCGCGCCCTTAAAGTGACGAAACTCTATATTTCTCTCTTTTATGGTTCCCTCGTGCTGATTATCAAATGCAATTGCACAAACCTGATGTCCCTGTGATTGAAGCTTCTCAATAAGCTTCTTTCTGAAATTTACAACTACTCCCGATTTTGAGCATACTAACAAAATTTTCATTTTATATTCCCTTTGAAATTATATCATGTCTTAGCAGGTCTTCACCGTTTGACCCTATCGCTCTAATTCTACTATTAGCAACGGCGTGCTTTTTCTTCGCCTCTTCTCTTGTATCTGCCTCAACAGAAAAATAAGCTACTCTATCGCCACTGCTATTAATCTGCTTAAATTCAACGCCCTTTGCCTTGAACTGATGGTATTCTGTAATTGTCCCGTCCTGTAAAAGCTCTTCAAAGCCCTCTAAATGGTCAAAAACTCCCTGTCTGCAATACAAGAATTCGTTTATTGTATATTTTACTGTGGGTCTTGAACTAGGCACATGGGGCTTTTCACCCAAGGTCAAATCAACAACTGCCTTTACAACATCAAATCCTGATACTTTTTTTATCATGCTAAACTTTATTCCACCGCCTGTTCTTGCGCAGAACTCAACAACAGAAATTTGTTTTCCGTTTGATATAAGTTGAATTAGCATAGGAGTATCCTTAAGTCCAAATGCGGTAGCTATTTTTTGTGCGGAATCTTGTATTTGGCTTTCAATATCGCTTGATATATCTGCCGGATTTTGAGAGCGATGAATAACGAATTTGCCATCTTCACCTATTTTGTACAGATTAGAAATTGACAAAACATGTGCACAGCCGTTTTCGACATATACATCAACAGTCAATTCGTCTCCCTCTACAAACTCTTCCACTATCGCAGTCTTCGTGCGACTTATGGTTACGGCATTTTCAAATGCCAAAGCAAGCTCGTTTTCATTATTAACCTTGCAAACGCCTCTTGAACTGTATGCATCTACAGGCTTCACAATCAAAGGATAGCTCAAACATGAAATTTTTTGAATGTCGAGCTCTGCCATAACAACATGCTTTGAGCTCGGAATGTCATTCTGGGCAAATATATCTTTCATGTAAGATTTTTTAGAAACATTTTCGGCGGTTTTGAAATCTATGTAACAAGGCAAGCCAAGTTCCTCTGAAACCTGAGCAACAACCTGCAAAACCTGATCGGCACATACGGTTATTACAAAATCAACATTTTCCTTGATCGCAACATCCTTAACGCCTTCAATGTCGAGAACTGACACAGGATAGAAAATATCTGCATATGCTCTGGCGCCCACCCTTTCGTTCATATCAGCGAGCACGGTGACAATTCCCCTGCTTTTCAATTCCTTTATAAGTGCAGTTTGAGGAACCCCTCCGCACAAAACAAGTGCTTTCATAAATTCTCCTAACTATTTGCAGTAGAGTGTTCTACTATTTCTTCGTTCTCCTGCGTTTCCATTCTTAATTTTCTTTGCTCCACAAAGCTAAGTGTTTGTGGAGTTCTAACGAATTGTATATCTGCACGCTTAAAAACCTTGTATACGGTCAAGAAAAGCACCTTCATGTCCATTGAAAGCGAAATCTTGTTCACATATTCAACATCGTATTGAAGCTTAGTATCCCACGAGATAGCATTTCTACCGTTCACCTGGGCATGACCTGTTAAACCGGGACGTACATCGTGACGGTGGCGCTCCTGCTCGGTGTAATACGGCAAATATTTAGGGAGTAATGGCCTTGGGCCGACGATGGACATATGGCCGACGAAGATATTGAAGAGCTCAGGGAGCTCGTCAAGAGATGTTGAGCGAAGGATTTTGCCGTATTTTGTCAGGCGTTTATCATCGGGCAGCAGATTTCCATTTTCATCTCGCTCGTTGGTCATTGTGCGAAACTTTATAAGCTTGAATATTTTTTCGTTTTTACCCGGTCGCAGTTGTGTAAAAAACGGGTTTCCCTTCATTTTTATAGCACCGAGCACTATCAACACAAGCAAAATCGGCGACAAGACTAAAATCGCAAATCCGCTAAGGACAATGTCGTAAAATCGCTTGAAAAAGCATCTATAAAACAGGGCGGATATGAGTACCCATATCAAAAGGGCAAATACACAAACCAGAGTTATGCCCCACCACGTACTAAACAAATTATGTAAGAGCTGTTCCATTAGTCAAAAAATCCTTTTATTATGTCGATAACATAGTCCTGCTCTGCCTCGGTCATTTTTATATCGGACGGCAAGCAAAGACCCTTTGAGAATATGTATTCATCAACTGGTTTGTCGGTTGCAGAGATGAAATCATTGTTTTTGAAAACGGGCTGCATATGCATAGGCTTCCATATCGGACGAGCCTCCACATTGTTTTCCGCAAGCTTATTCATTATATCAAACGGGCTAACACTGCAATCCTCATCGATCAAAACACAGGAGAGCCAAAAGTTAGGCTTTGTATAATCAAGATACGGGTTCATCTTCAAAGGCAAGCCCCTAAACGCCTCCTCGTATCTGCGGTATATCTTTTCCTTCAAATCCCTATGCTCATCAAGGTGAAGGAGCTGACCTCTGCCTATTCCCGCAACCACATTAGACATACGGTAATTATAGCCGATTTCCTCGTGCTGATACCACGGAGCGTTTTCTCTTGCCTGAGTTGCCCAGAAGAAAGCTTTTTTTCTTGGCGCGTCATCCTCGCAGATAAGCATTCCTCCGCCTGAGGTTGTAATAATTTTATTTCCGTTAAAGCTTATGGCGTTATATTTTCCGAATGTTCCGCATTGGCGATTTCTGTATGTAGCGGAAAGAGCCTCGGCGGCATCCTCTATCATAATTGCACCGTGTCTTTGGCAAATTTCAAGAAGCTCGTCCATCTTTGCGGGAGTGCCATAGAGGTGTGCCATAACAACGACCTTTGCGTCCGGATATTTTTGAAAGGCTTTTTCAAGAGCCACGGGATCCATATTCCATGTATCCGTTTCAGAATCAACAAAGACTTGCTTTGCGCCCTCGTACGAAACAGGATTTACAGTCGCGGCGAATGTCATATCCGAGCAAAGCACCACATCATCTCTTTTGACTCCGGCAAGCTTAAGAGCAAGATGCAAGGCCGAAGTACCAGAGCAAAGAGCAAGGGTACAATATTCTCTATCAAGCCCTTGGCTCAAATAATTGTTCATTTCAATTTCAAAATTATCACAGTTAAAGCCAAGTGGAGCAATCCAGTTTTTGTCAAATGCCTCTTGCACATATTTCATTTCCTCGCCGTGCATGGTTGGGCTTGAAAGCAAAATTCTCTTTTCCATTATAATATACCGCCTGCATATTTTTTTACTTATATATAATATCATAAAATAGGGGGATTTGTCAACAGGGATTGGAATTTTTAACAAAAAATTTAGAATTAGGTGCAAGATGTCGAGGGCACGAATGTGGTTTGGCAGAAAAACGGCGCACCCTGTGGTTGATTTTGGGCAAAAGCAAAAAAATGTGCAGGCGGTCTGCCTGCACATTTTTGGTTAGCGTTTGCTTGTATTAACCTTATAAATTCTTGAAAGGTCGAACTTCTTTTTGCGGTCATAGGTATAAATGCCGTTTACCTCCTGCTCTACATCGTAAAGCTGAGTATAGCAAATTCCGCAGATATACGGAGAGTCCATAAGAGTCTTGGTGAGATATTCAAATCTCTCCATATACTCCTCCTCGGTTTGAGGGCCGTTTCCGTATCCCCATCCGCCGACGCCTTGGATATCCCATTGTATTCCTCCGTATTCGCTAAGATACAATGCCATATCTGCATAGTCTGCCGATTTTTGATATTTTGACACCCACTCGTGAGCTCTATCATATCTCTCAGCAAACTCCTCGTATGTTGGAGCGAGATAGATTTCCTCAAACTCTGCCTTTGTTTGAATGTAATCGTGAAGGTCATAAATGTCAGAAACAACCTGGTAGTTTCCGCTTGTTCCGACACAAGGACGAGTTGTATCTATTGCCTTTGTGGTATAGTACAGGGCTCTTATAAAATCATCATTTTGATGCTTGCCCTCGAAGTCCCATGTTTCGTTAAGAGGACACCAGCCGATGATAGACGGGTGGTTGAAATCTCTCTTTAGCTCTCTTTGCCATTCAAGAAGGAATGGTGTCAACTGCTCCATATTGGACGCATCAATACCCCAGTTACCCGTTTCGCCGAATACGAGATAGCCGAGCCTATCACAGTGATACAAAAATCTTGGCTCGAACACCTTTTGGTGAAGTCTTGCGCCGTTAAAGCCCGCATCATATGAAAGGTAAATATCCTGAACGAGCTCCTCATCCGTTTCTGCGGTATAAATTCCTTTTTTGTAGAATCCCTGGTCAAGAACGGTAACGAGGAAAAGAGCGTTTCCGTTGAGCATATATTTTTTGTCCTTAAATTCGGTTGTTCTGATGCCGAAATAGCTCTTTACCTTATCATTTCCATATGTAAGCACAAGGTCATAAAGTCTGCCCTTGCCTGCTTCCCAAAGATAAAGCTCATCAAGCTTAAGCGTAAGACGTGAAATTCCGCTCTTCAAGTCAGCGGATATTTTTCCCATAGGCTTACCCTCGTAGCTTGCCTGTGCGGTAAAGGTTGCATCACCCTGCGCCTCAATCTCGATTTGTACGCTTCTGTCCTCGATTGAGGTATAGTACTTTACGGATTTGATGTATGACTTATCTACGAATTCAAGCCATACTGTTTGCCAAATACCCGTTGTTCTTGTGTAGTCACAGCCGATTGATTGGTAGATTTTTGATTGCTTTCCGGATGCCTTACCCTTTGGATTGGTGTCGATAGCGCAAACTGTTATTGTGTTTTCCTCGCCCTTTACCACATAATCCGTGATGTCAATATCGAAGCCAACGAATCCGCCTATATTGTGGTAAACCTCCTTATGATTTACGTAGATATAGCTCTCGTAATCAACTGCGCCAAAGTGCAGAATTACATTTTTTTCCGTGCTTGGAATTTCAACCTTTTTCAAATACCAAACGCAGTTAAGAAAATCAGTATTACCTATTCCGGAAAGTACACTTTCCGGGCAAAACGGAACGATAATTTTGGAGTTAAGAGAGTCTCTTTCATAGAACTTTCTATCTCTGCCACTAATACCGAAATCGTATTCAAATTGCCACTCTCCGTTAAGGTTTATCCAATCCTCTCTTTCAAATTGGGGATTGGGATGTTCTGGTCTTGGGATGTTCATTTTTAAGTTCTCCTTGAATTTTTGAATTTTAAAATTATTAAATTTAAATTTTACGCATTAAGCGTTGTGTATAGGTAGCCATCAGTTTTTTTGTGCCTACTGTATCAAACATAATTTCGTACATAAAATCAGCACTCATTGGTGTTACTCCTATGATGGTTCCGTCACCAAAAGAGGTGTGATTTACCCTGTCCCCTATGTTATATGGAACAATCTTGCTCTTTTGAACCTTGGTGCCGGTTAGGGCCTCGGTAAACGATGTAGGCTTGCCTGTCGCAACAAACGAGCCCGTTCTAACAGACAGCTTTCTCATCTCAAGATAGGTGTCGTCTATTTCCTTGACAAAGCGAGATAACGGATTTCTCATAGTCATGCCGTGCATCATACGCTCCTTGGCATGTATCATATAAAGAAGTCTCTTTGCCCTTGTGATAGCGACATAGGCAAGTCGTCTTTCCTCCTCGATTTCCTGTGGAAACATCATTGTTTGCTGGGACGGGAAGATGCACTCCTCCATTCCGGGAATGAACACAACGGGAAATTCAAGTCCCTTTGCGCTATGAATGGTCATAAGAACTACTGTGTCGTCACCCTCGTCGTAATTATCAACGTCGGCAACAAGAGCAATATGCTCCAAAAACCCGGTAAGAGTAGGCTCATCGCTTGTGCTTTCGTATTCCTTAAAAGCGGAAACAAGCTGGTCAAGGTTTTCAAGCCTTTCTTTACCTGCCTCACCCTCGTCCTTTAGCATCTGCTCATAACCGGAGCGTTTGATAACGCTCTTCACCAGCTCGGACAAAGGAATATCGTTAAGCCTTTGATGATAATCCTTTATAAACGCCGCAAACTCAACCATTGGAGCCATTGCTGTTTTAGGAATTGCATTGTATTCGGTTGCCCTTTCCATTACCTCAATGATGCTTATGCCAAGCTCGGTAGCTATCGTTGATGCACGCTCAAACGAGGTGTCTCCAATTCTTCTCGTGGGCTTGTTGTAAATTCGGCGCAGGTGGATTACATCGTTGGGATTGTTGATTATGGACAAATAGGCAACGATATCCTTGATTTCCTCACGATCATAGAATCGGTGAGCGCCTATCATTCGATATGGAATACCACTGTTTGCAAATATGGTCTCAAGGCTTCTTGAAAGAGCATTCATTCGATACAAAACGGCAAAATCCTTGTATTCATACAAGCCCTGCTGACGCAGGCGAATTATCTCGTCAACAATAAATCGAGCCTCATCGTTTTGCGTTGGAGTTTCCTTGACGATTATTTTTTCGCCCTCTCCGAGAGAACACCAAAGTTTCTTTGTATGCTTATGATAGTTTTTGGAGATAAGACCATTGGCAGCGTTAAGAATATTAGAAGTCGAGCGATAATTCTGCTCAAGCTTGATTACCGTAGCATCTGGATAAACCTTATCAAAATTGAGTATGTTTTCTATCGTTGCGCCACGGAATTTATAAATGCTTTGGTCATCATCGCCCACTACCATTATATTTCTGTAAAACGCAGACAAAAGCCTTGTAAGCTCAAATTGAGCCTCATTTGTATCCTGGTACTCGTCTATACAAACATATCTAAACTTGTTTTGATATTGAGTGAGAACATCGGGATTTTGGCGAAAAAGCATAACCGTTTTCATTATTATGTCGTCAAAATCGAGTACATTTGAGTCCTCAAGAGTTTTTTGATATTTTTCATAAATATCGGCAATTTGCTTATATTTATAATCATTTCCCGCATCAATACGGAAATCGTACGGCGTCATCAGCTTGTCCTTAGCGCTACTGATAATCGCCTGCACATCTTTGACCGACAGAAGCTTTTCGCTTACTCCCAACTCCTTCATACACTTGGAAATGGTTTTCTTTGCATCGTCGGCATCGCAAACACTAAAGCCGGGCGCATATCCCACAAGCTCACCAGCACGACGAAGAATACGCATGCATATGGAGTGAAAGGTACCTGCCCAAATATCGCCTGCATCCTCGTTTAAAATTCTTGCAAGCCTTGATTTGATTTCGTTTGCCGCTTTATTGGTAAATGTAATAGCAAGCACTTGATGAGGCCTTGCGGAATTTTTTTCAAAAAGCTCCAAGTACTTCTCTATTTGCTCATCAGGGAGATTTATTGCATCCTCAAGGTCGGCAAGTGTATCCTCTGTCATAAACTCAGGAACATCCTCAGACAAATATGCGTTTCCGTACTTTATTATGTGAGCAATTCTGTTTACAAGCACGGTTGTTTTTCCGCTACCCGCACCTGCAAGTATCAAAACGGGGCCGTTTACTGTATATACGGCCTCTCTTTGCATATTGTTTAAGAAGCCGTAGTGCTTATCGAAAAGAGCCCTTTTGGCCTTTAAAAATCTTTCAGTTTGCTGTTGTGTCATGTTTTATTCCGTTTCTTTTAATATAAAATGCAAATGCTATTTTAATGATAACATATTTCCCCAAAAAAGTAAAGAGCAAATATGTTTTTTTCACAAGTTTTATCGGTTTAAATTTTTTCTTTAAAAATTCAAAAAAGGTCTTGCAATTTCAAAAAATATGTGATAGAATATTGGAGCAACATATGAATATGCCGGTGTGATGGAATTGGTAGACGTGCTGGACTCAAAATCCTGTGGTAGTGATACCGTATCGGTTCGACCCCGATCACCGGCACCAAAAACGGACTGCAAATGCAGTCCGTTTTACTTTTTATCTTTTTTTGAGTCTGTTTAGCAGCACATATGCGAAAACGAAGGCTGCAATACTGATAGCAAGCACAATATACATAACTGATATAGGCACGCTCTTATCAAAGAAATAGATGTTGCAATCAATTGAGTCACGAAGGCTCTCTATTACCTGCTCGGGTAAGCCCTGCTCACGCATATTTTCAAAAACACCTCTCATAGAGCGATTTCTTAAAAGCGACGTTCCGTATGTTCCCGGCAAAAACATAATGGCCGTTCTCAATCCCTCTCCGAAGGATGAAATCGGCATATATGCTCCGCTAATAAAGCCATATCCCGAGCTTATTATAGTTCCCACAGCCGATATTTGTCCTTGTGTTGACAAAAAGAAGTTGACAACTGATGAAATGGCAGTTCCGAAAAGAACCAAAACAAATACATCAACAAGCATAAGAAGAACATCTGCGAAGGAAAAATACCATCCCACTATTGCAATATACACAAGGCAAATTGCTGTTGCGACATAACATATTGCAAGAGTTGAAATAAACGACGATGCATAGTAGCTAATAGCAAGCGAGCTTGAGGAGACGGGAGTTATAGTAAGATCCCTTGATGTACCTACTGCTCTGTCCTGTACCATAAGGAAATTGGAGCAAAACGCAACAGTTACACATGATACAGCAAGAATCGACGAAATGAGCTGACCGCCCACCAAGCCGTCTATGAGACTATCGGGTACAGCAAAGGCACTCGGAATGTTTCCAATAAAGCTATCACGATAAACATTTTTCAAAAAGGTTGCGTATAGCACAAGCAAAATTCCCGGGGTAATAAGTGAAACAAAAAACATTCCCTTATCCTTGAAAAAAAGCTTTATATTCCTTTTAATCAGTGCAAAAATAATTTTCATTGCTCCTCACCTCCCAAAAGCGTCTTTCCTGTAACGGCAAGAAATACATCATCCATTTTTCCCTTTGTTATTTCATAATCGCAAAACAGCTGAGGATATTTGATTATCAGCTCGGTTGCCGCCTTGGTGTTTGGAACGGATATACGAAAAGTATCCTTTGTTATCTTCTCCGCTTCGAGCCCTAACTCCTTAAATTTCTGCTCAGCGACTCCGTATATTGTCACGAAATCGCTCGCATAGGCATTTTTCAACTCAAGCGGAGTTCCCTTAGCAGAGATTTTTCCGCCGTCTATTATGACGACATAATCAGCCTCTGATGCCTCCTCCATATAATGCGTTGTCAAAAACACGGTCATTCCATCATTTTTACGCAAGCTATCTATTACGCCCCATATCAGCTTTCTTGTTTGCGGATCAAGTCCCGTTGTAGGCTCGTCAAGAATGAGAATTTTGGGATCGTGTATTAGCGCTCTTGCGATATCTATGCGTCGTCTTTGTCCGCCCGAAAGCTTTCCCACCGGGCGCTTTAACAAATTCTCGAAATCGAGCAATTTTGAAAGCTCTAAGATGCGATTTTTGCAATCCTCTCCCAAAATCCCGTAAAGTGCCGCCCTGCTTTCAAGATTATCGTAAACACTAAGTGGCATATCAAGCACCGATGATTGAAAAACAACGCCGATATCTCTTTTTATTTGTGCGGAGGCTACGTCCAAGTCGTTTCCGTTTATTACCACGCTTCCGCTATCACGAGATAACTGAGCGCACATTATGTTTATGGTCGTTGATTTTCCTGCTCCGTTAACTCCCAAAAAAGCAAATAGCTCGCCCTCATTAACACAAAAGCTGATGTCCTGCACAGCCTTGATATCCGCAAAGCTTTTGCTTAGGTGATTTATTTCTATGATATGTTTCATTTGCGTCTCCTTAATGTACTTTTATATTTTTATTTTGACACAAAATTATTCAATTTTCAATAGCCGATCCCTATTCGGTTAATTTTTCTTTGTATTTGGCTAACAAAAAAACGGCAGAAAGCCGTTTTCTTGTTATTCTAAAATGGTTTTTGTAGCAACAAGTCTTATATCCGCATTCAAAAAATCCTCGACTATTATCTGCCCGAGTGCCACAGGTGCGCATACTTGGATTTTATTTATTATTGCCATAGCTTCACCAAGCCTTTCATACGGGATATCAGCCGTCACCTTCACCGGTAAAAGCTTATATTTTTTGCTTTTAATTTTTACTGTTGAGGTCAATATCATATCATCCCTCCGTTGCTTCAAGGACAAGCTCACCCGCTTTTGATATTTTTTCAAGCATTTCGGAGCTGAGCCTTATCTTATTTTGTCTTGATGGAATTATATGTTCAAAGTGCTCGGAGTAAATCTGATCGCCATTCACTCTTACCGTAACCGTTGCATCCTTCATAGGACTTATAACTCTATATGAGAGGGCAATATGCGTTTCGTCAAGAAGGGGAAATTCTATTTTTTGCGGAACGGTATATTTTATGTTCCTATTATGCTTGACCTTGACGCACGTTTCCGGCTCTTTGATTTTTCCCAACAGATACGAGCCTGCGCCAAAGCCGGCCTTTGTAGCCTCTCTTGTAATATGGTCAACATAATCATGAATATGGAGCACATTTCCGCAAGCGAAAACGCCTCTTATGCTCGTTTCATAGCTTTGATTGACAATTGCGCCTCCCGTTATTCTGTCAAGATTTATGCCCATATCAGATGACAAAATATTATCGGGAATAAGTCCCAGGGACAAAACGAGAGTATCGCATTTCACAAGCTGCTCTGTACCCTTGATTATTTTGAGATTTTCGTCAACATCAGAGATAATAACACCCTCCACTCTTTCCTTGCCGAGAATTTTCGACACGGTTTTTCTTGTGTGGAAGGGGATCCCAAGCTCGTAAAGGCATTCGCAGATGTTTTTGTCAAGTCCGGTCGGATGAGACTTTCTTTCATAAACACCGATAACATTAGCCCCCTCTACTGCAAGGCGGCGAGCAGTAACAAGTCCTATATCACCCGAGCCTAAAACAACTGCTTTTTTGCCGGGAAGATGTCCTTCTATATTTATGAAGCGTTGCACCGTTCCCGCCGAAAAAACGCCTGCAGGACGTGTTCCGGCTATACGCAGAGAACCACGGGAGCGTTCACGGCACCCCATAGCAAGCACTATTGCCTGCGCCCTTAGCTTCGTGTAGCCAAGGCTTGAGGATACGACGGTTATTTCCTTATCCTCGGTAACCGACAAAACCGTAGTGCCAGTAAGGTACGGAATACCGACCTTTTTAACCTTGTTTATAAAATGCTCGGCATACTCGGTTCCCGTAAGACTTTCACCAATAGTATATTCGCCAAAGCCACTGTGAACGCATTGGTTTAAAACTCCGCCAAGCTCATCCTCACGCTCAAGAATGAGAATGTCCTCGGGTGAAAGTCCAGAATCAATGGCACCAAGCGCCGCCGCAAGTCCTGCCGGACCTGCGCCTATAATAATTAGCTTTTTTTCCATTTAAGCCTCATTTGGTTTTTCCGTAAAGGATTTTAGAGTTTTTGGTAAATTTTCTAACCTCAGAGAGCGGTATTCCAAGCTCTCTTGAAATTATATCTGCGACACGGGTGCGGCAAAATCCGCCCTGGCACCTACCCATTCCCGACCTCGTTCTTCTCTTAACCATATCAACGGTATGAGCAGGAATCGGACGGTGAATAGCGCCCAGAATGTCGCCCTCGGTTATATTTTCACATCTGCAAATAATTTTTGCAAATGCAGGATTTTTCCTTATTGCCTCTCTTCGCTCCTCGTCAGTCATATCGCAGAAAAGCTTGAAATTTCCGTTTTTAGAGCGAGTTGAAATATACCCCTCTCTTTTGGTCAATTCAAGTCCGAGATTTTTTAGAATTTCGACCACATATTCACCAATTGCGGGTGACGAGGCAAGTCCAGGGGACTCAATTCCCGCTACATGAACAAGATTTTCAACTCTATCTGATGGTTGAATGTAGAAATCACCAGTTGATGGGGTTGGTCTTACCCCAGCAAATGATGTGATGTTAGCCTTCAAATTTATCGTTGGAACTATAAGGCGAGCACCCTCTGCGATTTCGTCAAGGCCCTCATATGTGACGCTTGTATCGCTTTTTTCCTCAACCAAATTAGCATTCGGACCGACGATTATATTTCCGTCAGCGGTTGGGGAAACCAAGATTCCCTTTCCCTTTTCGCTTGGAGTTACAAACAGGGTGTGAGAGGCAATTTTGCTCTCTGCCTTATCAAGAAGCATATACTCTCCCCGCCTCGGTATAATTTCAAACGGAAGCGGATCGCCCGCCATATTGGCAATTTCGTCGCAATACAAGCCTGCACAGTTAAGAACAAACCTTCCGCTAACGCATTTCTCACCACAGTAAACGGTGAATATTTCATCGTTTTTTTCTATTTTATCTACCTTGAAGTTAAACTTGAATTCCGCACCATTGGTTACGGCATTTTCGCTTACAGCAAAGGCAATATCGTAAGGGCAGACAATGCCTGCGGTGGGAGCAAAAAGCGCACAGATTGCCTCAGGCGCAACATACGGCTCCATTTCGTGAAGCTCCGCGCTCTCGATAATTCTCAAATCCCTTACTCCGTTTTCTGTGCCACGGCGCAAAAGAAGCTCTATATGAGCCCTATCACGCTCATTAAAGCCAACCACAAGAGATCCGCATCTTTGATAATGAACATCGAGCGACCTTGCAATTTCCTCCATCATTTCACAGCCACGTACATTAAGCAACGCCTTAAGAGTTCCCTCCTTGGCATCATAGCCCGCATGAACGATTGCGGAATTAGCACGGGTTGAGCCCGATGCGATATCCTCTCCCGCCTCGAGAACTATAACGCTGACATCGTATTTAGCCAGCATATATGCACACATAGTGCCGCTTATTCCGGCACCTATGATCACAACATCATATAACATAAAATCTCCTGTCTGACACGCAACAGCGCGCAGTCGAGCAGAAAATGCTCAGAAAAATTTTTTATTTACTTGATTATTTTACCACATTTTTCACAATATTTCAAGACTTATATTGATTTTTGGCGGGGGATGTGTTAAAATTACGTTAATTTAAATGATTTCGGGAGTTTATTTTATGATTGATTTTTCTCAAACGAGCGCTATGGCTCTTGCATATCTCGGCGATGCGGTAATTGAGCTACTCGTACGTGAAAGGCTTGTTGCGAAGGGATACGAAAAAAGCGCCAAGCTAAACGAGCAGGCTCGAAGGTTTGTAACTGCCGTTGCGCAAAGCAGGGCATATCTTTCAATAGCCTCTTTGCTTACCGAGGAGGAGTCGGACATTTTTAGGCGTGGGCGCAACTGCTCTCATTTAAACATTCCCAAAAGTGCCTCCGCCTTTGAATACAAGAATGCAACGGGGTTTGAGGCGATATTCGGATATTTGCATCTTACAGGAAGAAACGACCGAATAAAAGAGCTTTTTTCGACTGCTTATCTTGACATTTTAGACTAATTAAAGCCCTCTTTCTCGGACGGCTTGTTTTTTGTGTTTGTTCACAAATTCAGCGAAAAATTTTTATATTTTTTCTTTATTATGCGTATTGATTTTAGCGCAATTTAGTGTTAAAATGTTACTGTATTGTTTTTAGAAGGGAGTTATTTATTTGAAACTGTTAAAAAAATTGTCTTCATTTATCGGCGAATTCAAGAAAAGCACAATTCTTTCTCCTCTTTTCGTTATGCTTGAGGTTATTATGGAATGTGCTATTCCCGCTATTGCCGGTACTCTTATAAAAGAGCTTCAGGAATCGGGTGGAAGCATTGATATGGGACGTGTTGCTGTATTTTGCACAATTCTGATTGTATGTGCGTTGCTCTCATTGGCTTTTGGCGCTGTGGCAGGCATTCACTGTTCAATAGCCTCTTGCGGATTTGCAAAAAATCTTCGTACCGCTCTTTACAACAAATCCCAGGACTTTTCCTTTGAAAATATTGACAAATTTTCAAGCTCAAGCTTGGTTACTCGTCTTACGACAGACGTAACAAACGTTCAGCAATCCTTTATGATGATTATAAGAACCGCTATTCGTTCGCCGTTTATGTTCATTTTTTCCATCGTTATGGCGTTCACGGTTGGTGGAAAAATGGCATTTATTTTTGTATGCATAGTGCCTATTCTTATGTTCACTCTTATCATGGTTGCCAGAAAGGCAATGCCTATTTTCAAAAAGGTTTTCAAAAAATACGATACGTTGAACAACTCGGTGCAGGAAAATGTCCAAGGAATGAGAGTTGTTAAATCCTTTGTGCGTGAGGGCTACGAGGTTGAGAAATTCGAGGATGCCTCAGGCGATGTCAGAAACGATTTTACAAGGGCAGAAAAAATCCTCGCTCTAAATGCTCCTGTTATGCAGTTTTGTATGTATGCCTTAATGGTAAGTGTGCTTTTCTTTGGCTCGTATGTGCTCATTCAAACGACGGGAACGGCATTTGACGTTGGCAAATTCTCTATGCTTTTGGCATATGGAATGCAAATTCTTATGAGTCTTATGATGATTTCAATGATATTTGTAATGATTACGATGTCGTTCGAAAGCGCGCGCCGTATTTGCGAGGTGCTTGACGAGGAAACAACGATAAAAAGCCCGGAAAATGCAGTACAGGTTGTTGAAAACGGTGATATTGATTTTAACGGTGTCAACTTTAAGTATGCAAAGAGAGCAGAAAAATTTGCTCTCGAGGGCATTACCTTGCATATAAAATCGGGACAAACCGTTGGAATTGTGGGTGGAACCGGAAGCTCAAAATCTTCGCTTATTCAGCTTATTCCGCGTCTTTACGACGTAACCGACGGCTCTGTTTGCGTTGGTGGTATCGACGTAAGGAATTACGACCTTGTTGCGCTTCGAGATGCAGTCAGCATTGTTTTGCAGAAAAACGTTTTATTCTCGGGAACTATCAAGGAAAATCTTCGTTGGGGTAATGAAAACGCAACCGATGAGGAGCTTATAAGAGCTTGTGTGCTTGCCTGCGCCGATGAATTTATTCGCTCCTTCCCTGACGGATACGACACTTATATTGAGCAAGGCGGAACAAACGTTTCGGGTGGTCAAAAGCAGCGTCTTTGCATTGCAAGAGCGCTACTTAAAAAGCCTAAAATACTCATTCTTGACGACTCGACAAGTGCGGTTGACACAAGAACAGATGCGCTTATTCGCAGGGCGCTTCGCGAGGAAATCCCAGACACCACCAAGATTATTATTGCTCAAAGAATTTCAAGCGTCCAGGATGCTGATGTCATTATCGTATTAGATGATGGCAAGGTGAATGGCTTCGGCTCTCACGACGAGCTTCTTGAGACTAACGAAATTTACAGAGAAATATTCACTTCACAAACAAAGGGGGCGAAGATGGAATGAACAAGGCAGTAAAAAATCCACGTCAGCCCGCCATGGGCCGCCCTATGAAAAAAGCAAAAAAAGGAACGTTTACAAGGTTTGTAAAGCTTATATTTTCCTTTTATCGTGCTCCGATTATCTTAGTTCTAGTGTGCATTTGTCTCAGTGCTATGGCAACGGCTTGTCCCTCTATTTTCCAGGAATACGTTGTAAACACGTCCGTTGAGGCGCTCGAGGAGCTAAGCTTGACAGACGAGGAGCGCGCCACTATGACAGAGGCGGAAATCGCCGAATGGGAGGCGGGCAAGCAACAACGAATAGATGCCGTAATGGATGACCATTTCAGAAGAATTGGAATTGCAATCTCTATTCTCATAGGTATCTACGTTATAGGTCTTATCAGCGCTTTTACGCAAACAAGAACGATGGCGGTTGTAACGCAGGGCTCGCTACACAAGTTCAGAGCAATGATGTTCAAGAAGATGCAAAATCTTCCTATCAAATATTTCGACTCAAATACCCGTGGCGATATAATGTCGCACTACACGAATGACATTGATTCTCTGAGACAGTTGATTTCCCAATCGCTTCCGCAGGTTATAACAACTGTCATTATTCTCCTTACTGTTACCTCTCTTATGCTCTATATGAGCTTTTGGATGACTATGGTTGTTATCCTCGGAGTTATTGTAATGACTATCGTTTCAAAAAAGATAGGCGGTAGCGGAGCGATATATTTCAAAAGACAGCAGGAATCTCTTGGTATAACCGAGGGCTATATTGAGGAGATGATTAACGGTCAAAAGGTTGTGAAGGTATTCAATTACGAGGACAAGAGCAAGGCGCGCTTTGATGCGCTCAACTCCGACCTTTGCTACAATGCGACCAAGGCAAACACAAGAGCAAATATTCTTATGCCTATAATGAACAATTTAGGACATATTCTCTATGTGCTTTTGATTTTTGCCGGTGCAATGCTTTATATTTTTAAGGTTAAAAACCTTTCTATTACCGGCTTCGAGCCGTTCCAAATCGGTACTATTGTTGCCTTCCTTGGTCTATCAAAGCAATTTACCAACAATGTTTCTCAGCTTTCAAACCAGGCAAATGCCATCATTATGGGACTTGCGGGTGCTGAGAGAGCATTTGAGATTATGGATGAGGAATGCGAGGTAGATAACGGATATGTAACTCTTGTAAATGCAAGGCTTGATGATGACGGAAATCTTACAGAATCCGAGGAGCGCACAGGCATTTGGGCGTGGAAGCATCCTCACGGTGACGGAACTGTTACCTATACAAGAGTAAGAGGTGACGTTCGTATGAACGAGGTTGATTTCGGCTATGTTGAGAACAAGATTGTTCTACATGATATTTCTCTTTATGCCGAGCCCGGTCAAAAAATAGCCTTTGTCGGTGCGACAGGCGCAGGTAAAACAACTATTACCAATCTTATAAACAGATTCTACGATATTGCCGACGGAAAAATAAGATACGACGGAATAAATATCAACAAAATCAAGAAAAGCGACTTGCGACGCTCTCTCGGTATCGTTTTGCAGGATGTAAACCTATTTACAGGTACTGTTATGGACAATATCAGGTACGGAAAGCTTGATGCGACCGACGAGGAGTGCATTGAGGCGGCAAAGCGCGCAAATGCTCACGGCTTTATATCTATGCTTCCCGATGGATATAACACTATAATCTCGGGAAATGGCTCGGATTTGTCGCAGGGACAGCGTCAGCTTATCTCTATTGCAAGAGCTGCGGTTGCCGATCCGCCTGTTATGATTCTTGACGAGGCGACCTCGTCCATTGACACAAGAACCGAGTCGCTTGTATCGGCAGGTCTTGATGCCTTGATGCAAGGCAGAACGGTATTTGTAATTGCACATAGGCTTTCGACAATCAAGAATTCAAATGTTATTATGGTCCTTGACCACGGAAGAATTATTGAGCGTGGCTCACACGAGGAGTTACTTGCACAAAAGGGCAAATACTATCAGCTTTATACAGGCTCATTTGACTTTGATGAATAACAAAAAATAGCGAGAATTTCTCGCTATTTTTTGTTATTTTATTAGCATAATATTGCAATTTTCCCTTTTCAAGTCAAGAATGTTACTATTTTTTAGAATTTTAGTTTTATTGAATTTTTAAATTCTTGAATTTACGAATTTTACGTCTCACTTGTGCAAATCAAGCTGATTTTATCCACTTTCTTTTTTGTCATCGCTTTTCAGTCAAACCTTTGAACGAAATGGTTGTCAGAATAAACAGAAAGCTCGTCATTTTCCGCCATGCTGATAACGGCGTCTGTATCAATTGATTCACCGGGGGACATGTAGTCAGTTGCCTCCTCCTCGAAAATATAGAAGCCCGAATTTACAATTTTCGCCTCATATTTATCACCCTGATTTGCATCTCCCGTACCGAAATATTTTTTCTGCTCTGCCACGCAAACGGTAGCCGCTCTTGCATTTTGTCTGTGGTAAGAAAGCATTTTTTCGACGTTCAAATCGGTCACTACATCATTTGGAGCAACAAAAAATGCGTTTTCAACGCCATTTTTTTGACAGAATAATAAAATCTGAGGGCTTTTGAGGTATGGCGGAAGCTTTAAAATCTTTATTTTCAAGCCTTTTATTTTGTCAAGGTTAGAATAAAGATAGTCTCTTATTGCGTGTCCTCTTGAATTGTCGCAGATTATAAAATCCGAAAATCCGTATTTTTCAAACAAAAGAACTGTATGAAGAAAAACAGGGATTCCTCCAAAAAGCCTCATTGTGCTATCAAGATTTTCTTGAGGGCTTTTGTTGTCGTTTGGTAAAATAATTACTTTCATTCTTTTAATTTCACTCCTTATTTTTTCTTTATTATTTACCTGTTTTTACCTGATTTAAGCATTTTCTTGAAATATTTCCTTGAAAATATTTGTTTATGTATTTATTTATTGAGCATATGTTCATTTGTTTATTTATAGATAAAAGAGTCTTTTTGTGCATTTTTTGAGGATTTTGACGTCTTAAACGGGCTTTTTTGTCTTATTTCAGCAAAAGTTTTCAAAGTTGGCGGTTTTGAGTAGCTTTATAATGTCGTATTTTAGCGACTATTTGCCTTGTCCTCTCGTCGCTCCTTTTTAAAGCATTTTTATTGACACAAGCGACTCATGGTGCTATAATTAAAGATAATAGTACCTTATATATATTATCAAGGAGGAAATAATATGATTGAAGCAAGGCATCTAAAAAAGGTTTACGCTCCTAAAAAGGGCGTCACGGTAAACGCACTTGACGATGTTTCTTTGCGTTTGCCCGACACGGGAATGGTTTTCATTCTCGGAAAAAGCGGAAGCGGTAAGTCCACTCTTTTAAACGTTCTCGGTGGTCTTGATACGGTTGACTCCGGTGAAATTATAATCAAGGGACAATCCTCGTCCGATTTCAAGCAATCTCATTTTGATAGCTACCGTAACACTTATGTCGGCTTTATCTTCCAAGAATACAACATTCTTGAGGAATTCACTGTCGGCGCTAACATTGCTCTTGCCATAGAGCTTCAGGGGCGCAAGGCAACTAACGGTGAAATAAACGAAATTTTACACCAGGTTGAGCTTGACGGACTCGGCTCGAGAAAGCCGAACGAGCTATCAGGCGGGCAAAAGCAAAGAGTTGCTATTGCCCGTGCACTTGTAAAGAAGCCCGAAATTATTATGGCAGACGAGCCCACCGGCGCTCTTGACTCTGTTACCGGACGGCAAGTGTTTGACACGCTTAAAAAGCTTTCAAAAACGAAGCTTGTTCTTATCGTTTCGCATGACAGAGAGTTTTCCGAGCTTTATGCAGACAGAATTATCGAGCTATCCGACGGAAAAATCATATCTGACGTTGAATATGATGATGAAGCAACAGAAAACACCGATGAGCCGAATGTTGCCTATGTTGGAAAGGAAATCATAATCAAGGACGGTTACGAGTTGACCGAGGAGGACAGAATTGCGATAAATGAATACATTCGCAAGGTTCGCTCCACCACCTCGATTATTATAAATGATAAGCGTCAGAATAAAATCTTCAAGCCAACAGATGAAAATAAAATCGAAAACAAGGGCGGTATTTTTAAGCTTATCAAGTCAAGGCTTTCGCTTAAAAATGCCTTTAAGCTTGGTTCAAGTGGTCTTAAGCATAAGAAGGTGCGTCTTGTATTCACTATTTTACTTTCGTTTATCGCCTTCTCTCTTTTCGGTCTTGCGGATACTATTGCGTCATATGACAGCATAAACACCTGTACCGAATCGCTTATAGACTCAAAAATTGACTATGCGTCATTCGTAAAGGAAATAAAATATATCTACGACGAGAGTGACCCGTCAGATTTCTATTGGAATGAATGGAACAACCAAATTTCAAAGGACGAGGTTTCTATTCTTGAGGAGCAAACAGGACTCAAGTTTACGCCCGTGCTCGGCGGAGATAGCATCAATCTTTATTACACAAAAGAGGTTGCAGAAACGGTAGTTGACAGGTATGATTGGTCAAGAATTTATCCGGACAACTTCTCAGGAGTGGCAATTCTTGACGAGGAATTGATTTCCAATTTCGGTTATACCATATCAGGTAGAGCGCCTGTCGAAAAAAACGAAATCGTTATTAGTAAATTTATTGCCGAAAACTATGTAAGACACGGTTTCCTTCAGTACAACGATAAAACCGACACATCCGATATTGTCCAAATAAATTCCGCAAATGATATGATTGGCAAGGAGATTACTGTTGAGGTTAACTGGAATATGCCAACTCAAAAGTACAAAATCGTTGGTATTTTGGACACAAAATTTGATAGCACAAGATACGAAGCTCTTGCCGACACAACAAGCGAAAACATCCTCAATATGATCATTTACGAGGAGCTTGAGTCATCAAACAGCTATTCTCTTAATGCGGTAATGTTTATTACTCCGGCTCTCTTTGACGAAATAAATTCAGCAGTTAACGCAAACCGTCAAAATGTCAGAAACGGAAGCTTTGAATTTTTCACCTACAAGGACAAAAATGCAAGCCTTGATGACGGAAATTATGAAGCTTGGCCAACATATTGCTATAACCTTCATAAGCTTGCTCAAATTAACACCTCTAAGGTTCATTGGCTCACAGATGCTCCTGTAAGCGCACTTGGCAAGTTTGATATCATTCTTTCCGTAAGCGATGCAAGAATGCTTTTGAGTAGCTCTGATCATATTGACGAGGAGAGCTCCTTTGCCCCATACGATATCACGCTTAGCGGTGTCGAGTGTGATTATGCACTAAACTACATCGGAAGCTACTCCTTCGATGCTATTCAAAATAGTATTGATAATGTAGCGGCGTATGCCTATGCAAAAGAAAACTATGACGAGGCTCTTTCTTATATAAAGAAAATTTCTCCTGCATTCAACGAAAATGACTATTTGATATTTGACGAAGCACTTCAAGATAATGTTATTAATAAGGATTATATCGCTTATTTATTCTCTAACCTTGCCGTAGAAAATGGCTGTGACCTTTACGATGCGAAGGCATTCTACGAGGCCCTTATGGAAAAATACAAGATTACTGACGATGTAATCACCTATGAGCAATATTCAAAAAGAAGGGTTTATTTCCCTGATGGCTCATGTCTTGACCTTTTCTATAGCATTTCAAGAGTTGACTATGACAGAAGCCGTTACGATTATTTGTTTGCAGGTCTTGCTTCCGAAACCTTTGCGCAGGCTATGGAGAATGCAAAAAATGCAACAGAAAAGCCCTCTTGGTACTCAGAGCACACGATCTATGACAAGGATGGAAACGAGGTTACTGCTCCAAATTACAACGATTGCTTCTGGAATTACAGACAACAATATAATGCCGCCGCAAACGGTGAGCAAACCTCGCTTAGCAATTCTGAGATTGAGCGTGTAATGACTCTTTACACCGAGTATGTTATTGAGGATTTCAAAAAAGCGAGCCCCAATCTCGCTATCAGGTACCAGTCCTACGGTAACAATTATACCACCGAGGAATCAAAGGACGCAAGAGTTGTCGGATTCACAACGGAGCCCGGAGTTAAGGTGGTTGTAAGTGACGAGATTTTCGGTCTTCTTGTTGACGAGCTTTCCATGGGTGATTATAGCTATGTTGTCGCTCCTATGCCTACTGACAGAGTCGGTGTGCGTAGCATTGCCGAATTTTCTTACGAAAACTCTCACTATGACGAAATGGCGAGATTCTCTCTTAAAAACTCCGTTACCTATGAGCTTGAGATGATTGACGAGGCGCTCTTGATTATGGGTCAGGTGTTCCTCTATGTAGGTCTTGGCTTTGCGCTATTTGCTTCACTTATGCTCTCAAACTTTATTGCGACGAGCATTTCGTACAAGAAGCAGGATATCGGTATCTTGCGTGCAATCGGCTCTCGTTCAAGAGATGTATTTATGATATTCTTTGCAGAGTCCTTCATCATTGCTATGATAAACTTTGTACTATCGCTTGTTACAACGGGCGTTGTGGTATTTTTCTTAAACAGCATATTCAGAGAGGACCTCGGAATTCTTATAACCTTCTTGACATTCGGTGTAAGACAGGCAATTCTATTGCTTGGCGCTTCGCTTCTTGTTGCAATTATTGCGACATTCCTTCCCGTCAAGAAGATCGCTTCAATGAAGCCTATTGATGCTATCAAGAATCGCAAATAAAATCTAAAAAGTGCCTTTAACCAAGGCACTTTTTTAATTTAGATATTGATATAGATGCTTATGTATGATAAAATTGTGTTAGGCATATAAAATATAAAGGAGTTTATTATGGCAAAATGGATTTGGTATCCCGGTAGCCTTGAGCTATATCACGGAATGCTTTTACACAACAGAAGAACATACGGAAAAACATATAAAAATGGTGAAAAAACAGATACAAGGTCGCTTTATTACTATCCCATGTGGAGAATTGATGCTCCAAGGCACAATGCTTCTCTTACCAAGGAAGCGGAAATTTTCCAAGAAGAGACAATAGAATTTTATTCAAACACACCTCAAGCTTGCATAAGTGTTGATGGCGTATGCTATCCGCCAAATTCTAAAATAACCGTTGGTGTGGGCAAGCATCAGGTGATTGTTTCAGGTTTCAAGGCAGAGGGCTTCCCCG
This sequence comes from Eubacteriales bacterium, assembly GCA_045636605.1. Classification (GTDB taxonomy): domain Bacteria; phylum Bacillota; class Clostridia; order Oscillospirales; family CAG-272; genus RGIG2000. The sequence continues at coordinate 57,096 of JAZTXV010000033.1, read as the reverse complement.
CATTTTATTGCAAGGGAAATGTGTTTGCAACCGACAGAAGCTGGGTGGTAAGTGAAAACGACGATATGGCGGGACGTCACGCAGGAGATAGCTCACTTTACGTTGATATCAATGACAATCCCGAGATTTTTAAGTTTTCTTATAAAAGAATAGCTCCGACCTCCGTGACATACGAGAGTGGCGGTATTCTTTTTGATTTTGGCAAGGAAACGTTTGGAAAAATAATTATATCGGGTGTAAAGGCTGATATTCCCGATCTTCTTTTGTCACTTGGAGAGTCGTACGAGGAGGCGCTTGATTACGAATATGCAAACTGCGTTGTAAATGCCGCACTTGAAAACGGCTCATTTATATCGGAGGCGTGTGCATTTAGGTATATATTCATACCCGATTTCAACCAAGAGTGTGACGTTTGTGTTGATTTTGAATATTTGCCGTTTGAAATAAGAGCATCCTTTGCGTGCGATGACGAAATGATAAATAAGCTTTGGAGGGTGTGCGAGTACACTATGCTTTTGAACTCACGTGAGGGCTTTTTTGATGGAATAAAGCGTGACAGATGGGTTTGGGGCGGTGACGCATATCAAAGCTATTTTGTAAACTATTATCTGGCAAATGACAATGACATCGTAAAGCGTACAACGAGAATTTTACGAGGCGCAAGCCCTATCACAAAGCATATGAACACAATTTGCGACTATACGTTTTATTGGTTTATAGGCATTTGGGAATATTATTTCCACACGGGCGACATAGACTTTATAAAAGATATTTACCCCGATATGCTTGATGTATGGGCATTTGTCGAGAGCCGTCTTGACAAGAACGGAATGTACGAAAGAAAAAGCGACGATTGGGTGTTCATTGACTGGTCGACGTTTGATTCAAACGGCCCTATGTGCGCCGAGCAGATGCTCCTTTGCCGTGCGTATGAATGTCTTGGCAAATGTGCCGAATTGAACGGTGACGAAAAAATGCATAACAGGTGCAAGGAGCAGGTCAAGTATATGGTTAAGGCGATAAATGACCTTTATTGGTGCGAGGAAAGAGGCGCATTTATTGACGATTACAAATCGGGCAAGAATAATGTGACACGCCACGCCAATATATTTGCACTTCTCTTTGATTACACAAGCAAGGAGCGCAAGGGTAGCATCGTTCAAAATGTCATTTATAATGACAAAATCACAAAAATCACTACTCCTTATTTTGAATTTTTCGAGCTTGATGCGATGTGCCGATTGGGCGATTTCAAGTATATGACGGATATGCTTCATAGTTATTGGGGCGGTATGCTTGCTCTCGGCGCTACTACGATTTGGGAGGAGTTTGATCCTACAAAGAGTGGAATTGAGCATTATGAGATGTATGGTGGAAAATATGAAAAGAGCCTATGTCACGCATGGGGAGCATCACCCATATATCTGCTTGGAAAATATGCGCTTGGCGTTTATCCCACCGGTGTTGGTTATTCTCGATTTGAGGTAAAGCCGAATTTGATGTGCTTTGGTAAAATTGAGGGACACGTGCCCGCACTCGACTCCGAAATTTATGTGAAAATGACGGAAAGCGAGATTTGCGTGCTTTCGGGAATTGACGGCGGAACACTTGTTTTAGGTGACAGAAGATACAATATTGAAAAGGGCAAAATGCTAACAGTTAAGCTATAAGAAAATAAAAAATGGACAGAAATCTGTCCATTTTTATTTATCGTCATTTGGCTCAGACGGTGGCGTCTGCTCCGTATCTGTAATTGATTGCGGTTGCTCAACCTCTACAAGAGTATTTGTCGGCGCTTCGACAACCGTGCCTTTGGTTCGCTTTATCGACCTTGAAAAGTTCAAAATCGCAATAGCTATGCACAGTATTCCACCCAGTCCAATTACGGAAAGCGCTATTATTGTTGCTATAATATCACCACCGAGTCCGTTTGGCACCGACGGCTCGGGTGTGAGTTGTGCGCCGTTGTTTTCATCGGGTGGTGTATCGGTTACTCCACCTTGGGATTGATTTGGCAAAATTGGAGCATCCGTTACCGTTTCGTCAAGCGGTGCGGGTGATATATTAAGCACTCTCGTCCTTTTCTCAACATCGCAGCCCCATTCGGATACGAGATAATTTGTTCTCACTGCAAGAGCGTTACACAAATATCCGACAGCAGTAAGCTTTGTTGCATTTATATAGTCGGTATATACAGGATAGGTTGGAAACGCATTTCCGTTTTGCTGGAACCAATGAAGCGAGCCGTCATAATACTTGGGCCACGCAGACGGATCTGCCGAGTCCCAACGGGCTCTATCCATTGCAGGTGAGCATCCGAGCAACGAAAGCTGTTGGTCGATAAATCCTCCCTTGTCGAGCATATCGTAGATTATATCATAGGCCTGTTCAAACTTATTTGTAACAACGAAATTGAATTCGCTATGTCTTGTGAGCATATTCCAGGGTGTGCGATTTTTCGCCCACATTGATTCCTGATGCTCTGCCCCGTTACGATGAATGTTTCCGAGAGTGTTATCACAGACCCAAAGAGGTCCCTTTACTATCTTTGATTGCTCTAATCCCTTGTCAATATCCTTGTTGAAATATATGCTTGCACTTCCCGCATCGTAATTTTTACCAAGCTCTGCCATTATATAAGCGGTGGCGAAGCTTTCCATATCAATATAGCTTGTGTAATGCTTACCGAGCGAATTTATGCCATCAGAGGCCGCCATAGCCTCCTCCATTTCGGCAAAAAGCCTTGCAATATACTCCACCTGCTCCTTCGAGCATTTTTCAGGAGATTGAATCACATACAGGTTTTCTCCGAATTCTGTTTGAGTAATAAAATACGAATCGAATTTGGAACGGTTTTCCTTGCTATTATTATCAAGCTCTACAAGGTATCCGCCCGTTATATCCGAAGGATTTACAACGCCGTTTACATATTTATATTCAGTCACAATCGTTTCATTTATAAGCTCGGAGTCAATAACGGTTGTGGTTTGCTTTGAATATGTAGGATTGAGCATATCGTTTTGCTTTTCAAGCTCCGATATATTGACTCTATTTGCGTTTATGTTGACCTTTTCGCAAAGCAAATATACGCCTTGGTATTCACCGTCAACGAATACGTCAACGCTTGTAAAATCGCACGCACCCATTCCCAAATCCTTGGCAAGCCTATACATAAGGGCATTTCGCATATAGGTTTGGTCAAGGTAGTCTGCCAAAAGAAGCCAAGTTTTTGCCTTGCCCATTCCCAAAACATCCGTACCGTTTGCAAATTTAACCTGAAACGGCTTTTTCATATAGGTATCGGTAGAGTTTCCCCTTGTTTTAACGCTTGCGGTCTTTTCAAGAAGCACCGAGGAGTCCTTATTTATCAGCTTGACGGCTGCGGACTTATCTTCTGTGTCTCCAAGCAATGAGCTTTTTCCTATTGAGGTTGAGATAAATAGGCTCCTTAAGGAGCTTGCCTTGTAAATCAAGATTGTTTGCTCCGTGCCCGCGTTGCCCCATTTAAGCTTTAGCTCGTAATACTCTATTCTATCTACCTGATTGACCTTTTTGAGTGAGGAAACATTTATTACGTCCCCATTTTTAACCGGCACGCCGTTTATTCTCATATTTAAAAATGCAGATGAATAGCCGATTTTAAGCTTTGTTATATCTGCGTATGACGGCAGGTAAACCACATTGTCGGTTGACTGTATTTTAGTGCCGTCGGTAAGCTCAACATTGAAATCAAGCTCTGCGGCGCTTATGCTTATTGAAACGACAAGAGTGACTATGAATATAAAAAGCAAAAATAATATTTTTTTCTTCATAAGTGCTCCGTTTGCTTTATTTTCCCTCGTATCTTTGTGAAAAATAATCTCTGTCAATTGTCAAAATAAGTACGAATAATGGGTTGATTTTCTTTAGTCTTTCATAGATTTCCTCATAAAGAGCATCGTTTGAAAGTATCATTTCATTTGAAATATTGACATCAAAAAGTATCTTTGTTTGAGAGCAAAAGCCCTTTACAACTCTAAAATCGTGCATTGATATCGGGCTGGAATACTCTGATGAAATGCTTTGAAGGATTTGGAGTGTTTGGTCTCTTAAGGCATTGGTTTCCGGATCGGTAATACATATCGGATCCATATGTATTACAAGGTTTACTCCCATCTGCTCCAAGACATCTGCCTCGATTGCATCTATCATATCGTGACTGATAAGAACGTCCTTTTCGCTATCCACCTCTACGTGTGCGCTCACAAAAACCTTTCCTGCACCATAAGAATGAACTACAAGGTCGTGTATGCCGAGAACACCGTCATATTCTCTTATTTTGCGAGTGAGCGCCATTATAAATTCGGCATCGGGGGCAGTGCCGAGCAGAGTATTAGAGGACTCTATTACGAGCTTTATGCCCATTATGGTGATATAGATTGAAATCACCGAGCCGATTACACCGTCGGTATATTTACCTGTGATTGGTGTTAAAATCATTCCTACGACAACTGCGCCTGTTGCAATAACGTCGCTTACACTATCGGCAAAGGCCGCCTTTAGGGTATCCGAGCTTATGTGCTTGCCGAGTTTTCTAAACAGAAGCGACATTGCAAGCTTAACTAAGATAGTTGAAGCGATGATTATTATTGCGACTGTATCGTATTTTTCGGTAGCGGTTGGCGTGATAATTTTATTAATCGAGGTAGTTAGCATTTCGACGCCGAGAATCATTATGATAATCGAGATAAAGAGCGACGAAAGATATTCCATTCTTGCATGGCCGTAGGGGTGATCCTTATCTGCGGGCTTGCCAGAAACGGTATATCCTGCGACGGTCAGCACATTTGAGCCCGCATCGGTTAGATTGTTTACTGAGTCCGCAATTATAGATGCACTCGAAGACAAAACTCCAAGCACGATTTTTACTGCGAACAAAAGAGTGTTCAGTATTATGCCGACAAAGCCTGCGAATCTGCCAACTCTTACTCTAACCTCAGGCTTTTCGGGAGATGCGTAATCCTTAATTAGCTTTTCTATCATTATTCTTCTTCTCTTATTGCGATAAGCTCCTTTGCATACGGCAGGGACATAATCCAATCACATACCGTGTGCCATTCTGCGAGCTTATGATTGCGTCTTGCGTAATAGATGTTTATGAGAGTTTCGTAGTTAAGAGTACAGGTCCTCATTTGGTTATAGCTTGAGGGAAGAAGCTGTATCATATCGTGCCAATACTCTCTTTGCTTAGTTTCGATGAATTTTTGGCGAGCGCTCTCAAGATATTCGATTGTAATATCGAGAATTTTGAGCGCCTCGGGTGTCATTCTATCATGACTGAAATCGTCTCTTTCAAAGGGCTTTGCATGAATTTTATGCATAGTCGAGGTGGAGTTTGCAACTGTTGCAACTTTATATGTGTCGTACTCCTTCCACCAATAAAGCGGCGCCGTAATGTCAACACTGACAAAAATTTGTCTTAAATACTTTCTGTGATCGCTTCCCGCCTTGGCAAGCTTCTTTGCAAGAGCGAGGTCGTTTTCTCCAAGAATGTATTCTCCGTTCTCGCCATAGTAGCTATCGCTCTTTGCCCACGAATTAAGAGGGTTTCTTGCGCCTCTTATTGCGTTTTCAAAATTCATTACTGATACACGTTCAATTAAAATCATAGTTTTCTCCTGTTTTTAAAGCTTTCTTACCTTATATAATATCATAAATCGATCGCATTGTCAACGATTTCGAAAACTCCTTGGCATACTTTTTTGTTTTTTTGAATTTCTTGCATAAAGGCGTTTTTATTGCTCAATAATATGGTTGTAAAAATTTGAAAGGAAAAGATATTATGGAAGAAAACGAAAACAAGAAAAACATGAGAATTTTTTATCTCACATTGGCAGTTGTATTTGCCATTGTCGCAATTCTTATTATCGCAGCCGTTGCCGCAAGACAAAGCTCCACAAATCCACCAATCGACTCATCTTCCTCTAATGATACGGAATCACAAACAGGTCCTACCATTTCAGAAACAGATGTTTTGCCTGAATTTTCCGTGCCCGTTGACGGAGAGGTAAGCTTTGATTACAGCGATAGCGTACCCGTTTTTTCGCCTACGATGAACGATTGGCGTACTCATATGGGTGTTGATGTGTTGGCAGAGCTTGGATCGGAGGTTATGGCGGTAGCTGACGGAACAGTAACAAATGTCTGGGAGGATCCCTTCATGGGAACGTGCATCTCCATTGAGCATTCCGGAAACGCAGTAAGCATCTACAAGAACCTTGGAAAAGAGGTCGGTGATGGTATTGTTATCGGTTGCGCAGTAAAGGCGGGAGATGTGATTGGCACTGTCGGTGAAACGGCAATGAACGAAATCGCACAGGAGCCACACTTGCACTATGAAATGACCGTTGACGGAAAAAATGTAAATCCAAAGGATCACATTAAATTTCCGACAAAAGACATTGTTGAGGATAGCACAGAAATCGAAAGCGAGTCTTTAGCTTCAAGTGAAAACAACTAAAAAAGTAAGCCATTTTTAGTTGCCTCAAATCAAAAAAGCGGTTATAATAGCCGCTTTTTTGATTTTATTTAGCTACAACTGAATTGCTTTATATTAAATCTATTCACCAACCTATGCAAAAAGCCTCTTGCGTGGCAAGAGGCTTTTTATTTTGAATTTTATTATGCCCAACGCATTCCGCAGGGCTTTTCTTCCTTGATCATTACTCTGTTAAGAACATCAATTGCCTTGCAGAGTCCCTCGTCGGTGGTCATAAGGCTATCCTCGTGTTCTATTGAGAGAACCTTATCGTAGCCTACAAGACGAAGCGCGGAAACAAAGTCTCTCCAATAGTCCTCGCCGTGACCGTAGCCAACCGTGCGGAAGATCCAGGATCTGTTAATTTCGTCGCCATAATGCTTCGTATCAAGAACGCCGTTCGCTTCGTTATTGAAGTTATCTATCTTTGTATCCTTTGCGTGTACGTGATAGATAGCGCCTGCGAGCTTACGAGCCGCAATTACAGGGTTAATTCCCTGCCAAATAAGGTGTGACGGATCAAGATTTGCGCCGATAACATCACCGACTGCCGCTCTGAGCTTTAGGAGCGTTTCGGGGTTATATACGCAGAATCCCGGGTGCATTTCAAGGGCGATTTTGGTTACGCCGTGCGCTTTGGCAAAAGCAGTCATTTCCTTCCAATATGCAATCATAATATCCCATTGATATTCAAGAGTTGCAAGGAAATCGTCCGGCCAAGGGCATGTTACCCAAGATGGACGCTTAGCATCGGGATCCGAGCCGGGACATCCGGAAAATCCTACAATCGTGTCAATTCCAAGCTTTTCTGCAAGAAGAATTGCATTTGTCATATCGTCATGGAACTGCTTTGCGATTGCTTTATCGGGATGAATTGGGTTTCCATGACAAGCAAGCGCGCAAATTTCAACATTGTATTTTTTGAAGGTTGCAACGAATTCCGCAAGCTTTTTTTCGTCCGCCAAAAGCTCAGCAGGGTTGCAGTGATCCTTGCCGGGATATCCGCCCGCACCGATTTCTACGGTATGAACGCCGTATGATGTGATTTTTTCAAGCGCCTTATCAAGAGGCATGCTTCCATAAAGGTTTGCAAGAACGCTTAATTTCATTTCGGTTCTCCTTAGTTGTTTTCAAAGTAGAAGGGCTTGCCTGTCTTAGCAGACTCATAAATACCCTCGAGTATTTGAGTTACACAGTATGCCTGCTCAGGAAGGACGGTTGGCTGTGTACCGTTAAGAATAGCTTGAACCCATTGTCTTGCTTCCTCGTCACCTGCGCTATAAGAGCCTGCATCGTAGAATGCAACGCCCTTTCCGTCAAGGTTTGGACGTGTTTCGTACATTGTGTTGTGCTTAACGCCATTGATTTCAAGAACGCCTTGGTCTATCATCTTTGCGCCTGCCTCGGTACCACAGATTGTGGTGCAAGCCTCTTTGGTTTCTGTCATATTGATTGCCCAAGAGGACTCAAGAACGATTGTTGCGCCGTTTTCCATAACGATAAAGCCGAATGCGCTATCCTCAACCGTAAATTCCTCAGGCTTCCACTGACCGAATACGTTTGCACTCTCTGTTTGGTTGTTGAGCTTATGGTATGTAGTACCAACACAGTATTTGGGCTTGTAGTTGTTCATAGTCCAAAGAGTAAGGTCAAGTGCGTGTGTACCGATGTCGATAAGTGGACCGCCGCCCTGCTCCTCTTCTTTAATAAATACGCCCCATGTAGGAACTGCACGGCGACGAAGCGCTGTTGCCTTTGCATAGTAGATGTCGCCGAATACGCCGTCATCTGCCTCTGCCTTGAGGTATTTTGCATCAAGTCTTTGTCTGTTTTGGTAACCGATTGTGAGCATCTTACCTGTTCTCTTAGCGGCATCAACCATCTTCTTTGCCTCTGCGGCATTGATTGCCATCGGCTTTTCACACATTACGTGCTTTCCTGCCTCAAGAGCATCAACCGTGATGAAGCTGTGGCTGATGTTAGGAGTACATACGTGAACAACATCAATTGTTGGGTCCTTAAGAAGCTCCTTGTAGTCGGTATATACCTTCGCGTCGGGTGTGCCGTATTTCTTTGCCGCATCTATCGCTCTTTGCTCGATAAGGTCACAGAATGCTACAAGCTCAACCTCGGGCTGCTTTTTGAGTGCGGGCATATGCTTTCCGTTTGCAATACCTCCGCATCCGATAATACCAATTCTTAATTTTTTTTGCATTTTTGGAATCCTCCATAATAATATATTTGTTTGATTTTATTTTATCATATGTATGCAATAAATGCAACACCTTTTTTCGTTTTTCGGCGTATTTTAGGCAATTATTTTGGCTCTGCGCTTGCAATATTGGTAATCAGAACTCCGTTGACGATATTTACGACTCCGTATGTCCTTCCCATACCGATGCTTCCCGGGTTAAACAGTCGAATTGTCTTACCGTTTGCGTCCACGGTTGTGTCGAGCTCTTGATGAGTATGTCCGAAAAATATCGCATCGACCTCCCCCTCCATGCCTGCATAAAGGATCGTGCCAAGCCCACTTTTAACATTATATTTATGCCCGTGGGTAAGAAGTATTCTCACCCCGTCAAGATCAAGAATACTGCTATCGGGTGAGTCGCACATAAAATCGCAATTACCCCTTAGCTTGAAGATTGTCAGGTGCGGGTATTTTTCCTGTATCAAATCCATGTCCCTTGCTCCATCACCGAGAAAAATCACAAGGTCTGCCTCTGCTTTATGAAGCTTGATGGCATTCTCGATTGATTTATATCCGCCATGAGAGTCCGAAAATACTAAAATTTTCATGTTTTTCTCCTTTTGTTTTTTCATATTTATTTTATCATATCAAGGGTTAATGTGTCAATAGCTGTGCACAAGCATAAAATGGTAAAGCAAGGGGGTGTACAAATGAAAATTGATAAAAACACTATAAATATGGTTTTAAAAATGAGTGACGATAGGCTTTGGAGCACTATCAAGTATGCAATTTCGAGGTCTGGCACTGATGCTCTAAGGGATATCAAGCGGCCCGAGGACATGAGTAAGCTTCGCGAAATTCTTGCAAGCTTAACCGACGATGACATAGCGAGAGTAACCGACTTGCTTGGTGGCAGAGGTGGAAAAAAATGAGCGAGGCAAGGCTTGAGGACACACTCTCCTCGATTTTGGGAAACGAGGAGCTGATGGGCAAAATATCGGGGATTTTAAATTCACACAACGGAGATACAAACGAATCTCTGCCCGATGTCGTTGGGCTTTTACGTTCTTCATTAGGAACCGATGACAGCGCAAATCCTGCAGGCGATGATTCTTCGCCCGTTGAGGAGCAACCGCAAAATGAGGGGCGTAGCGGATTTGATTCCATAGTATCGAGTGTGTCTCGTTGTTCTTCTCTTTTGTGCGCTTTGAAGCCGTATCTTAGCGAAAAGCGTGTGCAGATGATTGACAACATACTCAAAATAGAAAAAATCACACAAATAATGAAGCTGACGAGGTAGGTATGTATAGTAAATACTCAAATTTTTCTATACCGAAAAACTATAGCGGGAGCAGATTTTCCACTCCCTCAGAGCCACCTATGAAAACTCATAGAGGTGAGGTGGGCTCTGCCACAAGGCACGCACATTCCCCCTCGTTTTCGCCACATATTGACGACAATCAAAGCCCTTTAGATTCGGAATTTGACAGCGAAGCATATGATGGTGAGCAAGTCTGCGATGAGCAGGAGGTGCCATTTGAATATGGCGATAGCAGTGGCGAGGAATGTGAGATATGCGATGAGTACGAGGATTTTCAAGAGGTAGAAAATGAGAGCGATTCCTCGCCACAGGTAACGGAATGCGGCACAAGGGTGCATATGCCATCACTGCTCGAGGAGATTTTTTCCGGATTTGATAAGGACCAGCTTTTGATAACAGGATTGATTCTTCTTTTGATTAGTGATGATGCGAACAATAAGGACATAATATTTTTGCTTGCAATACTGCTTTTCAACTAACCAAAGCAAAAGGAAGAGAGGGCGCTCTCTTCCTTTTTTCATGTCATATGTACTTCATTTTTGATATTATGCTTTTGATTTTTTGCTCTATATCAAGGCTGTGTCCTTTGAGAGTAAGCTTTCCGTTTTTAGATATTGGAATCTTATATTTCAACGAGATTTTCTGCCTGCAAAGAATTTCGAGCTCTATTGCCTCATCCTCACAAATTCTCTCAATCAACATAATATGGTGAATCAGATGCGGGAATTCCCTTATCATTTTATCTATTGTGTCGATGAATTTGAATGATTTTGTATCAGCACTGATTTTGAGCTCTCCGTTCTGTGCCACTTCAATTTCAAGCATTGATGGTACGCCTATCTTGGAGAGCAAAACGATATTTGACAAAAGGAGCTCAATCATACGTGTATCCGAAACATTTGCGAAAAAGGAGCCGTCTTGAGAAACATTGACTTTTGTGCCTACAAGAATTGATTTTTCTTCGGAAATTTGAACGATAAGCTTGTCCAAAAGCTCTAAAATGTCGCTACATGTATCTGTATCCAGTATTTCATAGTCCTGTAAAAGTCTTTCGGCGGCGTCAGCCTTAAAATTCTCTTGAGCTGTATTTTCGAGAAGAATCATTTCTCTTTTAGCTCCGTTTGCGAAAATTCTCAAATAAGCATAAGGGAATTTCTTCAGGTTAGTTCTCAAGAGAGTGGCAAAGTTGTCATACATGGCAAGCTTGCGCAGTGTGCTGGCATCAATTATGCTAAACACATCTTTTCCAACTTCTAAAAGGCCAAGCTCCTTTGAATCTGTTATCTCAAGCTTTGTAATTGTACCCGAGGCATCAATCTCTATTATTGGAGTTTTGTTTTTTGCCGATATGCTCATATTTTCTCCTCAATTTGAAATATTTTATTGAATTTTTGATTTTTGTGTGTTAGAATGTTGTTAGTGACTTTTCATTTTGCGAGGTTTTTATGGATAACATAGCCCATCACTCGAATTATTCAGTGGCTCTTACTCAGATTATTGACGAGTTCAAGCTTGAAACGCTTTATGCGCCAAGCAACATAAATAGTATAATGGTATCTCACGCAGACGTAATTCGTCCCGGTCTTCCGTTGGCCGGCTTCTTCGAATATTTTGATCCTAAACGAATTCAAATTATCGGTCGTGTCGAGTCAATTTATCTTAGCAAGCTAACCCCTAACGAAAGAGTTAAAAGAGTCGGAGATTTTCTTGCGAAGCGCCCGGTGTGTATTGTTATTACAAGAAATATCGAGCCGTTTTCCGAGATCACCGAGCTTGCAAAGGAATACTGTGTTCCCGTTTTGAGAACGAGCATGCACACAAGCTCCTTTATCTCCGCTATTATTTCCTCTCTTAACATTCATCTTGCACCAAGAATTACCCGTCACGGAGTATTGGTTGAGGTTTACGGTAAGGGTGTGCTTATTCTCGGCGATAGCGGTATCGGTAAAAGTGAAACAGCTATTGAGCTTATAAAGCGTGGACACAGGCTCGTTGCCGATGATGCCGTAGAGATTAGCCGTGTTTCCGAAAAGACTCTTGTTGGACGAGCTCCCAAGATAATCAGATATTATATGGAGCTCCGTGGAATCGGTATTATTGATGTAAGACGTATTTTTGGTATGGGAGCTGTTAAGGAAAGTGAAAAGATAGAGCTTGTTATAGAGCTTGAGCAATGGGTTGAGGGAAAGAACTACGATAGAATGGGGCTTGAAAACGAGCATCTTGACATACTCGGCATCAAGGTTCCTTCCATTACCATTCCCGTTTCAAGCGGACGAAATATTGCGGCAATCATTGAAATTGCGGCAATGAATTTCCGTCTTAAAGGTATGGGCTATAACACTGCCGAGGAATTCAGCAAGCAGCTTGAGAGCGAATTCGGCACTCCCCCGAGCAATTGATTTATTAAAAGTCGCACCTGTATTCAGATACAGGTGCGGTTCTTTTTTACGCCTCGGTGATGTGGTACAGTCTTGAAGGATAGGATATAAAATCGTACTTTATCAAGAGTCCTACGTTCATAAGGGCCGCACCGAGATAGGCTTTTTCGCCGTTGTTAATTCTGTAATACTTGCTTGGATTGAGTCCCTTCAGCTTCAAAAACTCCGGGGCCGTGCAAGCATCCGTATCATAACGAACAACGCACGCAAGCGCCTCGCTTCCGTCGGATTTTACCGTTTCCCACGCACAGAACAAGCTTTCCTCATCAGGATACGGAGAGATGAGCCTATAATAGTCTCCATATTGAATAAGCTCATAATATTTTTTAAATTCAGATATTTGACGCTTGATTTCATCCTTTTCCTCGTCGGTCATTTTGCTTACATCAAGCTCCAAGCCGTATGTGCCGAAATAAGCCACATTGCCCCTTGTTTTGAGAGGAGTTATCCTTGCGTTGCCGTGGTTGGGGCAAACGGAAACATGCGCTCCCATTGTTGAAACGGGGTACGCAAAGGATGTACCGTGTTGAATTTTTAAACGGTCGATTGCGTCGGTATTATCACTTGTCCACACCTGCGGCATATAGTAAAGCATTCCAAAATCAAAGCGTCCGCCTCCGCCCGAGCAGCTCTCAAAAAGAATGTTCGGGAATTTTTGCGTTATTCTTTCGAGAAGCTCATAAACACCGAGCATATGGCGATGATATACCTCGCCCTGCTTCTCCTTGGGAAGCTTAGCTGAATAAACGTCGGTCAAGTGTCTGTTAAAGTCCCATTTTACATAAGAAATGTTCGCTCCCTCAAGCACCTTTACCATTTGATTATAAATATTATCAATTACATCCTTGCGTGTAAAATCAAGCACATATTGGTTTCTTGAAAGTGATGGGGCTCTGTTTGGAATTGCAAATGCATAATCCGGGTGCGCACGGTACAAATCGCTATCGGGATTTATACATTCCGGCTCAAACCAAATACCGAATTGCATACCAAGGTCATTTATTCTCTTGGCAAGAGATGCAAGCGTGCCCTGTAGCTTTTTCTCGTTTGGAGTCCAATCGCCAAGTCCGCTGCAGTCATCATCTCTTTTGCCAAACCATCCATCATCAAGTACAAACAGCTCTACTCCAAGCTCCTTTGCCTGTGATGCCATATTTACAAGCTTATCAGCGGTAAAGTCGAAGTATGTTGCCTCCCAGCTATTTATGAGAATTGGACGACGGGTATTTTTGAATTTGCCACGACAAAGGCTTTCTCTTACGGCACGGTGGAAGCATTTTGACATATTAGCGAAGCCGTTTTCGCTATATACAAGCGCCACCTCGGGAGTTTCAAAGGTTGCGCCCGCCTCTACCTCGAAATTGAAGTTTTCGGGGTTAATTCCTGCCACAATACGTGTTTTTTCTTGGAAATTTTTCATAGTAGAAATTTCGAAATTGCCACTGTAAACAAGTCCTATTCCCCATGTGCGTCCACTATCCTCGCTTGCGTTTTTATCACACACTATAACGAATGGATTGTGCATATGTGAAGATGCACCACGAAGGCTTTCAACGCACACCTTGGCATGATTTATTCTCGTTCTTTCCATAATGCGCTCTCTCATATGTCTGCCGTGAAAATATATCATATCATACGAGCCACACGGAAGGTTGAGTGCCATTGACATTGCCTTTTCCAAATGGATTGAGGCGTTTGTTTTATTTTCTACAACTACACTTCGAGTAATGAGGTCATATTCCTCGAAAACTCCATAATACAGGTGAAAATAGATATCGTACGCCTTATCCTTAAGAGTTACTACCAAGGTTTGCGCATTTTCGCCGTAAAATGATGGCAAGCCCTTTATTGAATATTTTCCCTGCTCTATTCTCGCATCATAGAAAAGCGGCTCAGCACCATATGAGCCATCTGAATTTCTTACGCCCATTGATGTAAGACGAAAATCTCCTACGCCTGATGCGGAAAGCTCCAGATGCTTATGATTATAGGAGTGCTCCCACGGGTTATTGGTTGGCAAATCGGGATACGGAGAGAATGATGCTCCCCAGCTTGACTCGACGGCATAATACATATCTGTATATTCCATTCTCGCTCCGTAATAGGTGTTCACAAGCGCTCCTATTTCATCAACCTTGAGCTGATACATTGTGTTTTTGGTTAGAAGCGTAAAGGTTTTATCATTATCATTTCTAATTATTGCCATAAAGTTCTCCTTAGGTGCTTTTTTGCTTATATTTGTATCTTAATTTTACCATAATCTACACTTTTCTTCAATATATTTAATAATATTTACCCATATTTTTCGATATTTCTTGAAATCGCTCAAGAGTTATGGTATAATACATTCACTATGTGACTTTATGAAAGGAGATTATCTATGAAAAATGCGTTTTTGAACTCTCTTCTTGCCGGCGTATTTATTTCGATTGGTGGAACGGTATTTATTTCCGTTGCCAAGGGCGGAGATAAGGTTATGGGCTCGATTTTCTTTGCGGTAGCGCTTCTGTCAATTTGCATGCTTGGCTTGTTCTTGTTCACAGGAAAGGTCGGCTACATTGTAGAGGACTACTCCAAAAAGGCAATTTTGTCCCTGCTTTGCGGTCTTGGCGGAAATTTCATTGGTGCAACTGTTGGCGGTGTGCTTGTAAGCTATGCCTTACCAAGTGTTCACGACTACGCTGTTACTATGTGCGAGAGCAAGCTTAGCTTGAATCTCGGTGGTGTTTTCTTCCTTGCTTTTATGTGTGGAATTTTGATGTACACTGCAGTACATATTTACAAGTTGCACAAATCTGTTGCGGGAATTGTTTTCTGTGTTCCTGTATTTATTCTTTGCGGATTTGAGCACTCTATTGCCGATATGTTCTACTTTGCGGTGGCAAGAGCGTTTTCCTTTAACTATATATTATTTATAATAATAGTTGTTCTGGGAAATGCACTCGGCGGAATGTTGGTTCCGTTTGTTAAAAAATTCACAAAGGAATAAGACAAAAAATGCTTGCGACTGCAAGCATTTTTCTTTTCCATTATTGAAATGTGGCTTTACGTTATTTTAAAGAAAAAAATCACCGACGAATGTCGGTGATTTTTATTTGATTACTGGATAATTTCGAAGTAACCCTTCCAAGCATCATTCCATGAACCAACTGTAAGCTTAGCTTGCTCTTGGTTTTGGTCATAAAGCTCAGTAAAGCTATCAGTACCGTTTGCATAGCACTTGCCGATTACATCGCCCAAGAGTGAGTTCCAACCAGCTGTGATTGCGCCTGCATCGTAAACAATGTTAGCCAATACATAGTCGTTGAAAATTGCCAAATCCTCTTCACCCTCAACTGCCGCTGCAATCTTGTTCTGGTACTCTTTTATGATATAGTCATTACCAGTCCATGAAAGAACGTCGATGAAGTAGAAGGACATATCCTTGTCAGCTGTGCACTGAGGTGCGCAGATGAAGGTTGTCTGAACGGATGTTGTTGTTGTGTAATATCTTGTTTGCTCCTTGTCGAGCTTCGGGAACGGAAGAACGCCAAGAGCGAACTCAATTGAACCCATGTTGTCGATCTGCTGAGCAACTTCTTCAAAGAAGAGAACTCTCTTTTCGTTGAACGCCACAGTAGAATTGCCACCCCATGAGCCGCCCCAACCGTTTACGCCTGAGCCATCCTGGCCCTGACGTGCCCAGTCAGTACCCTTAACAACGTCGATGATGTTAGCAACAACCTTCTTTACTCTTGCAGGCTCATTGTTGAGGGTTACTGTGTACTCGCCCAAATCGGGATCAACACGTGCCTCGAAAATGCCGGCATATGAGAAGAAACGTCCAACATTCTTTGTTGCAAAGCCGTATGTATCCTCGTCACCTTGAACGCCGTTACCGTCGTCCTTTTTAACTGCTCTTGAGAGGTTTCTCAATGTATCAAAGGTCCAATCACCCGACTTTACAGCCGAGTAAAGATCGTCAATCTTATATGTTGCTGCGAGCTCCTTGTTGTAGAAGAGCACGTATGCTGTTTGGTCATCAGAGAAGTCATGTCCACCTGCGGCAAACATTGTTCTGCCACCTACAGTGAATGCTTCGTATGCAGCATTGCTGAAATAATCGTTTTGTGTGAATGTTAAGTAATCGCTTTGAGCCAAATCCAAAACTGCTCCGTTTTGAACAAGTGACTGAACCTCGTGTGCACGAGGAAGTGCGATTTCATAGTGTGTATCCTTAGATGTAAGAGCTGTTGTAAGGTCACCTATGATTGTCTGTGCTGCCATAGCGTCAATCCATTTAACGTCTACGCCATAGAGCTCCTTAATTTTTGCCTGACGGTTTGCTTGAGCCTTCTCAAATGCTACACCAAACTTTTCAGGTGCAAGCTCGAGCTGTCCCCAAGGCGCGCCGGCGGTTTCACCGTATCTGGTAGCAAGAACGTTAAGTGTCTTACCAGACCAAGCGTCGAGAATTGTTTCCTTTGAGCTGAACTTCTCCTTTTGATCGTCGGTATAACCGGGATTGTCAGGATTGTCAGGGTTGCCGGGTGTGTCAGGATTGTCCGGTGTGGACTGTGACTGAGATTGGCTTACATTTGAGCTTGACTCAGAAGAAGATGTCTCAGTGTTATCACGACAAGCAACAACCGCTGGAAGAAGCATGCACAAGGTCAACAAAAGTGCGAAAAACTTTTTCAAAATTCTTTACCTCCTAATAATTTTTCCAATTAGCATATTTCGCCATAGATATTATATCACAACGTTGCACAAAATTTCAAGATGTTTTTCATAGATTTTTGCACTTAATTATAAAATATTTGTGAACTTATGAGTTTTTTTGCGTTTTAAAGGAAAATCTTAGTATGCCTTGCCCCAATAAACCATAGTTTTTGTGGGCTTTCCGCAGCAAACGCACGTGCCATCCTCGCCCTGCTCATCAAATGGTATGCAACGAGAGGTTACATCCGCAATTTCCTTAAGCTTAAGCTCACAGGCAACGTCTCCGCACCAATGTGCTCTTATATAACCAGATTGAGTTTTTGCGGTGTTCACAAAGCTTTCAAGATCGGTTTCCGTGAAGGTTCTGTTTCTTCTATTTGCAGAAGCCTTCTCGTAAAGAGCTACTGTAATTTCGCTAAGAAGCGCAGTGATTTCACTTTCAAGATTATCGAGAGATACAACCTTCTTCTCCCTTGTATCACGGCGAACAAGTACGCATTGATTAGCCTCAATATCACGAGGTCCAATTTCAAGGCGAACAGGAACGCCCTTCATTTCATACTCTGCATATTTCCATCCGGGTGAATTATCGCTTGTGTCAATCTTCGCTCTCGCAAAGGTGCTTACCTTTTCATATACCTCGGTTGCCTTTTCTATAACGCCGGGCTTATGCTGAGCGCAAGGAATTACAACAACCTGAACAGGAGCAACAGCGGGAGGAAGGACAAGTCCGTTATCGTCGCCGTGCGTCATAATGATCGCTCCTATAATTCTTGTGGAAACACCCCAAGAGGTCTGGTGACAGAATTTAAGGGTGTTATCTCTGTCAAGATATTGAATATTGAAGGCTCTTGCAAAGCCATCGCCGAAATTGTGGGATGTACCTCCCTGCAATGCCTTTCCGTCGTGCATAAGTGCTTCAACGGTATAGGTTGCAACAGCTCCTGCGAATTTCTCCTTGTCGGTCTTTTTGCCCTTCAACACAGGAATTCCAAGGTCCTGCTCGAAGAAGTCGGCGTAAACACCGAGCATCTCAAGCGTCTTGTTCTCTGCATCCTCTGCGGTTGCGTGCATTGTGTGTCCCTCTTGCCACAAGAATTCGCGGCTACGAAGGAAGGGACGGGTTGTCTTTTCCCATCTTACAACACTACACCATTGGTTATAAAGCTTAGGAAGGTCACGGTATGACCTAATGATATTTGCGTAATGCTCGCAGAAGAGAGTTTCCGAGGTAGGACGAACACAAAGACGCTCGGTGAGCTTCTCGCTTCCGCCGTGTGTTACCCACGCAACCTCGGGAGCAAAGCCCTCGACGTGAGCCTTTTCCTTGTTGAGAAGGCTTTCAGGAATGAACATAGGCATATAGATATTTTCAACTCCCGTTGCCTTGAAGCGAGCATCGAGAAGTCTTTGAATGTTTTCCCATATTGCATATCCGTAGGGACGAATAATCATACAGCCCTTTACGCTTGAATAGTCAATAAGGTCTGCCTTTTTAACTATATCTGTGTACCATTGAGCAAAATCAACCTCCATTGAGGTAATCTGCTCTACCATTTTTTTATCGTTTGCCATTTTTAAATTTAAACCTCTTTGCTAATTTATTGCTGACCGTCGTTGTTATCGGAGTCAGAATCAACCTGTTCGGTCGTTTCCTGCTCAATTGGAGCATCGTCATTTTGCGCTTCTTGGGCATCCTCAGTTGTTTGTGTGAGAGAAGTCTTTTTCTTCATTACCTTCTTCACAACGAAGAATGATGCCACGCCCGCAGCGGTTGCTGCCACTACGCAGATTGCAACTATCAATATGACAGTTTCAATCGGCTTGTCGCTTGTGTTGCCCGGTTGTGCCGGTTCTTCGTCGGGTGGAAGCTCAACGGGCGTGTAAGTAGGCTCCTTTGCCTCAGTGGGATAGCCTGTAAATGCAGACGTTCCGCTATTGTCCGAATAGATTTCAAGCTCAAGCACGTTTGGAATAGTGCTGCTCGACCTTGTGAATTCGATTTTTATATCGTCCGTTACAACTCCCTCGGGGAAGGTATAAACGGTGGTATATCTTGATTCGCTGCTCTCAACGATATTTTTAGCGTCGTAAGATCTGCCCTGAGCAATGATTTTGTCCTCGCCATTAACCTTTGCAACTATGTTGAAGTGCATTACGTCCTTGCCGATTTTTGCAGGCTCTGAGCAATATACAACTACTTTATTTACAGTATAGATTTTGTCAAGCTTTACTCCGCAATTTACGGGAGTGGTAACAAGTCCGCTGAACCAAACGTTTGAGTTCTTCAAGATACGTCCGTCATTTATGAAAGACGGCTCGGAGTACGGGGCACGGTTTTCGCTTGCGTATGCCGTACCGAGAATTGCAAGGTTGCCCTTTGCCGCAGACTGCTTTTGGAATGCGGAAAACTTAGATTCAAGGTAATATGTTCTCTCTCCTACTATATTAACCTCAAATTCATAAAGCGACGGTGCGACCGTAAGCGCCTGTTCGAAAACAATTCTTACCTGATTTGTTTTTATCGGAGATGCAAGCTGATGCTCCGTTACGCACGATGCAGCAGTCTCATTGTATGTACATGCATCTGCAAGCTTCTGCCATGTGCCACCGACAAGCGCTTCTATTTTAAATGATGCCTTGCCTGCGATTTGAGCAGGAGTTACGTTCCCGAAGTTAAGTGTGATTTTATCAACAGTATATTCCTTTTCGAGCTCAAGCGTGATTGCCTGTCCGGCCTCAAGAGAGCCGGGCTTCCAAGCAGTTGTGTCCTTTCCGTCTATTGCAAGGAACGGATATGCAAGCTCCTTTGAGGTTGTTGCACGGGGAATAGAGTTATATGCGGCATTCTGTGAGAATACTGCATTTTCCGGCAAGGTTATATCGGGAGTTTCTCCTCGCTTACCTATAAGTTCAACCTCGTATATGTAAGGGAATACCAAAACATCTCCACCCGGATAGCTTTTTGCGAAATCATCTATGATGATTCTTACGTTATTCGTATTCACGGGAGTATCAAGATCTATTGATATGTCGGAGCGGATATGGTAATTGCTGGTGTCCTTTTCCATTGCATCTTGGTAGGAAGCATAGCTACGAGGCTTAGCATCCTCGTCCTTGAAGGTTGCTATTTCCTTCCACTCACCCTCAACAAGCGCTTTTACCGTATATGTGGGGTTTTGAGTGTATTGAGCATGCAAGCCAAGCACAACATTGATCTTGCTAATCTCGTAATATTCATTATTTAGGAATTTTACTCCGCAGTATTCTCCGTCAAATCCCTCACTTGTATTCATTGTAGGGGGTACGTTGGGATACGCAGGCTCCCAGCCCGGCCAGTCGTTGCTGACTCCATCGTTTATGGTGCTGGGTGGTGTCCAGTCACTATTCTTCATGCTTGAGCAATATCCAAGTCCCTTAAGTGCTACATTTTCAAGCTCGGTCACTGGTTCTTCCTCCGCGAAAGCAGTAGGCGCTGCAAAAGATGCGAGAAAAATTATTGCAAGAAGAGTCGATATAATTTTTTTCATAGGCACTCCTTAAATAAAAATATTGAAGAAAATTTCAAGCAAATCGACGGCTACCCTCGGGGATGCCCCCGAGACGCCGTTGCTTTAAAGATACGAAAGCTTTATCTCGCCGTTTTCAACCGTAAGAGATGCCGCTTCAATTTTTGCCCTATTTTCGAAGATGATTGCATTTGCAAGTCTATCTTCAATTTCGGTTTGAATAAATCTGCGCATATTTCTTGCTCCGAATTTGCGGCTATACGATTTTTCAGCTACGAAATCGCACACCTCATCCGAATAGGTCAAATGAATTCCTCTTTCAGAAAGCGCTTCCTTCAAGTCACCGAGCATAATTTTAGCAATCTGCTTGAAATCATCAAGCTCAAGGGAACGGAAGGTAATTATTTCGTCTATTCTGTTTATAAATTCGGGACGCATAAACTCAGACAGCGCCTTTTGCGTTTTGTCCTCGTCGTGCCTCGATTGCTCCTGAGCGAAGCCTGCCGTGCTTGAGGTAAGTCCCGAGCCTGCGTTGGTTGTCATTATGATGACGGTATTTTCAAAGTTTACTACTCTGCCTTGAGAGTCGGTAATTCTACCCTCGTCAAGAATTTGGAGCAAAACGTTCAAAACGTCCGGGTGCGCCTTTTCGATTTCGTCAAACAGAATGACAGAGTACGGGCGGCGTCTTATCTTTTCTGTAAGCTGTCCTGCCTCGTCATAGCCGACATATCCAGGAGGCGCTCCTATTATCTTTGATACGGAGTGCTTTTCCATAAACTCCGACATATCAAGCCTGATAAGTGCATCGGGAGTATTGAAAAGCTGATTTGCAAGCGTCTTTACAAGCTCGGTTTTACCCACACCCGTAGGTACTGCAAAACCGAACGATACGGGGCGGCGCTTCGTTGCAACTCCCGCCCGATTTCTGCGGATTGCCCTTGATACAGCCGACACAGCCTCGTCCTGTCCGATTATTCTCTTTTTTATACTTTCCTCGAGGGTTGCAAGCTGACCAAGCTCATCAATCGAAATGTTGGTAGCGGGAATTCCTGTCCAAATTTCGATTACGTTTGCGATATCGGCAACAGTCATCTCCGTTGCCTCGCAAAGCTCGTCAAGCCTTTGCTTTTCAAGCATAAGCTTTGAGCGTGATGCCTTAAGCTCTGCCAATATACGATAATCCGAATCTGTCGGCTCGCCCTCGGAGATTTTATTGTTTACCTTTTCAAGCCTTGCGTCTATTTCCGCAAGTCTTTCGATAACGGTGTGACGCTCGTTGATATGAGGCGAGTTAAGCACTATATGAGAGCATGCCTCGTCAATGATATCTATTGCCTTGTCGGGCAAAAATCTGTCGTTTATATATCTTTCGCTCATTACAACGACGGTTCTGATTATTTCATCGGGGATTTTAACTCCGTGATAAATTTCGTAGTATTGCTTTATGCCCTTGAGCATCTCAATACATTCGTCAATAGAGGGTTCCTCAATCTTTACGGGCTGGAAACGTCTTTCAAGAGCCGCATCCTTTTCGATATACTTTCTGTATTCGCTCATAGTAGTAGCGCCGATAACCTGAATTTCTCCACGAGAGAGCGCGGGTTTCAAGATGTTTGCGGCATTCATACTACCCTCGGAGTTGCCTGTACCGACGATGTTATGAACCTCGTCGATTACGAGAATTATATTTCCCGCTTCCTTGACCTCATTTATGAGCCCGTTAATTCTGCCCTCAAACTGACCTCTGAACTGAGTGCCTGCAACAAGCGCAGTCAGGTCAACCAAGAACACCTCGCAGTGTCTGAGCTTATACGGTACCTTACCGTCAATGATTCTTTGTGCAAGCGCCTCGGCGATTGCCGTTTTTCCAACGCCGGGCTCTCCTATAAGGCACGGATTGTTCTTTTGACGGCGACTTAGGATTTGAATAACTCTTTCAAGCTCCCTTTCTCTGCCGACGATTTTGTCAAGCTTTCCGTTTAGCGCATCTGCCGTGAGATTGTGGCAGAAGGTGTTAAGATGCTTGCGCTCCGGCTTTTTACCGGTATTTGTCCTCGGTCTTTTGCCCTCTGTCCTACCACTCTCGGAATCGCCTGTGGGGGTGGGGGCATTATTACTGTTTGGAGTTAAGCCCGCAGCACGCATAAGCTTATTGAAGTCAATGGTCGGAAATTCTCCGTTTTCACCATCCTCTCCGCCGAGCACCTCAGCCAACGCATCGGTGTCCGTGAAGAACTGCTTCATATCCTCTATATCGTCGGGCGAAATGCCTGCCTGCCTAAAAAGCTCCTCAGGCTTAAGCAAGCCCAGCTTCTGAGCGCAGGGAGCGCAAAGCCACTCCTGCTTTTTTTCATTGTTTTCTATTCTTGTAACAAAAACCAATGCAGGATTTTTGTTACATCTTGCGCACATTTTCATGTAAATAAATACCTTTTCTCAGTGATTAAAATAGGTCGGGAATTATATTGAGAGCCTTTATATCGGCCAAAAGTCCCAAAACAAACGAATCTGTTATTGCGTTTGGACCAATAACATCCGGCACGAAGGTCGAAACAACCGAAAGGACAGTCCCCAAAACCCATGCAAAGAGAGCCGCCCAAACAAGACCGATTGCCGCACCGAGAACCTTGTTCAAGAAATTGATTACGGGCAAACGTGTAACAACGTCCAAAACGGCAATAACTATTGTCAAGCCTATAATCGCTATAATGAAGGCCACCAAAAGAGCCAATGCTACTGAGCAGAAATATGAAAGCGAGCTTCCGATATTCTCCGACATAGCGGTGATAGCCTGGTCATTCATTGCCTCAATGCTTGCGAATTGTCCGTCAAGTCCCTCGGTTTCGAGTCCAAAGCTTGAAAGAAGGCCGTGGTATGCCGACGGGCAGGTTTCATAAAGCGTAACAAGATTGAATGTGGGATCCGCTCCGTTTGCAGACTCGACAAGCGAGTTGTAAACCCATTGAGTTACAGCCTTGTTCATAAACCATGAGTCAAACAAATGAGCAAGAGGAACTCTGAGCAAAAAGGCGAGGCCTACCGCAAAAAGAGCCTTAAGTGATGTGAGAACGGATTTAACAAATCCGAGTCTTATGTGTCTTACAACGAATATTGCTGCAACAACCAGCAAAAGTATGTCTATTAGAATTCCCATATTTTTCCCTTCTCCTTAGTGTGTGGTGAAAAACTATACATAATAATTATATATTTATTTTTAGTAATTGTCAATAGTATGTGCAAAATTAAGTTGCTCTAAAACAAAAAGATTTTCGCTTTTAAGGGGCGAAAATCTTTTGTTTGTTAGGTTATCCCAAAATCAAGTCTGTCAATTGATTCCAGATATCGTTTTCGTTGAAGAAATTGAGGAATATTGAATCTGAAATCAGCGATTCGGTGAATACGCTTGCATTGTAGCCTGCGCCAAATCTGATTATCCAAATTGCAACGCCCGAAATTATGAAGGCAATCGCTGCCGAGAACACAAGACCAATGGCTGCGCCGAGGAGTATGTTCAAGAATCTGAAAATCGGAATTTGACCTACCTTGTTGAGAAGCAAGCCCAAAAGAAGCAATACTATTTCAACGACGATGAATATGATGATTACCGCAAGAATTGTTGAAATAAGATTTGAAAGAAGCCCGCCAAGGCTCGTGGAAAGCTGGTCCACTACCTCTACCGGAGCGCTTTCTCCGCTGTAAAAATATTTTTGCACCGTTTGCTCGTCAACGCCCGAGCGCATCAAGGCATTTGTAAACCATTCCGGAATACCGTCGAAGAGCGTGTAGAGATTGTATGCTCCCTCTCCGTCATATGTAGAAATGAATGCGTTATGTATCCATCCCTGCGACATACTCGAAAAAATTCCCTCATCAAGAGCCGCCGCCAACGGTGAATTGAGCGCATATGCAAGCAATACAGCCAAAATTGTTCTGGCAAAAGCCATAAACGACCTAATAAAGCCTCTTGCAGCATTTCTGATTATGATAATCAAGCAAATCAATGCAATTACTATATCGATTATTAAGCTAACCATTGTTACCTCTGCTTTATCGTTCGCCCTCACGGGCATTGTTGTTTTAATACTATCCTACCAAATTATTATATCATTTTTTTCGACAATTGTCAATAGAGCCGATAAAAATTATTTTGTTTCATTTTTATAATGTACTTTCTTTAAGTAAAGGCCGTCCGGTCTTGCGGTATGCCCGGCATTTTTTCTGTCCTTAAGGTTGATAATCCACGATATTGTGCTCTCGTTGATTTTGCCCCTCTCAACGTCCAAGAGCGTTCCTACCATAATTCTCACCATGTTATAAAGAAAGCCGTCGGCTGCTACATGAAATTCAATTATATCCCCTTTCCTTTTGAGGACGCTTTTGTAAACTGTGCGTGTTGTGTCCTCTACACTCGAGCCGGATGACATAAACGCATCAAATTTATGTGTTCCAAGAAATTGATCTGCGGCAATCTGCATTTTTTTGAATGATTCGTCACTTATTTGCCTGCCATACTCAAGAACTCTTCCCGCAAGAAACGGATCTCTTATGGGGTTGGTTCTTATCTTGTAGACATATTCCTTTTTTGCAACATCATAGCGAACGTGAAAACCGTCATCCACCATCTTTGCGGATATTACGCATATGTCACTCGGAAGCGCAGTATTAAGCGCTATCGGAACTTTGTCTATCGGAACGGTTATTTGATTTTGTTTGTTTTTTGGCTCTATCGTAGCACAGTAGCCTAATGCGTGCACGCCACTGTCAGTGCGACTGCAGCCCGTCACATTACATTCAAAGCCAAATGCCTTTTTTGCTGCTCTGTTAAGCATAAGAGCAACCGTAGGCTTATCGCCTTGAAGCTGATATCCCATGTAACCTGTGCCTACGTACGAAAGAGTTATGAGAATTTTCATACTTTCTCCCTTACAGTGAATAAATACCGGTGTAGATGTTGAGTAAAATTACTCCTGCCAAAATAGTAAGCGTTACGAGAAGAAACACATAATCTCTTGCTTTCATTTTGAGCCGTTTCATTCTCGTTCTTCCCTCTCCGCCGTGATAGCACCTGCATTCCATTGCAGTTGCAAGCTCCTCTGCCCTTCTGAATGAAGAAATAAACAAAGGAATTATTATCGGAATGAGAGCCTTTGCCCTTTTGATAAGTCCGCCGCTTGAAAAGTCCGCTCCCCTCGACTTTTGAGCATTCATAATTTTAGAGGTTTCGTCAACAAGCGTGGGAATAAATCTCATTGCAATAGTCATCATCATAGCAAACTCGTGAACGGGCACCTTTATCTTTTTTAACGGAGATAAAGCATTTTCAAGGCCGTCCGTGAGCTCGATTGGTGTCGTTGCATACGAGAAGAAAAGGCTTGTTTGCAAAATAAGTAAAATTATTCTGAGTGCCAAAATTCCTGCATTGATAAGGCCCTCTTTGTATAAAGTAAGAGTCCATGCGTTTGGAATTATGCTTAACGAGAACAAAGGATCTCCCTGTCCCTTGGTGATAAACATATTTAGGATTGCCGTAAGCAAAATTATCACCACAAGCGGCTTTAAGCCCTTCAGAATAGCTCTTAGCGGAACTCTGCTCATGATAGTCGTTACAACAAGCACAGCAAGAAGAAGCGCAAACGCCATAATCTCCTTGGCCACAAATATCGCAACGATGTAAATCATAACAAAGAACAGCTTTGTACGGGGATCAAGACGGTGAATTACGGAATTTGTTTCGTAATACTGCCCCATTGTCAAATCAAAGGACATCGTCTTCACCTCCCGATGCGTATCTCGCTATTGCCTCAACCGCACCCTGCACAGTGTAGATATCTGAGGATATTTTAACACCCCTTTGGCGTAGCGAGGTCACAATTTTTGTGACTTGCGGAACGTCGAGGCCGGCAGACTGCAAAAGCGAGCATTGAGAGAACACCTCAGCGGGCGTACCCTCCAGTATGAGCTTACCGTTTGCCATAACAATTATTCTGTCGCAGTACATAGCCATATCCTCCATACTGTGACTGACAATTACAACACTGCTTCCGCTTAAACGCTGATATTCACGAATACCACCGAGGATTTCCCGTCTTCCTCTCGGATCAAGTCCTGCGGCAGGCTCGTCAAGAACCAGAAGCTTAGGCTCCATTGCCATTACTCCTGCAAGCGCTACTCTTCTTTTTTGACCGCCCGACAAATCGAACGGGGATTTTTCAAGAACTTCATCATCAAGTCCGCAAAAGCGCGCGCTTTTCTGAACTCTGAGAGCGATTTCCTCATCACTCAGTCCCATATTTTTAGGGCCGTATGCGATGTCCTCCCTTACCGTTTCGGCAAAGAGCTGGTATTCGGGGTATTGCATTACCATTCCTACCTTAAAGCGAACCTTACCTATCTCCTTGGGCTTGCTCCATATATCCTCGCCATCAACTATAACCCTTCCGCTATCCGGCTTGACAAGTCCGTTGAACATTTGAACGAGAGTCGATTTTCCCGAGCCTGTGTGTCCGATTATGCCTGTTATCAGATTTTCCTCAATGGCGATATTTACATTATCAAGTGCGTGAATTTCATACGGCGTCTTTTTGCCGTACGTGAAGCTCACATTTTCTATTTTAATTATTGGCATTGTTATTTCCTGCTTTTATTTGCTCCGAGATCAGTTGCGCGCAGGTGTCAAAATCATACACACCAAGCGGAATATTGATGCCGAGCTTTTGATTTAACTTATATATGAGCTCCACTCCCTGAGGAACCTCAAGCCCTGCCCTCCAAAGCTTTTCCGTTTCACAGAACACGCTTTGCGGCTTGCCCTCAAGATAGATTTCGCCCTCTCTCATTACAATAACTCTGTCGGCAAGAGCTGCCTCCTCCATATAGTGAGTTATCAAGACGACTGTGATACCCTCCTCACGATTCAAGCGAAGGATAGTGTTCATAACATCCCTTCTGCCCATTGGATCGAGCATAGCGGTTGACTCGTCGAAGATTATACATTTCGGCTTCATTGCGATTATTCCCGCAATTGCAACCCTCTGCTTTTGTCCCCCCGAAAGCTTGTGCGGAGCGTGTCTTGCGTAAGAGGTCATATTTACTATTTCAAGTGCCTCGTCAACACGGCGACGTATCTCCGTCGGCTCAATACCGAGATTTTCAGGGCCGAAGGCAACATCCTCCTCGACGATAGTGGCAACTATTTGGTTATCGGGATTTTGAAACACCATTCCGACGCTTTTGCGCACAACCAAAACATCATCATCCGTCAGGCTTTCGTCGGTTAGGTCGATGCCCTCAACGGTGATTTTACCCGATTGAGGGGTTAAAATCATATTCATAAGCTTAGCGCAGGTTGATTTTCCCGAGCCGTTATGTCCCAAAATCGCAACAAATTCTCCCTCGTGTATTTCCATAGAGAGATTTTTTACTGCGTAAAGTCCCTTTTCCTCTCCGTCACCCGGATAAGAATAGCAGACGTTTTCAAGCTTTATAATCGAATTCATTTTTTCTCCTTGACGGATTTTCACTTTTCTGCCATTTCATCGCATACCCATCTTGCGCTTGCTCCGCACGGTAGGTAGCTCCTTGTTTGTGTAACGGGCAAAGCAAGCTCGGCGGTAGATGACATGCCACCGTGCTTTTTAACGATTTCCACATCCAAAACATAGCCCATTGTAAGAGCGCTGAGTCCTGTGGTATATGAATTTATGAGGAAGAACAGAGGTGTTTCTGAAAGAACCCCTTCGCACAGCGCAACAAAGTCGCACACGGCATCCTCCAGTTTCCAAACCTCTCCGCCCGGACCTCTGCCGTATGATGGGGGATCCATTATGATAGCATCGTATTTATTGCCACGTCTGATTTCTCTTTCCACAAATTTGCGGCAATCGTCAACAATGTATCTGACAGGAGCATCGGCGAGTCCACTAAGCGCAAGATTTTCCTTTGCGCAGGCAACCATTCCCTTTGATGCATCAACGTGAACAACAGATGCGCCCGCACTCGCAGCAGCGGCAGTAGCGCCGCCCGTGTACGCAAAGAGATTCAAAACCTTTACCTCTTTGCCCTGAGATCTTCTCCTTTTTATGAGCTCGGAGAACCAATCCCAGTTTGCTGCCTGCTCGGGAAAAAGTCCTGTATGCTTAAAGCCCATAGGCTTAAGCGCAAAGGTTAGATCCCCGTATGATATTGTCCACTTTTCAGGAACGTCGTTTTTTATCCAGGAGCCGCCGCCCGAGCTTGACCTGCGGTATATTCCGTGAGCACTGCGCCAAAGCTTATGCTCTCTTTTCCCCTTCCAAATCACCTGCGGATCGGGACGAATAAGTATGTATTTTCCCCATCTTTCAAGCCTTTCGCCGTCTGATGTATCAAGAAGCTCATAATCCTTCCATTTATCTGCTAAATACATAACAACCTCACATTTTGTAGTATTTTCCAAGGGGGCTTGCGCCTGCGTGCCCTTGACATATTGCTATCGCCAACGCATCGGCGGTATCGTCAGGCTTTGGAGGGCTTGGCAAATTAAGAATTGAGGTTACCATTGCGATGACCTGCTTTTTTTCTGCCCTGCCGTAGCCAACAACTGCCTGCTTTACCTGAAGCGGTGTATATTCATTTATTTTGAGCCCTTTACGGTGAGCCGCCAAAAGAATTGTTCCTCTTGCCTCGGCAACTGTTATTCCCGTCTTTTGATTGGTGTTCCAAAAGAGCTCCTCTATTGCCATAACCTCGGGCTTGTATTTATCAATTATGGTGTTCATTCCGTCATAAATTTGAGAGATTCTCTGCTCAACGGGCAAGCCCGCCTTGGTTTGAATCGAGCCGTATCCTCTGACGTAGAATTTCCCCTTCACATATTCCAAAACGCCCCAGCCGACTATCGCAAGTCCCGGGTCAATTCCCAAAATAACCATATCCACCTCAAAGCGTATGCAAAATCTATACAGAGTATATTATATCACAAATTGCTTCGCATGTCAAATAAAATGTATATAATTATTGTGAAAATATATTATTATAAGTAGTTGATTTTTTGTGCATTGTGTGGTAAAATGATTGTGTATATACTTTTTCGAGGAGATTACTATGGCAGTTATTCCTGTGATTAAGGTGTCCGATGTGCTTGAAATGAAAAAGCCCCATCCCTGCGGAGAGAAGCGCTTTAAGGTTTTGAGAGTCGGCTCTGACATAAAATTAACCTGTATGGGCTGTGGTCGAGCCCTCACCGTTGAACGTGTAAGGGTTGAAAAAATGATCAAAAAAATTATTCCAAGTGAGGATAGCAATGGATAACAGTGTACCCGTTACTGCTCCGTCCTTCAAGGACAAGCTTTTTGCTACATGGCAAAGTTTTTGGGGCTTTGTAAAATCAAAAACATACCTATATCCGTCATTTTTGCTTCCTGTCGGTATTTTGCTTGCGGTTTATGCGATTATCGGCGTTTTCCCGTTTGGAGAGCGCTCGATATTGACGCTTGATATGAACGCACAGTACGTTTATTACTTTGAGCAGCTACGTGATATTCTAACGGGCAACGGCTCGTTGATTTACACCTGGGAAAGAGTTTTGGGTGGTGAGTTTTTGGGCTTCTATGCCTATTATGTGGCTTCTCCGCTTGCACTTTTGCTAATACTGTTTCCGCCGTCTCTTATGGTTGAGGGTGTTATGATTATGATGATCGTAAAGTGCGGAATCAGCGGCATTTGCTTTGCAATATATCTTGACAAAAGCGGAAAGAACAGAAACATTTTCTCCTACACAATTTTCTCGACTATGTATGCATTTTGCGCCTATGCAATGGCATATCAATCGAACACAATGTGGCAGGATGCGCTTATGTGGCTTCCGCTTCTCACTCTCGGTATTGAAGCACTCATAAAAAGCGGAAGATTCAAGCTCTACACCGTGATGCTTACGCTTATTATATGGTCGAACTACTATATCGGCTATATGGTGTGCATTTACACTCTGCTTTATTTCATTTGCTATATTTGCGCTCACAGGAACGAGGAATTGAATCTCTTAAAGGAAAAGCATCACCTTCTAAAGAGTCTGGCACGGATTGCTGTATGCACTATCGTTGCTCTAATGATGGTTTGTATGATTATTCTCTGCGCATACTACTCCATTTCCTTTGGAAAATCAAACGGTGAAATCGCAGATATGAGCTTTGACCTAAGGTTTGATTTTCTTGACCTTGTTGCCAAATTTTTTATCGGCTCATACGATACGGTACGGCCTGCCGGATTGCCGAACGTTTATTGCGGCATTTTGGCATTGTTTATGCTACCCGTGTATTTCGTTTCCAAAAAAATTCCTGTTCGCCACAAGGTCAGCTACGGCACGCTTGCTTTGGTGTTTATTGCCAGCATGTCTGTTGATTGCCTTGATATCATCTGGCACGGTTTCCAGATGCCTGTGTGGCTCAATTACAGGTATAGCTTCATGCTTTCATTTATAATTTTGATTTTGGCGTATAGGGGCTTCGAGCTTTTTGCGGAGCTTGAGTACAAAAGCATAATTCAAATAGGCGCAGCGCTTATGATGCTTCTTCTCGTCATTCAAAAAACTGTCCTATTGCCGAGATATGACGGAAGCGAAAAGACTCCTATGATGCCCGATTACGAGCTTGTTTGGATTTCCTTCGTGTTTATATTCATTTATCTTGTCGTTCTGTACTACAAAAAGCGTGAAACGGTTAAGCGTGTGGCGGCGGGTGTTTTGCTCGGTGTTGTCGGCTTTGAGGCATGTGTCAGCGGCATTATAAACTGGGGCGAGGAGGTCAACGATGTCGGTTGGGCCAAGCGAGAGGTTTACCGTGAATCCATTGATAAAATCGAACCGACCGTCGATTATATTTTGGAAAATGATACATCCTTTTACAGAATGGAAAAAACTATCTTCAGAAAGCCGAATGAAAATTTTGCACTTGACATAAGAGGCCTTACGGCATCGACATCAACCTTTAACCGTGATGTTATGGACCTCATGAAATATTGCGGATTCAGCGCACGCTCACATTGGAGTAAATATCTTGAGGGTAATGAGGTTGTTGACTCGATTTTCGGCATTAAGTATGTTATTTCAGACGAGGACACGCCCGTTTCCAATCTCTATCCCTCAACCGAGGGTAAGGACTCCCTCACTATTTACAAAAATCCGTATGCGTTGTCTATTGCATATCCTGTTGATGCGGGTATGAAGGAGATTAGTGTTAAGCACGACGTGGCAAGCCCGCTACAATACCTTGAATATTTGACATCGGGACTTGTTGGCGAGGAAGAACTTTCGCTTTTCCAAAAATGCTACTATTCACATTTTGAAAGAGAAAATTGTTCAAAATCCGGCTCTATCTCCGTTGAAAGATACACAAGAACAGATTCCAATATTAAGGCATCGTTTACCTACTCGGTTACTGCATACACAACCGGTAGCATTTACATGTATCTAAAGCCTAACGGAACAAACAAAGAGGTAACCTATTATGTAAACGGCATCGAAAGCGGAAAGGCGCTGGGTGACGAAACAACACGAGTTCAAAATCTAGGTACGTTTGATGCGGGAGAAACGATTTACGTTAAGGTTGAGTTTAATGACGATAAGGTTGCGCTTAACACCTCTGCTCCTATGTTTGTACAGCTCAACAAGAACGAATTTGAAAGTGCGTTTGCTACACTTAAAAACGGAGAGCTTCAGATAAATGATTACTCTGACACAAGCTTCGAGGGAACGCTTGTTGCCGACGAGGGAGAAATCGTTATGACAACGATTCCTTACGACAAATATTGGAAGGTTTACGTTGACGGACAAAGGGTTGAGGGGTACGAGGTGCTTGATGCTCTGCTTGCATTTGACATCACACCCGGTGAGCATACCGTTGAGCTGAAATATAGCTCTGCTCCGTTCAATATCGGCATTACAATCAGCTTGATTGGAGTTGCTATTTTTACAGTTATGTGTGTCTTTGAGAAGGCATATAGGCGCAAAAAGGGCTTTGATGTGGTTGAAAATACCGAAATAACCGAAAATGATGATATCGCTGAGGGCGATGCGCTCGAGATCGTATCGGAAGATAGCGACAACGACTAAGAAAGGACTAAATTATGATTTATCACGTTGATGGCTCGCTCGACTATTGCGAGGTTGGCGGTTGTGTTATTGACTGCTGCGGTGTGGGATACAGGCTTGCGATAAGCGACAATACCTATTCCGCTATTTGCTCGCACATAGGCGAGAGAATGAAGCTTTTCACCTATTTGCAGGTTCGTGAGGATGGTGTTGAGCTATTTGGATTTAAAAACGCCGACGAGCTTGGTGCTTTTAAGCTTTTGATTACTGTTTCAGGTGTTGGCCCAAAGGCCGCTATGGCAATTTTGTCATTATTTGAGCCGGACAGACTATATCAGGCTATTTGCTCCGAGGATACAAAGGCGATTGCACGTGCAAGCGGAATTGGTGCAAAAACTGCGGCACGTGTCGTGCTTGAATTAAAAGATAAGGTTTCGAAGCTTTACTTTTCGGGCGCTCCCACAGTCTCCGCAAGCGGTGTCGGATCTGCTCCTGCCGTTGTCAAGGGCAAGGGTAATCTTGGTGAAGCGCTTGATGCGCTTATCGTGCTTGGTTATTCTCGCTCTGAGGCACAAAGGGCGCTTGCGGGCATTGATCCGACGCTTGAGGTTGAAAAAATCATTCCACTTGCTTTGGCTAAGCTTATGTGAGGTAAGATATGATAGAAGAATTTGAATTTGACTATGAAAACAGAATAGTATCTACTGAGGCATCAGGCGAGGAAACAAGTGACGAGGTTAGTCTTCGTCCTAAGGCGTTTGACGAATATATCGGTCAAGAAAAGGTAAAGGATCTTTTGAAGGTTTACATTGATGCGGCCAAGGGCAGAGGCGACTCGCTCGACCACGTGCTTTTGTATGGCCCTCCCGGTCTTGGTAAAACCACGCTTTCCGGCATCATTGCAACAGAGATGGGAGTTAATTTCCGTGTGACATCGGGTCCTGCTATCGAAAAGCAGGGAGATTTAGCGGCAATTCTTACGAATTTAGCGCCGGGTGATGTGCTTTTTATTGACGAAATACACCGTCTTTCAAGAAATATTGAGGAAATTCTATACCCTGCCATGGAGGACTATGTACTCGATATTATCATAGGCAAGGGCCCTGCGGCGAGAAGCATTCGTGTTCCTCTTCCAAGATTCACCTTGGTTGGTGCTACAACTCGTGCAGGTCAGCTGACTACCCCGCTTCGCGACCGTTTTGGTGTTCTTTTGAAGCTTGAGCTTTATTCACACAAGGAGCTTGCTACTATCGTTAAGAGAAGCGCTTCTCTGCTTGAGGTTGAGATTACAGACGAGGGTGCGCTTGAAATTGCTTCTCGCTCCCGCGGTACACCACGTATTGCGAATAGACTTTTAAAACGTGTACGTGACTATGCTCAGGTCAAGGGTGACGGAAAAATCACACTTGAAATGGCAAAGCTATCGCTTAGTGCGCTTGAAATTGACGAGCTTGGTCTTGACAACACGGACAGACATATGCTCGAAACGATTATAAAGTTTTACGATGGCGGTCCTGTTGGACTTGAAACGTTATCTGCGACAATTGGCGAGGAAAGCATCACCATTGAGGATGTTTACGAGCCATATCTTATGCAGATTGGATTTTTGAACAGGACTCCGAGAGGTCGTTGTGTAACAAGGCTTGCGTATGAGCATCTTGGCATTCCGTATAACGGAAACGGTGCGCCTACACAGGTTAAAATTGACTAATAACAGAAAAATCCTCGGCTTAAATAAGCCGAGGATTTTATTTTAATTACGTGTCCATTTAGAATATTTACCCAAATAATATGCCGCAGTAGATTGATTCTTCAAATCTTCAGGGTTTATTTGGACCTTTCCGGCACTCCAACCGTTTGGATTTTCAAAAGTAGCGCTTGATAACGATGATATTATAGAAGATGAGAAAGCAAGGTAATCAATTTCGGTTACACTTTCCGGTATTGTTACCGTTTTAAGGCTTGGAGAAAACGCGCGTTTTCCAATTCTTTCGCAAGCACTTCCTTCCTCAAAAACAACATTTACGAGTTTCGGAAATTTCTTATCACTGGAATACTGCACATATGTGTAGTAACTATAAAATAAATAGTCGGGAATCTCAACTACGTCTTTGCCAAATTTTACCGTTATTCCTTCTCCGTTCCAACCAGCATTTGTAAAAGCTCTATTATCTTCTCCTAAGCTTTTCATATTGGTTGCATTGAAATTAATGAGTTCAATGTAAGTACAATCCTTAAATGCTGACTCTCCTATGGAAATCACAGATTTACCGATGGTTATCTCGCGTATTTTTTGATTATCCTTGAAGGCTTTGTTTGCTATGTGGTAGGGTTGTCCGTTGTAATCATCCGGAAGATTAATTGTGCTACTGTTTCCCAGATAGCCGGTAAGATAGTATTCTCCGCCTCTTTTTGCAAACACAAAATCGCCCTTTGTTTCGGGAATTGCAGATATAAGAGATATAAAGAGTATCGCTACCGAAGCAACTGCACCGACTATTGCGAGTGATAACAGTGAATACCTTTTAGCATTCTTAATTTCGTCTTTGTTGTAGTAAATTTCATTTTTATTAAGGCTTTTGATGAGAAAAACAGACGCAACAATTGTACCTATTGCAAAAACAACCCAGAAAAACAGATACGGAACATTTGTCAACTCATCGTAAAACGATTTCTTTGAAAACAACTCTATTCCCGTAAAAACGGATAGTACAATCGGGAGCAAAAATGCAATTGTTTTGAAAGCTTTAAAAATCTTATATCTTGTGTGCGCTCTTGCTTCTACTCTGACCGTCTCGTTTTTCAAGCGTGCTTGCTCGGCGTCACATATTTTCTGTATCGCATTATTAAATTCGGATTTTTCCCTTTCAAGTCGGGAGTAATAGTTATTCCTTTTTCCGACATATGTAGCATTTGACGATACAGTAACGCTTTTTTTAAGCGGGGGCGCTGTTCTTGCGTCAAGCATTTGCAGATGTTTTTCGTCTGTATGCTGTAATGTTGATTTTTTAAAATCCATTTTCTCTCCTTACGGGGACGCCCCCGTGGGCATAGATTTGAATATAAAAAAGCCATTCAATATAGGTACAAAACAAAACCCATATCAAACGGCAAATTTAACTATAAAATTGTACGCAAAAATACAGAGTTAGCCTCTGTCTGTTAGGATTTTCGCAGATTTCATAGCCTTTGTCAAGACCTTTCCTTTATTCTGTTTACCTTCATTTTAGCATACTACTTTGACCAATTCAAGAGTTTTGACGAAAAATGCAAATGCCTCTCGCATTTGCATTTTATTTTATGGCTTTTTGCGGCGGAATATCAGGCGGGACAGAGCGTGGGCGTTAAAGGGGATTAACGGGTACAGGTATGAGCGTTTTCCGTTTGCGGTGGAATTTGTGACAACGAGGAGTGTGCCAAGGGCAAGTCCGCCAATCAGTCCCCACACGTTGAAAAGCGCTATCAGTATAAGGGTTATCATTCTTACAAATTTGAAGGCATAGCCGAGCTCGTAATTAGACTGGGTGAAGCTTGCGATTGATACAATCGCCATATAAAAAATAACATCTGCACTGAGCCAGCCTATTTGTACAGCGAAGTCACCAAGCAAAAGTCCGCCTATAACGCCGAAGGAATTTGACATTACACTTGGGGTGTTGAGTGAAGCGAGCTTAAGTCCGTCTATTACTACCTCTACAATCAAAAGCTGGGCAAGGATTGGAATATTTCCTGCATCCTTAGGAATCAAAAATATTAGGCCCTGTGGCATAAATTGAGGGTTGGTTATAAGCAAATACCAAAGCGGTGTAAGAACTATCGCTCCCCAAAATACTATTTGTCTTACAATACGCAAATATGAGCCTATTATAGGCGGGAAATAGTAATCGTCCGTTTCCTGCAAAAAATCAAAAATGCTTGTTGGCAAAATGAGCGCCTCGGGGGAATTGTCACAAAGAACGATGATGCTTCCCTCTAATATTGAGGCGCAGGCAGCATCCGGTCGCTCTGTGCATCGCACCTTTGGAAAGGGGTTATACCACTTATGCTTTATCAGACATTCTATTAGGCTTTGATGTCCCATAACAAGAGAATCTGTTTTTATTTCGCTTATTTTTCGCTCTATTTCCTTTATATATTCACCGTTTGCCTTGCCCTTTATATACACTATTGAAATATCGGTTTGCGAGCTTTCTCCGACGCTTGCGTATTTTACCACGAGATTTATATCTCTTATTCTGCGTCTTATCATAGCGGTGTTAAAGAGCATTGTTTCTACAAAGCCGTCACGAGAGCCTCGCATTACCTTGTCGTTTTCAGGCTCGGCGGTAACTCTTGCGGGATATGAGCGTGCATCAACAACCACAGAGCCGTCAAAAAAGGCGTCGGAAATTATAAGGCTACATCCGCTGAGAACCAATTTTTCTGCCTTTTCAATTTCATAGCAGGCATCCACCTCAACGCTCGGTATGCTTCGCTTTATAAACTCCTCAACTGTTTTAGCTCCTGTTTTTCCTATGTCCTTAATTGTGACTATGTGCATCATAAGCTTTTGCATAATTGACGCCGTGACAAATCCGTCAACATAATACATAATAACTCTGTGTGAGCCGATTAAGAGCTCTCTTTTGATTATATCGAAATTTTCTTTGACATTCAGCTCTTTGTCAAGTAGCTGCTCATTTTCCTCAAGGGTTGGTGAGAATTTTCGCATAAAAAACCTCCGCAAGCATTATCTTCCTTTGGAAAATAGTATTTGCGGAGTTTATTTTTTTAATCGTGCTTTTTGAAAAATTGATAAAAATAGCAGGGAATGTTGCCGTTTGAAAGCTTTCTCACCTTATCAGGACGTCTGCCGTAAAATCTTGCAAATTGCTCGTGATTGGTGATTACATAGATTTGCCAGCTATCGAGAGTCTTAAAATGCTCTCCCATTTTGCGATACAGATTTTCTGCCTCCTTTACGGTCATAAGTCTTTCGCCGTACGGAGGATTGCACACAACGGTTCCACGTTTACCCTCGGTTTTAATCGTAAGCGCATCTCGTTGAAAAATCCTCATATTTCGATACACTCCTGCGTGCTTTGCGCTTTCCGTAGCAATTTTGACACATTCGGGATCAATGTCCGAGGCATATGCCTCAAAGGCAGAATCGGTGATAACATTCGCCCTTGCCTCCTCTCTTGCATCTGTCCAAATTTGACTTGAAAATTGCGGAAAGATTTGAGAGATAAAGGCTCTGTTCAAGCCGGGAGCTATATTGAGCATCAGCATTGTTGCCTCAATAGCGATTGTGCCCGAGCCGCAGAATGGATCCCAAAACAGAACATCCTCTCTCGGTCTTGCTATTTTAGCAAGCGCACAGGCAAGCGTTTCTCTTATCGGTGCTTCTACACTCTTTGGACGATATCCTCTTTTATGAAGGGGAACGCCCGAGGTATCTATCATAAGAGTCGCCTTGTTTTTGAATATAAAAAAATCAATTTGATATTTTATTCCCTTTTCCTCAAACCACGATATTCCGTATTTTTTGGAAAGGCGTGATACGACTGCTTTTTTTATAATTTTTTGGCAATCCGGGATTGAGTATAGGACGCTTTTTATGCTATGTCCCTTGACGGGAAATTCGTCGTTTTTGCCTATCCATCTCTCCCATTCGAGCGCCTTTGCGCCCTCAAACAAATCGTCAAAGGTGAGCGCCTCGAATTCGCCGACCTTTATGTATAAGCGTTCTGCGTAACGAAGTGCAATATTGCATCTTGCAACGGCGCTTTCGTCGCCCTCAAAGGTGACTCTGCCGTCCATTGTTTCGGTTCTCTTATAACCTAAAGCATCAATTTCTGCACCGAGAAGGCTTTCGAGTCCGAAAAGGCAGGTTGCTACGTATTCCATTTTATCCACCCTTTGATATCAGTTGTCGTTGTCATTATCGGGATGTAGCTCGAATTTATAGCCTACTCCCCACACGGTTTTGATTTCCCATTGGCGAGATACGCCCTCAAGCTTTTCACGAAGGCGCTTAATATGAACATCAACCGTTCGGGAATCTCCTAAATAATCAAAGCTCCAAACCTTGTTAAGAAGCTGGTCTCTTGAGTATACTCTGTTATAGTTTTGAGCCAAGAAATGAAGCAACAAAAGCTCCTTGTGAGGAACGTCGATTAGCTCGCCACGGACTCTAAGCTCGTGATTTTCGATATTTATCTCCAAATTATCGAAGCGAAGAATGTTTTTGTCAGCTGCGGTATCGCTCACTCCGAATCTTCTGAGAATTGCTTTGGCTCTTGCAAAAAGCTCCTTTATATCAAAGGGCTTTACAAGATAGTCATCTGCTCCAAGCTCAAGCGACAGTACCTTGTCGAAAACGTCGCTTTTGGCGCTTATTACGATTATAGGCTTGGATGAGATTGCACGGATTTGGCGGCACAGCTCGTTTCCGTCCTTTTTGGGAAGCACAATGTCAAGCAATACGATATCGGGCTCGTACGATTTAAATGCGCTTAAGCCCTCAATGCCGTCATGCGCCTCAATCACCTCATAGCCCTCGTTTTTAAAGTAATTTCTTACCGTTTCACACGTGCTACGGTCATCATCAATTATCAAAAGCTTTGTTCCTATCATTTTGGCCTCCATTTCTTTTTGGCTTATTTTAACACATTTTTCTTGATTTGTAAATATTTTATTCATATTTTGTTTGTATTTTTTATCAATTTATTCAATTTTAACCGACATTTGTGACAGTTTTGTGAACAATTTGTGTATGAACACTAAAAATTTTCACTTTTTTTACAGTTGTTGCATATTTTTGCGAAAATTTGTGTTTTACTCTTGATAATTTTTCTAAAATAATGTAAAATGTAGATTGAACTTTTAATATGCGAGGTACTTATAATGAAACTTGGTATTGTTGGCTTGCCAAACGTTGGCAAAAGCACTCTTTTTAATGCTTTGACTAATGCGGGAGCGCAGAGTGCTAATTATCCGTTTTGCACCATTGAGCCGAACGTTGGTGTTGTCGGAGTTCCCGATTACCGTCTTGACGAGCTTGCAAAAATGTATAACCCTGAAAAATACACTCCTGCGGTTATTGAATTTGTTGACATTGCGGGACTTGTAAGGGGCGCTTCAAAGGGTGAAGGACTGGGCAACAAATTCCTTTCCCACATAAGAGAGGTTGATGCTATCGTTCACGTTGTGCGTTGCTTCGAAAACAATGATATCATTCACGTTGACGGTGGGGTAAATCCTATTCGTGACGTTGACACAATAAATTTGGAGCTTATCTTCTCGGATATTGAAATTATTGAGCGCAGAATTGATGCACTTAAGAAGGCTATGAAGGGTGACAAGACTCTTGCGCCCAAGGTTGAGCTTTTCGAAAGAGTGCACGAGGCTCTTTTAGATGGCAAGACAGCTCGCTCCCTTGACTACACAGACGAGGAAATGGAAATGATGGGCGATGTTGCGCTGCTTACCATTAAGCCTGTTATTTATGCGGCAAATATAAGCGAGGACGATATTGGCTCTGACCTTAGTGCAAATGAGCTTTATCAAAGCGTTGTTGAATTTGCCAAAACCGAAAAGAGCGAGGTTATTCCTGTTTGCGCTGAGATAGAGGCTCAAATTGCCGAGCTTGATGACGAGGACAAGCAAATGTTCTTGAACGACCTTGGAATTGAGGAAAGCGGTCTTGACAGACTTATCAAGGCAAGCTATTCTCTGCTTGGTCTTATCAGCTATCTTACAGCAGGTCCTCAGGAGGTGCGTGCTTGGACAATCATAAAGGGCACTAAGGCTCCTCAGGCAGCGGGTAAAATTCACTCCGACTTTGAGCGTGGATTTATTCGCGCGGAGATTGTTTCCTTTGACGATCTTGTGGCATGTGGCTCAATGACTGTGGCTAAGGAAAAGGGACTTGTACGCTCCGAGGGCAAGGAATATGTAATTGCCGACGGCGATGTGGTTCTGTTCAGATTTAATGTATAAATTAAAAGCTCCGATAAAATCGGAGCTTTTTGTTTTTAATTATTTTATTCAAATACAATTTTGTCGCCAAGATATGTAAGGATCACATCGACACTCATATTCTCTTTGTTTTCAATAAATTCGGGTATCAATTCATCGTAATCGGCAAGAAGCTGTTCAAGATCGTCATTGGAAACGTCAACGCTTATGGTTATATCGTTGGTTGCCTCAACATCATCTACAAACGTATCATAGTTCTTCTCTTGAACGAATATCATAGGCACCTGAATCTCGTGAACAACATATGCTTCCTCGGTAGCATCGTAGGAATAAACATACTGTGTTCTGAACTCAATGTCAAATCGTCTGGAAAGAAGAACCTTCTTTGCAGTCCATACAGATGACGAGCCGTTTACAAAAATCTTTGCATCATTGTCTTCATCCTTAGGCTGATATTTGATAGAATTGATGCCATCAATATCATTCAGATTGAACCATAGGGTATCATATTTTATAGCGGAGAGTGTTTCGCTAACCTCATATCCCAAAAGCTTTCCTGTATCGGTGTCGTAAAGCTCAACAAGTGTGCCTGTGAAGCCGAGCATTCCGCTTGCCTTATTTCCAACAACTGATACATAATCCTCTGTAATGTAGAATTCTGCACAGCTTGATATTTCGGCACCTGAAACAGTAAGATATTCATAAATAGAGCCGTTAACTGTTCCGTCGCTATTCTCGTAAACTGAGAACATAGCGCGTCTTACACCTAAATACTTAATGGCAAATTCATATGAGTTTTCGGTGACGGTATATGCAAGAGCGTTAGCATCTCCGAGCTGAATTCTAACAGTTTTTTCGCCTGTTTCGATATCCATTGCCAAGGCTATTTGAACGGTTTGCTCACCCAACACGGGAAGTGTTGCAGAGTAGTCAACAACATAAAGGATTGCTTCCTCATTAACATCAATTGTGATGTTATAAATGCCGTTTTCAAAAGCGTAATGCGCTGTGCTTGCGGGGTTTTTATCAATATAGTTATTAAAGGCGGTAATTGATGCACTTGAAATACTCTCAACAACGGTCAATACATTAAAGAATGTCTGTGACTGTTGTATATTTTCAAGAATCATCTGATATTGCTCACCGTATCCATATGTAATGTTGGAAATATTAACGAAGCTTGAATAATCGCTTACAATATCCTCTTTATCAACCAAGTTTGCGCTAAAATCAGGTCGCATGCTTTCGGGGAGATAGCTATAAGGATTTGCCTTATATCCGTTAAGCAATGTGCTAACTAATGCCTTTACATCAACGGTTGTGTTCCAAACGGCAAAATATTCAACATTTCCTGTTATAGGGGCGGTAAAATCAATTTTATTTGTTCCGTTTTCGTCTGCATACCAGCCCATAAATTTATAACCTTCAAATTCCGGGTCCTCGGGCTTTGATGCCAAGGCTCCATATTCAATGCTTTGAGATTGAACTGCGCTTCCGCCCTTGGAATTGAACTTAACTGTATATTTTTGCTTTACCTTTTCCACAATAGAATAGTAGGAAGCATCCTCCGTCGCGCTCGGGATATTGCTGAGTACGCTTCCGCCGTTGGTTTTACTCCAACCCTTTACGGTATAATCCCACTCGGCAGTATCCTCTACTGTATAGGTGTATGACGGGATTTCGCCCTCTGTAACAGATTCGCTCTTTAACAGGTTTCCAAGCTCATCAAACCACTTAATAGTGTATTTTGTGGGGGCTGTGCTTTGAGTTTCGTCATTTTGCTCTTCCTTTTCGCTTTCACTGCCTGCTTCGCTATCGGAGACAGACTCCTTTTGCGAGCCTTCGGGGCTTGACGAGCTTTCCTCGCTATCATCGCAGGCTACTAAGAAAATACAAGCGATGAGTGCGAGCATAATGCATAATAATTTTTTCATTTTATTCTCCTTTGTACTTTTAAATTTTTATGTAACAATTAATACATATCGAAATCAACGAGGTCGAGCTCTCTTATTGCCTTATTTTGAGCAACGAGGCTAAAGGGATATACAAACGGTGCGATAATAAATGCGATTGCAAAGCCGAGGAGTGCAAAGAGAATTGCGCCGAGGAAGCCGAGAATTGCAAAAAGTATCTTCATACCTATAAGCCATAGAATACCGTCTATATCAAAGGTAAAGATAAGACCGGGGAAATGGATTGATTTTTCTGCCAAGTCAAGCAATACGTTTCTTACAACGCCGTCAAAGAACATTTGAGCCGTAAATGCAAATCCCATATATCCTACAATAAGCGCTGCGCCGATTCCGGAGCCTATGCTCTCGGAGCCTACAATAATAAGAATTGCGAGTGCAAGACCTATTACAAGACCTGTAATTATGCTTGCGTTTCTCTTGAAACGCATTCTTCTTCTGTTATAATCTTCTGTTCTCTTTTCTCTTTCCGCTTCTTCTTCACGGACTCTTTGAGCCCTTGTTTCCTCGGCTATTCTTTGCTCGAGACAGTGAGAGCATAAAACCTTAGGCTCCTTTTCTCCGAGATTTTCATCGGTTACTGCAATTCCACAGCCTGTGCAATAGCCTATTGCTCTTGATGTGTTTATCTCGTCGATTACTGCGCCTGTGATTTTGGTTGTCATTCCTTCAACCTCATCATCGCTCATAACGGGTGTACTTGCAGGTGTATCCTGCTCGGGTTGCTCTATATCAAGAAGTTCAACTAAATTTACTTGAAATAGCTCCGATATTTTCTTGAGTGTTGAAATATCTGGCTCTGATAAATCATTCTCCCATTTTGATATGGCTTGCGCACTTATATTTAAATGCTCTCCAAGCTCCTGCTGTGTCATGCCCTTATTTCTTCGGTACATTGAAATTTTTTCGCCAAGTGTCATTTGTGTCATTCCTCCTAAATTTGACAACGGAGTGGCACTCCGATGTCCTTACATGTTCTATCATAGCACACTGAGAGCAACAAATCAACCAACTAAAAGTTGAAATTCTCCACTTTTGGTTGTTTTTTCTTATTTATATACGTTCACATACCTTATGATTACATTATATAATGCGTATATCTATTTGTCAAGAGGTTTTTGGTTGTATAATGTGTACATATGATATAATATATGTGCGTACAATGCATTTGATAGATGAGGTGTATATGAAATTAAGGGTACTTGAGATTTTAAAGGAAAAGGGTAAAACTA
The DNA here is from genome assembly GCA_045636605.1 of Eubacteriales bacterium. GTDB lineage: Bacteria > Bacillota > Clostridia > Oscillospirales > CAG-272 > RGIG2000. The sequence goes on along the minus strand of JAZTXV010000033.1, from coordinate 13,182 downwards.
AGTATTGGCTCTATATGCAAATGGGGCTAAGCTATCAAAATTTCAACAATATGGTGAATAACAAAACGAAGGCCATAAAATTTGACAATTTAAAGGCGCTCTGTGATATTTTAGAATGTACGCCAAACGAGCTTTTTGAGGAATATAACAAGTAAAAAACAGACACATAGTTCCCTATGTGTCTGTTTTTTTGCAGAATTTTATTAAAATTTGATTTCGGTAAATCCGACCTTGCGTCTTACCTTAGACATTGTGCGTCTTGCATTGCGGAATGCTTCCTCTGCGCCCTGCTTCATAATCTGCTCAAGGTATGCTTTATCGGCAACAAGTCTTGCGAATTCATCTCGAACATCTGCAAGTCCGTCCGCTACCGCCTCGCCCACTGCAAGCTTGAAGGTTCCGTATCCCATTCCTGCAAACTCCGCCTCTGCATCGGCAATTGTCTTGCCCGTCATAAGAGAATAAATTGTCAAGAGATTGGAGATGCCCGGCTTATCCTCGGCAAATATGATTTGGTTGTCAGAATCGGTAACTGCTCTTTTGAACTTTCTTATAATATCGTCCTTGCTGTCAAGTATTCTTACAACAGCGTTTTCGTTGGTATCGGACTTGCTCATCTTCTTTGTTGGATCCTGGAGCGAGCAGATTTTTGCGCCCTCCTTCGGTATGTAGCCCTCCGGCACAACGAAGGTATCTCCGTATATCTGATTGAAGCGGCTTGCGATATCTCTTGCAAGCTCGAGATGCTGTCTTTGGTCAAGTCCTACGGGAACGAGCTCTGTTTGGTAAAGCAGAATATCTGCCGCCATAAGCGTTGGGTAGGTGAAAAGTCCTGCGTTTATGTTATCTGCGTTCCTTGCGCTCTTATCCTTAAACTGAGTCATACGGGAAAGCTCGCCGAACATTGTATAGCAATCGAGAATCCATCCAAGCTCTGCGTGCTGCGGAACGTGGCTTTGAATAAAGAGGGTGTTTTTCTCGGGATCAAGTCCGCAGGCAATATACAGCGCAAGAGTTTCGTATGCTCTGCGTCTTAGCTCGGCGGGGTTTTGTCTTACCGTAATTGCGTGCATATCAACAACGCAATAGTAGCAATGATATTCCTCGGAGAATGCGCTGAAGTTACGGATTGCGCCGAGATAGTTTCCTATTGTAAGGTTTCCTGACGGTTGTACGCCTGAAAACACGACCTTTTTATCGTTATACATAGTAGTCTCCTGTGATAAAAAATAATAACACATATATATTACCACAGTTTTTTCTATTTTTCAACCTCTTTTTTCGTTTCATTTTTATTTTTTATGCCTTCATAGACTGCTTTGCAGACAAATGCAAAAAACGGGGCTATTATCATTCCGCCGATGCCTGCGATTTTCAGTCCTGCGTACATTGCGAAAATGGCTATCAGAGGATGAACATTCATTTGCGCACTCACTATTCTCGGCTCTATTATCTGTCTTGCAACATACACTATCAAAAACAGGACAAGCAGTCCTATTCCGAGCCTTGTGTTTTGCATAGCAAAAGACAGAAGTGACCAGGGCACCAGCACAGCTCCCACACCGAGAACGGGGAGCATATCGACAACCGCTATTATAAGAGATATGGCAAAGGCATTTTCAACTCTCAAAATCAAAAGCCCGAAAAAGATTTCAGCAAAGGTAATGAGTAAAATTATAAGGTATGAGCGCAAATAGCCTGTGGTGGCGCAAAGAACATCTCTTTTAACCGACGGCAAATATTCCTTTACCCCTCCGGGCAAGGAATTACACATGGCCGATGTGATTTTTTTGTAGTCCTTGGAAAAGTAAAAAAGGGATAAAAGAATTACGATAACTGTCACGATAATTTCGGGCATTGATGCTACTGTTCTACCAAGCGCCACAGTGATTTTTGTACTAAGAGCAGTTAGAGTGTTCATTGCCATTTCCGTCGCTATTGCGTATAGTGAGTCGCCTGCTCCTACGCTTCCCTTTAAGAATGGAAATTTATTCATAAGCTCCTCTAAAAATGTGATAATGCTCGTTATATAGCTGCTGTCAGAGCCGAGAGAGGCTGATATTTTTGAGATTATGCTTCCTATTTGGTCAAGGAGCGCACTTGTTGTAAGAATGAGCAAATATACGATAGCGACAAGCATTGTTCCCACAACGAAAAGGCTGATTACGCTTTTGGGGACTCTTGAATGCCTTGATATTTTATCGACAAGAGGTCTTGTTGTCGCTACTATTAAAAATGATATGGCAAAGGGTAAAATTATGGCAAGCGCATATTTAAGAGCCAGATAGCCCAAGCTCAAATAAATCACTATATTTATGCCTATATAAGCACTTTTCTTGTATTTCTCCATTCGATAACAGCTCCAATCCTTTTTGCACGGTGTATTAAAAATATATTTAACATTTTTACATTTTATTAAACAAATTGTTTGACTTTTCGCTCACATTCTGCTACAATAAAGAAAAAAGCATTTTACGAGGTTTATTATGGTTAGAATTGAAATGGAAAACGGCGGAATTATTGATATTGAGCTTTATGAGGATAAGGCTCCGATTACCGTTGCAAATTTTAAAAAGCTTGTTAGCGAGGGCTTTTATGATGGTCTTATTTTCCACAGAGTTATCGCAGGCTTTATGATCCAGGGCGGAGATCCGCTTGGAACGGGCTTTGGCGGCTCAAGCGAAAAAATAAAGGGAGAGTTCAGAGCTAACGGCGTTGAAAACGATATTTCTCACGTGCGTGGAGTTATCTCCATGGCAAGAAGCCAGATGCCAAACTCCGCATCATCACAGTTCTTTATTATGCACGCTGACGGAAAGTTCCTTGATGGTCAATATGCTGCATTCGGTAAGGTTGTAAGTGGTATGGAGGTTGTTGACGAGATTGCTTCTGTTAAGACAGGCCCTAATGACAAACCGATTATTGCTATGCGAATGAAAAAGGTTTCTCTTATCTGACAATGGAACGCACAAAAAAATCCAAGATAGCTGATCTTGCTATCTTTGCTATGCTTGGCGCAATTTTGTTTGTCGGTGATATTGCGTTTGACTTTTTGCCAAACCTTCACCCTCTTGCTGTGCTTATCGTGGTTTATACCTTAGTTTACAGAGTGAAGGCGCTTATTCCCCTTTATATTTACGTATTTCTGCTTGGTGTATTCAGCGGATTTAATCTATGGTGGGTGCCTTATGTATACGTTTGGTCCTTTTTGTGGTTTTTTTCAATGCTTATCCCCAAGAAAGCATCAATCAAGGTAAAGGGAATTTTAGCAACCCTTGTATGCGCACTTCACGGGATTTTATTCGGAATTCTCTATGCGCCTGCCCAAGCAATTTTGTTTGGACTTGATTTCAAGGGTATGATTGCGTGGATTGTGGCGGGACTTCCATGGGATGTTGTACACATGTGCGGAAATATTGCGTGCTCGTTTCTTGTTATTCCGCTTTACAGGCTACTTACAAGGCTTGAGAAAAAAAGAACAATTTAAAAAGACTGTTGCTTTCGCAACAGTCTTTCTTTTTTAGAATGGGTTGTATTCCGAATTAGCGCTTGTAAACTTATAAAAGTGACTTATTGTGCGGAAATAAAGCTTAAAGTCATTCGGACTATGTATTTTCTCCCTCGGGAGTAAAATAAGGCTAATCGAGATAGGCTTTATATCGTCTGTGTCACTATAAATTCCGCTATCTGTAATCTCGCTATCAAGTGTGTAATAGCCGTTGTGGCTTTTAAAATCGCCTACATTAGCATATTTGCCTGCTATGACATATACATAGTGGTCAACAAAGGCTTCTGCCGTTATTTTGTCATTCTCGGCAATATCGGTATATGTGCGAAGACGAGATAAGAAGGTATCATAGTCGCATATCAGTTCGTTTTTAAATACTGCGTCAAATGCTTCTATTTGCTCTTGCTCCTGATAAAACTTAGTTTTCAAAACAATGCTTTGAGCAGGTGTCAAAATCGAGTTAAAGGAAATCTCGCCGTACTGATTTTGAGAAATTTTCAATTTGTTCATTACGACGTCAAGGCCGGCGTCGGAAATTTCAGGACTTATTGTTACATTCAGAGAATACTCATGTCTTGCTTCCCTTATGCCTACCGTTGCCTTTGACAGAACGTGCGATGTGCCGTCCTCTGTTTTGGGCGTAGGAATAATGACCAAATCGAAGGTGTTTGGACCGATCTCCATAGTGTAGCCCTTATCAAGATAGAATATGTATTCGAAATCAAGCTGATAGCTGTTATTTACCGTTTTATGCGGTGTAAGATTGGAGTAGCAATAGTACTCCTTCATTTTTCGGTTATTATCACGATAAACGGCAAGAACAAAGTTGTCTAAGAAAAGTCCCTCGTCAATTCCGCTTACGCTTGACTGATTGAGATTTTGGAGCATAAATGTACGCATATCGTCATAGCTCGTTATCAAAATCGTATCAAGAATGTTATATGCAAGCTCCTCTCTTGCCTGAACGTTTATGTATTTATATGGCTCGGATGCTCTTCTGAATACAGGATATCCGTTTCCGTCAATATAGGGATATGTGGGCTCGTCAGGCTCGCTTTGCACACTTGATGATGAGTCCTCATTATTACTGTCGCACGATGTTGCGAGGGGTAAAAGCATTATAAGGAATAGCAAAAGCGCAAGTAATTTTTTCATATTTCGCCTCCTTTTCGTTTTATCTTACTTATATTTTACAATATTTTAGACTGTTTGTAAATAGAGTTCTAAAAGTTATCACACAAAATTCAAACAGCGCTCACAATGAAAGGAACAGGACTGCAAACGCAGTCCCTTTTGTTATTTCATATGCTTTTTCTTGAAATTCCATGGCTTTAGGCTTTCGCCCTTGACAATGAATGCTTCCTTGGCAATAAGCGCAAGAGGTGTGTCGCAATACATGTCGGAGAAAAAGCTGTCTATTTCGGCATCGGGGTATCTTTCGTACAATCTGGCTACCTTTTGCTTGCCGTGACAATTTTCACCATCAAAAAGCCCTGTTGCTTTATCGACTCTGGTTGCCATAAGACATTCCACACCAAGCTCGGCGCAAATCGGCTCAAGTAGAAATTCCGGAGATGCGGAAATGATTATGTCTGTCGGTTGTTTCATTTCCATATACCATTTTTTAATTTTCTTTTTGTTTTTTGCCCAAAAATCAAGCACTACCCCGTCTATATCGGGTATTTTTTGAACTATGCTGAAAAGCTTTTGCTTAAAGGTCTTTTTCTTGACTATTCTAAGTCCAAAGCCTGCGCCGTACCAAATTACAGGTAAAATTTTGCATCTCGTTTTTGGGTAACGCTTAAGGCAATAGAAAAAGAAATCCCTTGAGCTATCGCCATGATATATAGTTCCGTCAAAATCAAATACGTTCATTTTATTCTCCTGCTAAAAATTCGGCTTTCGCCGAATTTTTAATTATTCATCATCGTCATCCTCGTTTTCCCTTTGCGTTACGATTACCTCCTCGACACGAGTGGTGCCGATTTTCTTGATTTCAATAGAAAGGTTTTGATAATCAAGAGTATCGCCTACCTTAGGGAAGGTCTCGAGCATTTTCATAATAAAGCCGTTAAGGGTTTGAGGCATATCCTCATCGTCATTCATTTTAAGCTTGAATTTTTCGACGAAATCGTCAAGGTCTGCCGAGCAATCGACAACGAAGCTTCCGTCCTCCTGCTCCTCATAATCCTCGGTTACCTCATCGTGCTCGTCAAAGACGTCACCGATAAGCTGCTCGATTATATCCTCCATTGTAACAATACCCATTGTTCCGCCGAACTCGTCAACGACAATTGCCATATGGCATTTTTTAGCCTTTAAGACCTGCATAAGATCTGCTATCTTGATATGCTCAGACACGTGAACGGGCTTTTGCAAATATTTTGTGATGGTTTTATTATTATTATGATATGCAACGAAGAAATCCTTTTCGTGCAGAATACCGATTATGTCGTCAATATCCTCGTTATATACGGGCAAGCGGGAATATGCATTTTCGATGAACACCTTTGCTATTTCCTCAATTGTCATATCTCTGGAGATTGCGCAGATTTCAACACGGGGAGTCAAGATATCGCCTGCGGAAACATCGGCAAATTCGATAGCCGACCTTATCAGGTCTCCCTCCTCTGTTTCGATAGCACCGTCCTCCTCTGCCTCGTCAACTATGGTAATAAGCTCATCCTCGGTATAGGATATTTCTGCCTTGGGCTTAAAAATCTTGACAAGAAGCTTACTCCAGGCTCCAAAAATAAAGCTAAGCGGAGTTAAAACGACAAGAAGCGCCTTCACTATTGGCGCAAATGCAGTAGCAATTTTATCTGCGTGTCCCTTTGCGATAACCTTTGGTGAGATTTCGCCAAAAATAAGCACTGCAATAGTGATAACCGCTGTAGATACAGTTGCACCAATGCTTTCTGCATCGTTTATGTTAGTGTTAGCAAACAAATCTATAAAGAAAATCGTTGCAATTGATGATAGGGCTATATTTACTATGTTATTTCCAATAAGTATGGTATTCAAAAGCTTGTCGTATTTATCATCAAGCTTAAGAACAAGCGCAGCACGCTTATTTCCGCCTTGCGCCATGCTTTTCATTCTGATTTTGTTAAATGTGGAAAATGCCGTTTCTGTAGCTGAGAAGAATGCGCTCAGCACAAGAAGCACTATCATAGAGATCAATATCCCCACGGCGTCACCGTCCATAAAATATCCTCCAAAAATAATGTTACATAATATTTTATCATACATTTGAAGTATTGTCAAGGGTTTAAAGATGCCTTGGTAAAATATCACCTATAAAATCTATTCCGAAGCACCACAAAAGAATGTTACGGACAAGAAAATTTAGTATAAGAATTCCTATGAAGATGTATATGGGAATGAATTTTTGTCTTGAAATGAAGCCCTCGTCCTTTTTTACGAGTGCTATAATTGCCTTGATATTGTAATACACATACACGCCTGCGATAAATGGGACTGCAATATTATATCTGAGCGATGAAAGGAAATCAAGCTTCAAAAGTGAATAAAGCGCTCTCGTTCCTCCACATCCGGGACAATATATATGTGCATTCTCCGCCAGGGCGCATCTCATATCGGCATCCATTGCCATTTTTGAAAAAATCAGGAATATAACGACTCCCGCCACAACAGCGCAGTTGGTTATAATCAGCGCATATTTAAGATTTTTCATAATATCGCCTCCCTTCAATAATTTATTGTAGCACATATATGTGAAAAAAGCAAATATTTTGAAAAAGTATTGAAATTATGATGGAAAAATGATATCATATCAATAGAATGAATTTGATTAAGGAGATTTATATGGATTACGAAAATATAGGTGCCGGAGCATCTCAGCAGGGCTACGGCAATTACAATCCAACGCCTCAGCCAAACGGCACTAAGGCGTATGGTATCGCTTGCTTGGTTTGTGGTATTTTATCGTTGGTATGCTGTTGCTGCAATCAATATCTCACTATTGCTGTTTCAATTGCTGCAATTGTTCTTTTCGTGCTTGAAAGGGTTTTCGTCAAGAAAACAAGCGGTCTTGCAATAGGAGGTCTTACCTGCGCTATTATTTCGATTGTAATATCAGTTGTTGCCATCGCTCTTGTTTTAGGTGGAGCTTTTGATTCAATTCTTGAAAACTTTGAGGATATTATAAGCGAATACGAAAGCCTTGGCGGTAACGGCGCCATTCAATTTTAATCAATACTGAAATGCTTTTCTGAGGAAAAGCATTTTTTTGTAATATAACTGCTTTGTCCCGAATATGCTTTAGTAAAACATTAGCTGAAAAGGTGGGAAATTTATGAACATATACGAGGACATTGCAAAAAGAACGAACGGCGAGATTTACATAGGCGTGGTCGGTCCTGTGAGATGCGGAAAATCAACCTTTATAAAAAAGTTTTTGGACGGTGCTATTATTCCGCACATTGAAAATGACTACGACAGAGAGCGAGCAAGGGACGAGGCTCCGCAAAGCGCATCAGGCAAGGCCGTTATGACGACGGAGCCGAAATTCGTGCCTGACGAGGCAGTTTCCGTGAAAATCGGAGATGTCAAGATGAAGGTAAGATTGATCGACTGCGTTGGATATATGATCGATGGCGCCGTCAGCTCCTCGGATAATGACTCGCCGAGAATGGTTATGACTCCGTGGTCGGATGAACCTATGGAGTTTGAAAGAGCTGCAGAGTTTGGAACAAAAAAGGTCATTTGCGACCATTCTACCGTGGGAATCGTAATGACGAGTGACGGCTCGTTTGGGGAGTTCAGTCGTGAGGATTATATCGGCGCTGAAAGGCGCATCATAAGCGAACTAAGGGAAATTGGCAAGCCGTTTGTTATTGTACTGAATTCCGCCTCTCCCGAGAGCGAGAGCGCACACGAGCTTGCCGTAAGTCTTGAGGAGAAATATGGTGCACCCGTTGCGCTCGTGAATGCGTTTGAGATTGACGAGGCAGATTTCGAGGGGATTATGCGTCTTATGCTGAATCAATTTGGAGTAAATGAAATTTGCGTGAGATTGCCGAAATATGTTTCCTCGCTTGAGGCAGACCATTGGCTACGAACCAGCATCGTATCCTCTATACGTGATTCGGTGGGGGATGTATCTAAAATTAACGATATTTCAGATTGCTCGCATGCTCTTTCAAGTAACGAATATATCAAAAGCATTGAGTGTGTGTACGACTTGGGATGCGGTAATATTGACCTTGTTGTTTCCCTTAATGACGACCTGTATTTCAAGATTATAAGCGAGCTTTGCGACAGAGAAATCACAAATGACGAGGAGCTGTTTTTGAGCATTCGTGAGCTTAGTGATGCGAAGCGAGAGCTGGACAAATTCTCCGCCGCAATCGACGAGGTAAATGCTACGGGATACGGAATTGTGCTACCCTGTGTCGAGGATATGACACTTGAGGAGCCTGAAATTGTAAAGCATTCAAGCTCATACGGGGTTAAGCTGAGAGCAAGCGCACCGTCAATCCATATGATACGCACCCAAATAGAAACGGAAATAAGCCCTATTGTAGGAACGCAGGAGCAATCTCAGGAAATTATTAGGAATATGATTGAGGAGCTCGAGGATGATCCAAAGCGTATTTGGGCATCCAATATGTTTGGAAAATCGCTTTACGAGCTTGTAAACGATGGTCTGCACGCAAAGCTTGAGCATTTAACGGCCGAGTCCAAGGATCGTCTTTGCGATACACTCTCAAGGGTTATAAACGAGGGAGCCGGCGGTCTTATTTGCATTATTCTATAACAAAAAATGAGTACACAAATGTGTACTCATTTTTATTTATTGCTTTTTTAATTATGCAATGATGTCAGTAACTTGTCCTGAACCAACAGTACGTCCACCCTCACGGATAGCGAAACGGAGTCCCTTTTCGATAGCGATAGGAGTGATAAGCTCAACTTCCATAGTTACGTTATCGCCAGGCTTAGCCATGTCTGTTTCAACGAGGTTGATGATACCGGTAACGTCAGTTGTTCTGAGGTAGAACTGAGGTCTGTAGTTTGAGAAGAAGGGCTTTGAACGGCCGCCTTCCTTTTCAGTAAGAACGTATACAGCACCTACAAACTTTGTGTGGGGGTTGATTGAGCCGGGCTTGCAGAGAACCTGTCCTCTTTCGATTTCATTCTTCTGTACGCCACGGAGAAGAAGACCTACGTTGTCACCAGCCTCAGCGCTGTCCATAAGCTTATGGAACATTTCGATACCGGTAATAACTGTTGTTCTCTTTTCCTCGGTAAGACCAACGATTTCAACTGTGTCTGCCATCTTAACAGTAACACGCTCTACTCTACCTGTGGAAACAGTTCCACGGCCAGAGATTGAGAATACGTCCTCAACAGGGAGAAGGAATGGGAGATCAGCCTTTCTCTCAGGAGTTTGGATGTAGCTGTCAACAGCTGCCATAAGCTCCCAAATGCAAGCATACTCAGGTGCATCAGGATCTCTGTTCTCAGAAACGAGAGCATTTCTTGCAGAACCACGAATGATCGGAATGTCATCACCTGGGAATTCATACTCATTGAGAAGATCACGAATTTCCATCTCTACGAGGTCGAGAAGCTCAGGGTCGTCAACGTCATCACACTTGTTGATGAAGATTACGAGAGCAGGAACGCCAACCTGACGAGCAAGAAGAACGTGCTCACGAGTTTGAGCCATAGGGCCGTCTGTACCAGCAACAACGAGGATAGCACCGTCCATCTGAGCTGCACCAGTAATCATGTTCTTTACATAGTCAGCGTGGCCGGGGCAGTCAACGTGAGCATAGTGACGAGCGTCTGTTTCGTACTCAACGTGACGGGAGTTGATTGTGATACCTCTTTCTCTTTCCTCAGGGCAGTTATCGATTTGGTCATATGCCAAGAAATCGATGTTTGCGTTCTTGAGTGAGAGCGTCTTTGTGATAGCCGCTGTCAAGGTTGTTTTACCGTGGTCAACGTGACCGATGGTACCAATGTTAACGTGGGGTTTGGTTCTTTCAAATTTAGCCTTTGCCATTTGAGTTTTCCTCCATAAATTAAATATATTTGTTGTTTTTTTATTAACTAATAAATTAGTTTTAAATTAGTTTTTCGCACGAGCTGCGATGATGGTATCCTGAACGCTCTTCGGAACTTCTGCGAAGTGATCAGGCTCCATTGAGTAGTTCGCTCTACCCTGTGTTGATGAACGGAGCGTTGTAGCATAACCGAACATTTCAGCAAGAGGAACCATTGCGGTGATCTGTTGTCCGCCTGCAACCGGATCCATGGATTGAATTTGTCCACGGCGTGAGTTGATAGTACCGATAACGTCACCCATGTAGTCGTCAGGTGTAACAACTACAACCTTCATAATTGGCTCTGTGAGAACAGGATCTGCCTTTCTCATAGCCTCCTTGAATGCCATTGAAGCGGCAATCTTGAACGCCATTTCAGAGGAGTCAACCTCGTGGTATGAACCATCATAAAGTGTTACCTTAAAGTCAACAACGTTGTAGCCTGCGAGTACACCGGTCTGAGCTGCTGCCTGAATACCTGCGTCAACGCAAGGAATGTATTCTTTCGGAATTGCTCCGCCGACAACCTTGTTGATAAACTCGTATCCCTTACCGGGCTCGTTAGGCTCCATAATGATCTTAACGTGACCATATTGTCCCTTACCACCCGACTGACGAGCATACTTGTGGTCAACATCAGCGCTACGTCTGATTGTTTCCTTATAAGCAACCTGAGGCTTACCTACGTTTGCCTCAACCTTAAACTCACGAAGGAGACGGTCAACGATAATCTCAAGGTGAAGTTCACCCATTCCGGCGATAATCGTTTGTCCTGTTTCCTCGTCTGTGTAGGTTCTGAATGTTGGGTCTTCCTCTGCAAGCTTAGAGAGTGCAATACCCATCTTTTCTTGACCAGCCTTTGTCTTTGGCTCAACGGCAACACGAATAACGGTCTCCGGGAATTCCATTGACTCAAGGATGATAGGATGCTTTTCGTCACAGAAGGTATCTCCTGTGGTTGTATTCTTTACGCCGATAACTGCTGCGATATCACCTGCATAGCAAACATCGATATCTGCTCTGTCGTTAGCGTGCATTTGGAGAATACGACCAAATCTTTCTGTCTTACCCTTTGAGGAATTGTAAACAGTTGTTCCTGCTTGAACTGATCCCGAATATACACGGAAGAAGCAAAGCTTTCCAACGAATGGGTCAGTCATAATCTTGAATGCGAGAGCTGAGAATGGTTCTGTGTCGCTTGAGTGACGAACATCAGGCTCTCCTGAGTCAGGGTTAATTCCGTTGATTGCAGGAATATCTGTCGGTGCGGGCATATACTCGATAACTGCATCGAGAAGCTTTTGTACGCCCTTGTTCTTATAAGATGTTCCGCAGGTTACGGGAACGATCTTATTTTCGATAACTGCCCTACGAAGTGCTTTCTTAAGCTCCTCTGTTGAAGGCTCCTCGCCCTCGAGGTACATCAACATAAGGTCGTCATCTGTTTCACAAATTGACTCGATAAGATTTGAGCGGTACTCCTCTGCCTTCGCAAGAAGGTCTGCGGGGATTTCCTCAACTCTCATATCTCTACCGAGGTCATCATAGTATACATCAGCCTTCATTTCAAAAAGGTCGATAATACCCTTAAACGTATCTTCAGCGCCAATTGGGAGCTGAATCGGTACTGCGTTAGCATGGAGTCTTTCCTTCATCATGCCTACAACTCTGTAAAAGTCTGCACCCATGATGTCCATTTTGTTAACGTATGCCATACGTGGTACGCCGTACTCATCAGCCTGTCTCCATACGGTTTCAGACTGAGGCTCTACGCCGCCCTTCGCACAGAAAACGGTAACAGATCCGTCAAGCACCTTAAGTGAACGCTGCACCTCTACGGTGAAGTCAACGTGACCGGGGGTATCAATGATGTTGATACGAGTCGGTGCAAATTGGTTTGCAGATCCTGACCAGAAGCATGTTGTTGCGGCAGAGGTGATTGTAATACCTCTTTCCTGCTCCTGTGCCATCCAGTCCATCGTTGCAGAACCCTCGTGAGTTTCACCTATCTTGTGTGTCTTACCTGTGTAAAACAAGATACGCTCGGTTGTAGTGGTCTTACCTGCGTCGATATGAGCCATTATACCGATATTTCGAGTGTTTTCAAGTGAATATTCTCTTGGCATCTGTTTTTCCTTTCATGCGCTTAGGACGCAATTAATATCTGTAATGTGCGAAAGCCTTGTTTGCTTCTGCCATTCTGTGTGTTTCTTCTCTTTTCTTGAAAGCTCCGCCCATGCTGTTTCTTGCATCAAGAATTTCATTTGCGAGTCTCTCAGCCATGGTCTTTTCACCACGGTTTCTTGCGTAAGTTGTGATCCAACGAAGACCAAGTGTTTGTCTTCTCTCAGCTCTTACTTCCATAGGTACTTGATAGTTAGATCCGCCAATACGACGAGCCTTAACCTCCAATACAGGCATTACATTTTCAAGAGCCTGTTGGAAAACCTCAAGTCCGTTTTCTCCGGTTCTTTCCTCGATCATTCTAAATGCATCGTAAACAATCTTTTGAGCAACACCCTTCTTACCATCAAGCATAATGTTGTTGATAAGCTTTGTTACGAGCTTTGAATTATAAAGTGGATCCGGCAATACATC
>JAZTXV010000032.1:0-1921 GCA_045636605.1 Eubacteriales bacterium | reverse complement strand
TACGCTCATATCACCGTTGAATATCTTGTTTGATGCAAGATGCTTTGGATTTGCCATCAAAACGCCAAACTTAATGTCGTTCTCATTGTAGAGGTTGTAGAGGTTAAAGTTTGTAGCATTGAAGGTCCAACCGCCTGCAAGACCGCCGTCTGCGCTTATTGCGTAGCCGCCTGTTGTGCCGAAGATTGCATCAAGCGTGATTTTGTTGTTAAATGCATTACAGCCCTCGTTGTCACACCAAATTGTGTGAAGTCCGCTCTTTGCAAAGCCGTCTGCATATGCTACTGCGTGCTTTTCGCTATGTGCGCCGGCTGCAGCCTCGTGGAATGCGCCACAGTTGGCAAATTCCTTACACTTGTTTTGTGTTGTGCAGTCGAAATCGTCAACATATGTGTGGTCAATCTTGGTATTTGGAGTTTCGCCCTCGCTGATTTTGAAATTACAGAAGCAACGAGTAACGCCCTTCTCGTTTGAGTAGCAGGTTGCCTTCTCAATTGTTGAATGTCTTGGGCTTGCAAGGTGCTTTGAGGCATCGGTCTCAGAAGCACAGAAAACCGTCGTTCTTTTGTTTGTATAGCTTGTGAAGTCTGTGCTTGACTTGTCGTCAGGGTTTGCGAAGATGATTTTTGAGGTTTTCCAGTTGGTTGTATTTATTTCCTTCATATCTCCAAGGAATACGACGGTGCTTGTAACGTTCTTGAAAAGATAGCTGCCGCTCGCAGATGTAATATTTTTTCCAAACACCAAAACGCTGTTCAGGCTGGTAGCACCTTCAAACGTATTTCCCGAAATGGTTGTAAGACTTTCGGGGAAATAATAAATCGATGGCTTTTCGGGAGCTGTATCGCTCGTTGTAAACGGCTCGTTTACAAAATACACTTTGCTGAGATTTTGAAAGACTGCGTATCTGTTAGAACCAGTCTTTTCGAGTGTTTTAATGTTTTTCGACAGATACACGGCGCCCAAGCTGGAGCATCCGTTGAAAAAATTGCCTTCGCCCGTTATCGTGGTTATACAGTCGGGGAAGCTGATTGCCTTAAGGCTTGAGCATCCGGCGAACATCCAGCCGGAGAGAGTTGTGAAATCCGAATCCTTCTCGGTATGCTCAAAGACAAATTCCTGAAGATTCGATGAGTTTTGAAATCCGGTGCTGCCAAGAGATGTAACAGAGCTGGGAATTGTGATTTTTTTCAATGCGGTTAAGCTATGTCCGAATTGAGTTCCGATAGTTGTAATTCCTTGCGGGATGTCAATTTCCACAATGTTTCCGATTGTGTAATTCTTTCCCTTTTCTGCAAGGAACGAAAAGTCAAGCGCTTTGTTGAGTCCGGCGTTTCCGTAGGAGCCGTTGTCAACGCTTGCTTTGTCCTTAAAAATGTAAGGGCTTGGGCAAGCGAATCCGTCATCAAAGATAACATAGTCATTGGTCGAGCTTGCAAATGTTGACTTCACGGGTGCATCATCATAGATTGTAACCTCAACCTGAGTGCCGTCAATGGTTGTTATTGTCTTTGCGCCGACGCTGAGTGCGAAAATCGAGCAAATAGCGAGAACAAGGACAATAGCTAAAAGCAGTCTTTTTTTCATAAGTTTTCTCCTTGTGGGGAATCCCCCTTATAAAACATTTATACATGTTAATTTTACCATATTGAATATACAAATGTCAATATACACAATAACCAAATATAATCCGGAATTTTTATGCACTGTGCACAACTCATTTTGTGCGACAAAAAATCACCACTCGAAAAGTGGTGATTTTTGATTTACTTAGTCCTCTTTGCTTGGAACGATAGCATCAATTTCTTCTACTGTAAGAGCACTCTTCGCAGTTGCGTAGTTTACTGTGTAAAGTGTTCCGTCCTCGAAATCGGTTGTTGTTACCTTGCAAGCAGTATTTTCCGCTTGAATGAATTCAACA
>JAZTXV010000031.1:0-26117 GCA_045636605.1 Eubacteriales bacterium | reverse complement strand
TGTAGGGGGAGATTTTACAATTTTAGCGGGGGGAGTGTGGAGTTTTAGGGGGATTTTGGCTCAAAAAGCTCAAAAAATATTGGAAAACTTATTGACAAAAGTCGTGCGTGTGTTGTATAATAAGCATATAACAATGAAAAGAAATGCGTATGGAGGTTCAAAATGGCATTATTAAACACATTGATGGCATTCAACTTGCTCGATGGCGGAGCAGGCTTGTATGCAACCGTAGCAGTTTTAGTAGTCGCTCTTATCGCTATTGTATTGCTTGCTTTCGTTAAGAAAGAGGTTATTTACATAGATCCCGATACAGACTACGAAATCGCACACAAGAAATATGGTTGGGGAAAGAAGATCACTCTTGCTTCCGCAAACAAAACCGGCAAAAAATTTATCGGCTGGGCGTACGACGAAAATGGAATGAAAAAGGTTGGAAAGCTTAAGATTCGTCTTTTCAAAACAACTGAGCTTTACGCTGTATGGGCTAATCCCGGCGTTGCATCCGTTGAGGATTCCAATTTCGCTATGGACTTTGTTTACGTAAACGATGTAACCGGCGCCGATGTTGCAAAGGAATCGTTTGCGTTCCTTATAAACATTCCCGAGACCGTAAACGGCGACAAGGTTATCGGATGGGGACTTGACGAGGAGTCAGGACCTGTTATCCCTGTTGGCGAGAGCGAGGAAAAGAGTGTTCTTACATTGGAGCTGTATCCTTATCGTGAGGGCTGGGAGGAAAAGGTTGACGCAGAGCCTGTCGAGGCTGTTGAGGAGCCTGCTCCTGTTGAAGAGCCCGTAGCAGAGGAAGCACCTGCCGAGGAGCCTGTTGTTGAGGTCGTTGAGGAGGTTGCCGAGGAAGCTCCTGTTGAGGAAGCGCCCGCAGAGGTTGTTGAGGAGGTTGCCGAAATTGAGGAGGCACCTGCTGAGGAGCCTGTTGTCGAGGAGGTTGAAACCGTTGCTCCCGTTGTTGATAAGACAGGACTTGTACTCGATATCAGATATAGCCGTAGCGTCACTGCAAACATCATTCAAGCCGATGATGAGGTTAAAAATTTCTACAGTGAGCTTAAGAACCACATTCTTTCATATAAGGGTGTTAAATCAAGATTCAGCTGGAAGCTTGAAAGCTTCAATAAGGGAAGAACACAGCTCTTTAAGATTAAGCTTCGCGGAAAGACAATTTGTCTGTACTGCGCACTTGATCCTAACGAGTTTGATAAAGCTAAGTACCATCATTCAGAGATTGACGCAAAGAGCCTTGCGGCAGTTCCTATGCTTGTTAAGATTAAGAGCAAGCTCGCACTCAAGAAGGCGAAGGAGCTTGTTGACATCTTGATGGCTAAGCTTGAAATCGTAACCAATCCTAAGGCAGTCGCAGTTGACTACGTTGCCGCATATCCTTACGAGGAGAACGAGCCGCTTATCGAAAGAGGTCTTATCAAGGTTCGTGAGGTTGAGGTGAGCGCAGATGCAGTTGCCGTCGAGGATGACGACGCAGATGACGTAGCAGAGGTAACAGAGGAAACACCCGCCGAGGTTGTCGAGGAGGTTGTTGAGCCTGTTGCAGAGGAAGAGCCCGCTGAGGAGCTTGCGCCTGCAGAGCCTGTTATTGTTCCTACATATGTTGACGGAAACGGAAACACACTCAATATCAAATATAGCCGTAGCGTAACAGCTAATATCATTCAAGCAGAGGATGAAACAAAGAGCTTCTATGGTGAGCTTAAGAATCACATTCTCTCTTACAAGGGCGTTAAGTCGAGATTCAGCTGGAAGCTCGAAAGCTTCAACAAGGGCAGAACACAGCTCTTTAAGATTAAGCTCCGCGGAAAGACAATCTGTCTGTACTGCGCACTTGATCCTAACGAGTTCGAGAAGTCCAAGTACCATCACGAGGCTATTGATGCAAAGATATTTGCTGACGTTCCAATGCTCATTAAGATTAAGAGCAAGCTCGCACTCAAGAAGGCGAAGGAGCTTGTTGACATCTTGATGGCTAAGCTTGAAATTGTAACCAATCCTAAGGCAGTCGCAGTTGACTACGCTGCCGAATATCCTTACGAGGAAACAGATGCTCTTGTTCAAAAGGGACTTATCAAAATTCTCCAAGCTAACGCAGACGACGTAAAGGTTGCTGCTCCGATTGTTGACGAGGAGCCCGAGGTAGTTGAGGAAGCTCCTGTTGAGGAAGCACCCGCCGAGGTTGTCGAGGAGATTGTTGAGCCTGTCGCAGAGGAAGAGTCCGAGCCATTCGTTGAGGTAATTGAGGAGCCTATTGAGGAAGAGCCTGTTGAAGAGGTTGCTGAGGAAGAAGCTCCTGTTGAAGAACCCGCTGAAGAGGTTGTCGAGGAAGAAGCTCCTGTTGAAGAACCCGCTGAAGATGTAGTCGAGGAAGAAGCTCCTGCTGAAGAGCCTGCTGAAGAAGAGGTTGTTGAGGAAGTTGCTGACGAAGAACCCGCTGAAGAAGAGGTTGTTGAGGAGGTTGCTGACGAAGAACCCGCTGAAGAAGAGGTTGTCGAGGAAGCTCCTGTTGAAGAACCCGCTGAAGAAGAGGTTGTTGAGGAAGCTCCTGTTGAAGAACCCGCTGAAGAAGAGGTTGTTGAGGAAGCTCCCGTTGAAGAGCCTGCTCCTGCTACAACAGTTGAGGAAATGCACATCGTTGAAAGCGTAAGCGCCGAGGAGGTTGATGACCTTGTAGTTGACGAGGTGGTTGACTCACTCGTTGAGGAGGACGTTGAATACGTAACCGAGGCAGATACAAAGAAAGCAATCGTAAACATCGATACACTTTCCGCTTCATTCGAGGCAGGCGAGGTTGTTGACCTTGCTTCACTTAAGGCAAAGGGACTCATTCATAAGAAGTCCAAGAGCGTTAAGGTTCTTGCAAGAGGCGCTATCGATAAGCCACTCACGGTAAGAGCAAACGAATTCTCTGAGACTGCTCTTAAGATGATCATCTTGACCGGCGGTTCCGCAGTTAAGGTTACATCAAAGGTAAAATAAAACAAAAAAAGGATTTGCTTCGGCAAATCCTTTTGTTTATTGGCTCTGTCCCAACACGAGATTGATTTTTGACGGAAAACAACCTCGAAATACTGTGTTCTCGCTCGGTTACAGACAGCTAAAGAGTATGCGCCCTCGCTGTGCCTTGTATTTCTTCGTTCTTTCCACGTCAAAACACTTTGCTATTCAACTCTTAGCTGTGACATAGCCTTGTTGGCTATCTTGTCACGGGGGATGTTTAGTCTTGGATGAAAATCAGCTAAGCTCAATCCCCAATATTTCAATATCGTATTCAAGCTTACCCGTTATCTTGATTTTTTGGGGTAAAGATAGCTCGTTATAGCTGACAGTGTATTGAAGCTCGCCCATATTGAAGCTCACAACGCCATACCCCTGTTCATCATACGCCGTTGTTATTGCCGAGCTTTCGAGGTCGAAAATGGAGCAAAGAGCGCAAATTCCTTCAAGCTCACTCTCGCTCATGGGGATTGCCAGCTCGTCAAGGGTTGCGTGCCACTCGCCGTTTTGAAGTCGGAACGAAATTCCGCAAAGCGACGACGGCTCAACGACCTCAATGGCACGGGTGTTTTCTTCTTTTATTATATTCACTACGTATTTTTCGTCTATTTTACAGCTTGCAACAACATTTTTCTCTTGATAGCTTAAAATGTCATATTCGGGAGCGCACCCCACACAAAGCATAAGGGCAAGCAAAAGTGCAAATATAAAAATCCGTTTCATAAAATCACCTCGCTTAATTTTATGAGGCGAAAAACGAAAAAAGCACCCTTTGGGTGCTTTTTGTCAAATATGAACTGAAACTATAAGCCGTGTTCTGTTATCGACGGTCATCTATCTTTGCGCTATGTCACCATAACGCTCCGCATAAAATGCGTGCCACCCACGAGATGCGAAAACGCTATCGGGCAAATAAAATCTCGTAAACGGTGTTGCTTCGAATAGGGTTTACACCCACCCTATGTTACCATAGCGTGTCGTGAGCTCTTACCTCACGTTTTCATCCTTACCCACGCCGACAGGCGTTGGCGGTAATTTTCTGTTGCACTGTTCCCGGGAGTCACCTCCGGCTGACGTTATCAGCTATCCTGCCCTGTGAAGCACGGACTTTCCTCACGGCAATACCTTTCGGCAACATGCCGCGCAACCGTCCGTTTCAGTTCCATTAAATTATATATGAAAAAAATTCGTTTGTCAAGTAATTCCACACATAAAAATAAATCCTCAAAAAACACTAAATTTGAAAAGAGGCGATTTTATGTACGGAGATAATTCAAGCAAAATGCCGCTCGGCTTGGCAATGGGCCTGTCGACAAGTCCCGATGCGCTGTATAAGTTTTTGAAAATGACAGACTCCGAGCAGGACAAAATAATACAAAGGGCAAAAGAGGCGAGTACCTTTTTAGAGCTTCACAATCTTGTAAAGCAAATTGAGGCAAAATAAAATGGCTTTGTCCCAACACGAGATTGATTTTTGACGGAAAATAACCTCGAAATACGGTGTTAAAGCTCGGTTACAGACAGCTAAAGAGTATGCGCCCTCGCTTCGCCTTGTATTTCTTCGTTCTTTCCTCGTCAAAACCACTTTGTTATTCAACTCTTAGTTGTGACAGAGCCAAATAAAAAACAAGCACAGGGAAACCCCTGTGCTTGTCCTGCTTTATAAATTAAAGAACAGTTGGAACGAAGAAGTAAACCGCAAAGAGAACGGAAACTACAATAGAAACTATAGAAACCTCCCACTTTGGCTTGTCTGTCTTCTTAACTGAAGCAATGATAAGCTCAACAACGTAAGCGAGAGCGCTCATAATTGTGTATGAGAGAAGACCGATACCGATACCCTTTGTAATTGAGTAGGAAAGAACCATAACAACTACTGTAAGGAATGCGGAGGTTGCGTTTATCGCTGTGCTGAAGTCGATGCTCTTAACATTGTTCTTCATCATAAGAACACCAACGTAGATAAGCGCAGATGCTGTTGCAGCACCTGGGATAACTGCGAAGAGTGGCATAGCGAAGATAGCGAGCAAGAACATGCAAGCTGTTGTGAATGAGGTAAGACCTGTTCTACCGCCTGCAGATACACCTGCACCGGACTCAACGAAGGTTGTAACTGTTGATGTACCAAGAGCTGCGCCTGTGCAAGTAGCGATAGCGTCACACATCATAATTTGACCGTAGTTGTGAGGCTTGTCATTCTCGTCAGAGAGAATTCTGTTACCGCCACAGCAGCCAACGATAGTTCCCATTGTGTCGAACATATCGATCATGCACATTGTAATGATGAGCATAATTACTGTAAAGAGTGAGCCTGCAGGGAAGCCCTCTGTGAATACGCTTGTGAATGAAAGGAATACGCTGTTTTCGCCGCCGAAGAAGTTTCCGAGGCTCTCCCAGAATTTCCATGTAATACCACTGTCAGTTCCGCCGAGAACGGAAAGGTCAGTAACGCCCATAGGGATACCGATGATTGTTGCGCCGACAATACCGAGAATTACAGAGCCCTTAACATTAAGCTTGTCAAGAATAGCAATAATGAAAAGACCGATAAGAGCGATGATAGCGGGCTTGCAAACATCCCAGTTGGTGAAATCAGCAAGAGCAACCTGTGTGTATTGGTTAGCAACGATAACACCTGCGTTTTGGAAGCCGATGTAAGCGATGAAAAGACCGATACCAACGGAGATTGCGCTTCTTACTGCAACGGGCATACCGTCGAATACGAGCTCACGAATGGTTTTGCCCTTTATTGAAATAACAGAAAGGAGCAAGAAGATGATACCCGAGATAAGTACCATAGCGAATGCTTGTCCGATAGAGAAGGAGAAGCCGTAAGCGAAGAAGCCAATGCCACCACCGATAATGCTACCGACAAGTGAGTTAAGTCCCATACCTGAAGCCTGAGCAAGAGGCATCTTTGCCAAGAAAGCCATAAGAAGAGTACCGATGATCGCACCGAATGCGGTTGCGATAAAGAGTGAAGGCCATCTTGCGTCGGCTGTGCCGGCGTATAGGATTTGGTTAGGGTTTACCGTCAAAATGTAAGCCATTGCAAGGAATGTAACGATACCGGCAATGATTTCAGTTCTGACGCTTGTTTGTTTCTCGACAGGATCGAAGCCGAGAAGCTTTGCGAATTTTTTCATAAATTCCTCCTATATAATTTAGTGCTATGCACCATAGCACTTATATTATAGCACGCACGACACAAAATTGCAAGAAAATATGAAAAAAATATGTACGGAATGTGAAAAATGCAGAGGAATCTTGGGTGCCGGGAGAAAGTATTGTTGCTCTGCGTTGCGTGTACGTGGCATAAAAATAAAAAATCCGTCACGACCGTGGCGGATTTTAGGGTTATTACTCAGCGTTTTCCTCGACAAGCTCTATTTCCATTTCGTCGCTTTCTTCAGCGCACTCCTCACATTCCTCGACAGGATTGCAAATTTCGCAATCATCCTCATCGCACTCGCACGCACGAGAGTTTTCCTCTGATGGATTAAATTCGATGTGAATTACGCAGTGCTTTTTGAAGAACTTATAAAGAATAGCCGCAGCACCTGCCATCGAAAGAGCAAGACCTGTAAAAAAAAGTAATACCTTTGCAAAAGCTTTCATAATAAATACCTCCTAAATCTTTACTTCACTCTTAGTATAGCACAAAAAAATTCAAAATGCAACCACCAAAAGTAAAATTTACAAATATGTAATTGAATTTATGAAAATTGTGTGCTAAAATGTAGTATATATTCAAAAAACACGTGATTTCAACAAAATACAGGTGAAAAATGAACAAAAGAATACTTGGCGTTGACTTTGGCGATGTGCGTACGGGCTTGGCTCTATCTGATTTGATGGGATTTTTGGCAAGTGGCGCAGGTACAATAAAGGGTGGCTTTGAAACGACGGCGCAGGCTGTTGCGGACTTTGCCGTAAAAAACGATGTGTGCAAAATCGTGCTCGGTCATCCTATAAATATGAACGGAACTCTCGGTGAGCGAAGCGAGAAAATCAAGGCATTTGCGCAAAGAGTTACCGAAATATGCGGCATTGAGGTGGAGCTTTTTGATGAAAGGCTCTCAACTGCCAATGCGCATCAAATTTTAAACATAACCAATACAAGAGGCGAGAAGCGCAAGCGCATAATCGACGAAATGTCGGCGTGCCTTATTCTTCAAAGCTATCTTGACAGAGAAAGATCGAGAAAATAAGAGCTCTTATTTTCAAGAAAGGGTATAAAAATGGCTAAAAAGAAAAGAGACTGCACCTTGGATTGTCGCAGAAATAGGGTTGGCGGACAGGCAGTAATTGAGGGCGTAATGATGAAAAACGGTGAAAAAACCGCCCTTGCCACCCGTTGCGATGACGGAACGGTCGATATAAAGCACGACACCTTCGTGCCGATAAGAAAAAAGATAAAAATCCTCGGAATACCCCTCATTCGAGGAGTTGTGGGCTTTATCGAGTCACTCATTTTGTCCTTTAAGACAATGGGAGCCTCAACCGAGGTCCTCGGTCTTGAGGAGGAGGAAAGCAAGAGCGAAAAATGGCTCAAAAAGCATCTGGGAATAGGTGTGACGGACATCATTATGTTTGTCGCAATGGTGTTTGGTGTTGTGCTTGCCCTTGCTTTGTTTATGTTTTTGCCGTCATTTTTGGCAAAGGATGTGTTAAACGCACACGTGTTCGAGCCAAACGGCATAACGCTCAACAAATATGCGCTTGCGGCAATAGAGGGAGCAACAAAGGTAATTATATTCATAGCATATCTGCTTGCCGTATCGCTTATGAAGGATATACGCCGTGTATTTGAATATCATGGTGCGGAGCATAAATCAATCGCCTGCTTTGAGCAGGGCCTGGAGCTAACTCCCGAAAATGCGAGGGGATGTACCAGATTTCACCCCCGTTGCGGAACATCCTTTATGTTTGTTATGATACTTGTGGGCATTGTTGTCGGAATGTTCATTCCTGCCGAATGGCCCACGTGGGTAAGATCGCTTACAAAGCTTGCAACCCTCCCTATCGTTATGGGACTTGGCTACGAGTTTATTATGCTCGCAGGCAAGCACGACAATTTTTTGACAAGAATTCTCAGTGCTCCGGGACTTTGGATGCAAAGAATTACCACCAAGGAGCCGAGTGACGACCAGCTTGCAATCGCAATATGCGCAATCAAGGCATCAATGCAGGACGAGTTCCCCGATTTTGATCCAAGCGAGTACGCAATAGAGGTTGAGGACAACCTAAAGCATATCGCCTTTACAGGACTTAAGGAAAGCGAAAAGCAGGAGCTTATCGAAAAGCTTAAGAAAAAGCGCGCCGATGCGCTTCTTGCCACGGAGTCCGACACAGGCTCTGATGCAAGCTTAGATTCAAATACAGATACAAATACAGACACAGAGTGTGATGCCGACGCAGAAAATGATCTATTGGACATCTCTGAGGAAGACCTATCGGAGCTGAAGGCTCTTGACGGAGCAGACGAAGATGAGGTATGACGAGCTTAAGGCGAGGCTCTCGGAAATCGAGGGCTGCGACGCCGACTCCGAGGCGTGCTTGATATTGGAGCATCTCTTTGGAGCGACACGTGCGGACATTATTCTGAGCAGAGAGCGAGATTACCCAAGCGAGCGAATAGAGGAGCTTATTTCAAAGCGAGAGCAAAAAATCCCCCTTCAGTATATCATTGGAAAATGGTATTTTATGGGGCTTGAGCTTAATGTTTCGCCCGATTGCCTGATTCCACGTCCTGACACGGAAATTCTCGTGTATGAGGCTATAAAGCTCTTGAAAACGGGGGGGACTGTGTGCGATTTGTGCACGGGAAGCGGTTGCATTGGGCTTTCGATTTTGAAGCATCGTTCCGACACGGCTCACGCAACGCTCGTCGACATATCAAGCGGAGCGCTTGATATTGCCCGCCAAAATTCAAAATGCCTTTCGCTCGACGAAAAATGCACCCTCTTAACCCTTGACGTTACATTGGAAATGCCACACGGGCGGTTCGATATGATTGTGTCAAATCCGCCATATATACCGAGCGCAGATATAGCTACACTCTCCGACGAGGTGAAAAAGGAGCCGACAATCGCCCTTGACGGCGGAAGCGACGGGCTCAGCATAATAAACAGTATTCTTAGGCTTGCGCCGAGCGCGCTTGCGGAAAACGGATATCTTCTCATTGAGTTCGGCTATGACCAGAGTGAAAAAATTGTTCAAATTATGGACG
The DNA here is from genome assembly GCA_045636605.1 of Eubacteriales bacterium. Taxonomy (GTDB): domain Bacteria; phylum Bacillota; class Clostridia; order Oscillospirales; family CAG-272; genus RGIG2000. The sequence goes on along the minus strand of JAZTXV010000031.1, from coordinate 16,864 downwards.
GACTTTGCGAAAAGGGCATATACAGCTCCTATAAAATCCTAAAGGATTACGGCGCAAACGATCGTGTGCTTGTTTGTCAAGCTTAGTGGCATCCTAACAAAATCCGCATACAATAAATACCAGCCAATCGGCTGGTATTTTTTCGTTGGAGGAGTAAAATGGAGAAAAAGCGGCGGGTAGTGTGTGTAATTTTTGGAGCACAGAGCAGAGAATATGATGTGTCGCTCAAAAGCGCCTATACGGTGCTTGAGGCGGTGGAAATGGAAAAATACATAATTTATAAAATTGGTATAACAAGGGACGGCAGGTGGCTTCTTTTTACGGGCGAGAATGTCGAGATTTTGAAGGATATATGGTACGAAAATCCCAAAAACGAGCCGATATGTGTCGATTTTGAGGCAAAGTGCTTCAAAACGCCAACAAGGAAAATTCGCCCCGAGGCAGTATTTCCCGCCCTTCACGGAGAGTATGGAGAGGACGGGCGAGTTCAATCCGTGTGCGAGCTTCTGGGAATTTCCTGTGTCGGCGTATCAAGCGCAAGCGCCGTGCTATGTATGGATAAGCTGCTTAGCAAAACCGTAGCTATGAGAGAGCTTGTGCCGGTTGTACCGTTTACCTTGGTGAAAAGAGGAGAGCCGTATCCGACAGATATAGCGCTTTCTGATGGCGGAGTGTTCGTGAAGCCCACAAGAGCAGGCTCGAGCATCGGAATAAGCAGAGCGAGAAATGAAGCAGAATTATCGGTGGCAATAGACCGTGCGCTCGAGGTATGCGACGAGGCGCTCATAGAAATGGCAATCAAGGGTAGCGAGTGTGAGGTGGCATTGCTTGAGATAAACGGCGAAATTATCGAAAGCGAGGTTGGAGAAATCTCGTATTCGGCAGATTTTTACGACTATCAAACAAAATATCATTCAAAGCACGTAAAATACAAAATTCCCGCAAAAATCCCCGAGGAGTGTCGCATTTTATGCCGAAAATATGCTATTGAGCTGTTCCGTGCGCTCGGGGTAAGGGGCATGGCAAGGGTTGATTTCTTTGTGTGTGAGGATGGGCAGGTGTATTTTAATGAGATAAACGCAATCCCCGGATTTACCGAGGGGAGTATGTATCCTATGCTTATGGCGCACGCAGGCTATTCCCTTTCTCGCCTGATTGATGCGCTTATCGAGGGCGCAGAGTAAATTTCGTTTGGAAATTACGCCCCAAATTCAGTACACTCCTGCAAAAAAATAAAAAAAGAGTTCTTAAAAGTGTTGAAATGGGCGTGTGAATTTTATATAATATATAGTGAGGTCGTATATGCTTTTTAAAAACGGCAATAAAATATCATTGATAGGCTTCGGCACATCAAACAGGGCGATGTGCGAGCATCTTATTGCGCATGGGATTTTCCCCGTTATAAGAAACGACAAGCCCATACAGGTGCCTGCGGGCTGTGAGCTTGCAGTCGAGGATTATCTCATAGCAAGCGAGGATTTGATTTTCCGCTCTCCCGTAATTCGCCCCGACAGAATTGTGACAGACGGTGTGATAACGAGCGAGGCGGAGTACGCTCTGTCAATTATGCAGGGACACAAAATAGGCGTTACCGGCTCTGACGGCAAGACGACCACCTCAACCTTGATTTGCGAAATTCTGCGCCAAGACGGCAAGAACGCATCCCTGTGCGGAAACATCGGCACTCCGATAATTTCGGTCGCTCCCCGTTCCACGCCCGACTCTTATACCGTGTGTGAGCTTTCGAGCTTTCAGCTGATGGATTTTTCTCCACGGCTTGACACGTGCGTGATAACGGGCATAACGGAAAATCATCTTGATTGGCACACCGACATGGCCGAGTATATCGAGGCAAAGAGAAACATAATCAAAAACGCATCACGTCTTGTGCTGTGCTACGATAGCGATATTCTGCGCCGTGCTCACATTCCAACGGGCAAGCAAGTGTGTTATTTTTCTCTTAGCGCACGCCCGCACGTCCCAGGGGCCGACGCAATCGCATACGTACGTGACGGCGCAATATATTACAACGACAAGAGAATAATTGACACAGATAAAATCGCGCTAAAGGGAAGCTTCAATGCTTTAAACGTAATGGCATCAATATGTGCCTGCGCAAGCATTTCATCACCTGAGGCGCAGGAGAGTGTGCTTCGTACCTTCTCGGGCGTTCGCTCCAGAATGACTCTTGTGGAAAGCATCGGGGGCGTGTCATTTATTGACTCCTCGATTGACTCCACACCTTCACGCACCCTTGCCACCGTCAGTGCCTTCGACAAATCACGGTGTATTTTGATTTTGGGCGGCTATGACAAGGGACTGAGCTATGACTGTCTTGCACAGCTTAAGGGAATACGGGGCGCAGTCCTGCTGGGACAGAACAGAAATAAAATCCTTTCCGTCATAAGTGACGTGTGCGAGTGCTTCGTCACCGATGACCTTGACGGTGCGGTAAAGGCATCATATCATATGGCTCGGGATGGCGATTATGTGATACTCTCACCCGCCTCGGCAAGCTTCGATATGTTTGAAAATTATAAAAAAAGAGCAGAAAAATTTGAAATGGCAGTAAAAATGCTGAAAGAGGAATAAAATGAACGAGCTTACACAAATGCTGAGAGAACTGTGCGAAATACCAAGCGTATCAGGCACGGAGGGAGGCGCAAAATCACGCCTTCTTGCCCTTGCCGAGCCGTTTTTCGACGAGGTGAGAGAGGACAGACTCGGCAATTTCATATTCATAAAAAAATCGCAAAGGACGAATGCGCCAAGGCTTATGCTTGATGCCCATCTTGACGAGGTGGGTATGATGGTAAGCGAAATACACGAGGGCGGATTTTTGTCCGTTGTTGCCGTAGGCGGACTTGATACAAGAGTTTTGGGTGCTACCGAGGTTACCATACATGGTAAGCGTGAAATTTACGGAATTATCACCTCAACCCCGCCGCATATTCTTGAAAAGGGCGAGAAATCCGTTCCTCAAATGACAGAGCTTTATATAGACACAGGATACTCCAAAAAGGAGCTTGAGGAGCTTGTCAGAGTGGGAGATACGGTTGATTTCAGAGCCAAGCTCACCGAAATCGCAAACAACCGTGTGATAGGAAAGTCACTTGACGATAAGGCATGCGTGTGCGCTCTTTTAACTGTCGCTATGCTATGCGAGTCGAGCAGGCTTATGTACGATTTGTATGTCACCGTATCGGCGCAGGAGGAAACCGGTAAGGCGTTCGCCCGCTTCGCCGCACTTGACATTCAGCCCGATATCGCAATAGTTACCGATGTAAATTTCGCATCTGGCGAGGGTATAAGAGAGGGTGATTCAATCGAGGTCGGCAAGGGCGCAAGCATTGATATCTCGGCAATCACCGACATTATGCTTACAAGACGTGTTATGGCGCTCCTCGATGCGCAAAAAATTCCGTATCAAAGAATTTGCGAGCCGTCACGTACCTCGACCAACGCAGATGCAATATCGAAAACGGGCAAGGGAGCTCGCACTCTGGTTATGAGCATTCCGCTTGCATCAATGCACACCCCGTGCGAGCTTGTATGCCTTGATGATATTGTGTCAATGGCAAGGATTTTGCTTGAAATTGCATACACACCAAGTGAGGAGTTACTATGAAAAAATTACTGAAGAAGCTATGCCTTGCCTTTGGACCGAGCGGCCTTGAAAACAGAGTAAGGCTGATAATAGAGGATGAGCTTTCGAGGTCAATGCCCGAGGGCGCAGAGATAATTTACGATAATATAGGCGGAATTTACCTTCATATCAAAAACGAGGGTGCGCCAAGGCTTATGATAAATGCGCATATGGACGAGGTTGGCTTTATGGTCACCTCTGTAACGGACAGAGGAACGGTAAAATTCGGCTGTGTCGGCGGCATCAACCCCCTTACCCTGAGCGCAAAGAGAGTTATATTTGAAAACGGCACACGTGGCGCAATAATGTCGAAGCCGATACACCTGCTCTCTCGTGAGGAAAGAAATGTACGCACCGAGGTTGACGATATGTATGTAGATATCGGCGCTACCTCAAAGGAAAACGCCCTTGAATACGTCAACGTAGGCGACTATTTCACCTTCGATTCCGATTTCGTTGAAATGGGCGGCGGAGCCGTCAAGGCAAAGGCGCTTGACGACCGTCACGGCTGCTGCATAATGCTAAGAGTAATAAAGGCTCTGTGCGAGGACGGTAAAAAAAGCCCGTACGATTTATATTTCGCCTTCACCACAAGAGAGGAAATCGGCCTTTCGGGCGCTTGGTGCGCATCCGAGATAGTAAAGCCCGATTACGCAATAGTAATCGAGAGCAAGGCGGTGCTCAACCTTCCGGGAATAGACGATGACAGGTGTGTCGGAGTAATGGGAGAGGGCGCACTTATCTCGTACGCCGACGGCGGAGCAATAATGGACAGATATTTAACGGACAAGCTCATTTCGATTTGTCAAAGAAACGAAATCAAATATCAAATAAGCCGTGCAGTAAGCGGTGGCAACGACTCTGCCAACATTCAGGTTGGGGCAAGGGGCGCTAAGGTTGCGCTCATTTCCGCGCCGTCAAGGTATATTCATTCGCCGTCAAGTGTTGTAAGCCTTGACGATTTAGAGCAAATTTACAAGGCTATTTATGCTTTCGTCACAGATAACGAGGCATAACAAGAGGAGATAAAAATGATACAATTGCTTAAAAAACTAATGCTCACCTCAGGCGTCAGCGGACGTGAGGAGAAAATCCGTGAGCTTATCAAAAACGAAATTGAGCCATATTGCGACGAGCTGACAACCGACGCTATGGGAAATCTTATAGCGCACAAAAGGGGCAACGGCAAAAAAATAATGCTCGGAGCTCATATGGACGAAATCGGCTATTTTGCGACACATATCACCTCAAAGGGCTTTATCAAGGTTAGCCCCATAGGAGGCATAAATTTCCTCTCGGGTGCTTTTTCAAGCGTTATCTCCGAGCAAGGAGCTTGCGGAATTTTGGCTCCCAAGAGCAGTGATAGTGTTCCAAAGGGCGACGGCGTATATATTGATATTGGCGCAAAAAGCAAAAGACAGGCGCAGGCAAAGGTCAAGATTGGCGACTACTTTGTGCATACCCCGTCAATAAAAAGGCTTATCGGCACACGCTACGTGGGAAGACCGTTTGACGACCGTGTGGGCTGTCTTGTGCTTATCGAGCTTATAAAAAATCTTCCAAGCACAGACAACGACCTGTATTTTGTGTTCACGGTACAGGAGGAGGTCGGCTGTAAGGGCGCAAAGCCGTCAACGTATTCAATTGCTCCCGATATTGCAATAGCGCTTGATGTGACAAGAACAGACGATAAAATAGGAAGCGATACGCTCAACGTCAAGCTCGGAGACGGCCCTACGATAAAAATAAAGGACGGAAGCGTTATTTGCTGTGTCGAGCTTGTCAGAAGAATGAGAGAAATAGCCGATGCTCACGGCGTAAAATATCAGGACGAGATGCTCTCCCGTGGTGGCACGGATACCTCGTCTATGCAGCTGGCGGGCTCGGGCTGTATGGCGGGCGCAATCTCAATTCCGTGCGCTTTCATTCACACCAATAGCGAAATGATAGATATAAACGACGTAAAGGGAGCCGTAAGGCTTGCCCGTCTGCTCGTTGAGGAGTTGTAATGAAGAAAATAATAATCACTGCTCTTGCTGTAATAATGGCACTGTCCCTGTTCTCGTGCGCAGATGATGACGGAGCGCCAAACGGAATGAAGCTCGCATCCGACAGGGCAAGGGTTGACTATTCCTTGTATATTCCGGACGAATGGGTAATCGACGAAAAAAGCACCTTCTGCCGTGCGCACGCACAAAGCGAAACCGCAAGCGTCAGCGTATTCGATTTTATCTGCCAACCCGACATCACAATCGACAAGTGGTGGAATGATATTTATGCTCCGCAAATAGCGCCCACGCTAAAGGAGTATGCTTTTATTGATAGTGTTGACGGAATTGTTGTCAACAAATCAGCCGCAACGGCGTATGTTTTCACCTCGGCAAGAGATGAGGGCGCATCGTACAAGCACAGAGTGACAATAACAAAGAACGGCGCAAAAATGTACGTTATTTGGTACACGGCGCTTGTCACAAAGGATACGGACTACTATCTTGAAAGCATAAGCGCATACAATGATATTGTAAACACCTTCAAGATAAGCGAAATCGTCGGCACATCAGCCCTCGCTCCATTCGAGGATGAGAACACGCCCGAGGGAATGATGCTTATCTCAAACCCCAATATCGTGCTGTATTCGCTATACGTTCCAAGAACTTGGATAATTGACGACCAAAGCGCAATGACAATGGCTCACGTGTCAAGCGAGGATAAATCGAGCGTAAGCGTAATGCAGTGGAATATCACCCGAGACCTCACCACAATCGACGGATGGTGGAACGATTTTCACAAAAAGGAAATGTCGGCAACCTTCGGCGAGCGCTTCAAGGTGACAAGCGAGGGAACGGAGGCATCTCTCGGTCAAAGAGAGGCGAAGGCGTACGAGTACGAAATTGCCCTGAACGGTATGACGTATCAATTTTACGTTGTTGCGGCAATGGACCAGGGAAGCATTCACGTGTTCACATATACCTCTGTTTTCGGCAAATACGAGCAGGGGCTCAGCATAGTAAAGGAGCAAATTCTCCCGAATTTCAAATTCAACTGATATGATATATTTTGATAACAGCGCAACGACCAAAATGTCGCAGGGCGCTACCGAAAAAATGGTGCAAATTGCCCGTGATGTATTTGGAAATCCGTCCTCACTTCATTCTCTTGGGCTTGCGGCGGAAAAGGAAATAACGAGGGCAAGAGAAACCATTTTATCTGCATTGGGAATTGCCCGCCCTCAGCGCTTTGAGCTTGTGTTCTGCGCATCCGGCACAGAGGCAAACAATATGGCGGTTATGGGCGTTCTTTCTGCAAAGAAAAGACAGGGAAATGAAAAAATAATGATAACCGACGGCGAGCATTCAAGCATCGAGGAGTGTGCAAGGCATCTCGAGATGCAGGGCTTCAAGGTGCTGAGAGTGCCGACAAAGGGTGGCGAGCTCGACCTTGATTTTATCGAAAAGAATGCACAGGGCGTTATTTTGGCATCATTTATGCATGTGAACAACGAAACGGGCGCTCTCTACGACGTGAAGCGGGCGTTTGATATAATAAGAGAAAAATCACCCGTCTGCGTGTGCCACAGCGACTGCGTGCAATCGTTTTTGAAGGTTAAATTTACAAAAAAATCTCTCGGCGCAGATTTGATTTCAATAAGCGCTCATAAGGTAAACGGCCCAAAGGGCGTGGGTGCGCTTTATATCGCTCCCGAAATTTTGAAGGCAAAGAAAATCGTACCGATAATTCTCGGTGGCGGACAGGAGGGCAATCTTCGCTCTGGCACAGAGAATGTGTACGGCATTTGCGCATTTGCAGAGGCTGTAAGAGAGCATAGCGAGCATCTTGCAGAGGAGCTTGCGCACCTTCGCAGTATAAGAGATTACATACTTTTGCACCTGCCAAGCGAGGTCAAGGCGAAAATACCCGTAGTATTTGCGCCCCACATACTTAACATCACAATGCCGGGCATCAGAAGCGAAACAGTCCTGCACGATTTGAGCGCCAAGGGAATATTCGTTTCCTCGGGCTCTGCGTGCGCATCAAACTCCGCGCACAAGGCATCAAGAGCGCTTCTGGCGTTTGGCACAAGCGAGGCAGATGCCGACACATCAATTCGCATAAGCATAGGCGTTGAAAACACCATAGACGACGCAAAAGCGCTAATCGAGGCGCTCGGCGACTCCATAGCCCGCCTTGCAAGAAAGTGATTTGATCTATTAAGAAGGAGAAAGAAATGTTCAATTTCAAGAAAATTTTATTTTTAATGCTCTGCATTATACTCACCCTTGCTATTGTTGCGTGCAACAATGACGAGCAAAGCGAGCCAAGCTCGTCACCTGTTAGCGAAAGCCAAAGCGAAACGGAAACACAAAAGCCTGAAAATGCTGTTACTGTCAAATTTGACACACAGGGTGGCACACAAATTGATGATGCCATTATTGAAAAGGGCGAAAATGTTCCAAAGCCAACCGATCCCGAAAAGGCAGGCTACACCTTTGACGGCTGGTATGTTGAAAACGAAAAATGGTCGTTTCTCGGCTATGTTGTAACAAATGACATTACCTTGACCGCAAAATGGACTCCTATCGAATACACCGTTACCTTTGCGGGAAATGTAACAAATTCGTCTATTAAATACACAATTGCGGACTCGTTCGATTTGCCAAATGGAAACGCAAAATACTACTATGAATTTGAGGGCTGGTTTGAGGATGAAGCTCTTACAAAGCCGATTTCAAAAATCGAAAAGGGCACATATGGAAACAAAACCATATATGCAAAAACCGCATATTCAGGCTTTACCTTTACTCTTAAAAACGGCGAATACTCTGTAACCAAATGCGCCTCTAATGCAACAGAGATTGTAATTCCATCAACATATCAGGGCAAAAGCGTAACCTCGATAGGTAACGAAGCGTTCCGTGATTGCGCCTCGCTTACAAGCATAACAATTCCAGATAGCGTAACCAAGATAGGTTGGGATGCGTTCCGTGATTGCACCTCGCTTACAAGCGTAACAATTCCTAATAGCGTAACCTCGATAGGTGGCGAGGCGTTCTATAATTGCACCTCGCTTACAAGCGTAACAATACCTAATAGCGTAACCTCGATAGGAGGCTCTGCGTTCTTTCGTTGCACCTCGCTTACAAGCATAACAATTGGGAATAGCGTGACCTCGATAGGTAGCAGTGTGTTCTATAATTGCACCTCGCTTACAAGCGTAACAATTGGTAATAGCGTAACCTCGATAGGTAGCCATGCGTTCTCTGGTTGCCCAATAGAAAACGCAACTATTCCTACTGTCGCAATCTCATATATTCCCAAATCAGAGTTGAAAACAGTAGTAATAAGCGGTGGAGATTCGATAGGTAACAGTGCGTTCAAAAATTGCACCTCGCTTACAAGCGTAACAATTGGAGATAGCGTAACTACGATAGGTAACAATGCGTTCAATGGTTGCACCAAGCTTACAAGTGCAACAATACCGAACAGCGTAACTACGATAGGTGACTCTGCGTTCCAGGGTTGCACCTCGCTTACAAGCGTAACAATACCTAATAGCGTGACCACGATAGGTAGCGATGCGTTCTCTAATTGCACCTCGCTTACAAGCGTAACTATTGGGGATAGCGTGACCTCGATAGGTAACTCTGCGTTCGACGGTTGCACCTCGCTTACAGGCATAACAATACCGAATAGCGTAACCTCGATAGGTGAATATGCGTTCTATCGTTGCTCCAAGCTTACAATCTACTGCGAGGCAACAAGCGAGCCAAGCGGTTGGGATCCTTTGTGGAATCCTTCTAACCGTCCTGTATATTGGTACAGAGAAAGCAAGCCAAGCACAAGTGGCAACTTCTGGCACTATGGCACAAATGGCGAAATTGTCATTTGGGAATAACTAAATAAAGAAAAGCCGACATTTGTCGGCTTTTTCATGCTCGCTATCATCTCGGCGATGCCGTATCCCGCCCTGCAAGAAAGTGATTTTTTAAATATCGAGGGCAAAAAAGAGATGCGCTAACGCATCTCTTTTTGTTATTCCGTTGCTTGATTTGTAAGAGGACTCTGCGACAAAATTCGAAACGAGCCTATATGAATTTTTCCCTATACATAGGGAATTTATCCGAAATGTCCGTTTCCGATACCACAAAATCAATGTCCGACAATGTGCACACGGTGTTGAGGTACGGTGTGCCTATTTTTTGCGAGTTCAACAGAAGCACAGATTTTTTTGAGCACGAAATCATCGACTTCGTTATTTGGTTTTCTGCTATGGAATTATCCGTGAGCTTCCCGTCAAGAGTCAGTGAGGAAACGGAGAAGAAGCAAATGTCCGCATTAAATCTTCGTATAAATTCCTCTGCAAGCGTGCCGACATAGGCAAAGGAGGTTTTAGATGCCTCTCCGCCCGAAACGAAAGTTTTTATTCCTGTCTTTGCGAGAACAAAGGACGCCTTCGTGCTGTTGGTGACTACAATAATTGAGCTTTTTGAGGATAAAATCTTTAAAAGCTGTAATGCTGTTGATGAACCGTCAATCATAACGGTATCACCGTCATTTATAAGCTCAAGACATTTTTGGGCAATAGTATTTTTTTCTAAAACGAACTCCTTTTCACGAAGCTCCTGCGGTGTTCCCTCCCATTGAATACTGTTAAAAACAGCACCTCCGTTGGTTCGTATGATTTTGCCCGACTGTGCAAGCGCCGTAAGGTCTCTGCGCATTGTTGCCGTACTGACAAAAAGCCAAGAGCAAAGCTCCGCAATGCTCGCCTCTCTGTGAGTGCGCAAATATTCAAGTATTAACTGCTCCCTATCTTTGAATGACATTTTGACCTCTTTGTTGATATAAATTGATTAATTGGTGAACGATTTTAATCATAAATTGAGCGCTGCGCTCAAAAAAACTCAGAATATTGACAATTTCGCTCAATCGTATTATAACATAAGTATAGAACAAAAATCAATAGCTACCTTATTATTTATAAGATATTTATTAAAAGGGTGGCAATTGAACAGGGAATTCCCTGTAAGGAGGAGAAATGAAAAAAATTTGTAAAAGAGCACTCTCGCTTTTGCTTTGCCTTGCTATGCTGATGGCATTTATGCCTACGCTTACGGTAAGAGCGCAGGACGGCAACACCGAGGCGGTGCCCAAAACCTACGAGGAGTGCGATGCTCCCGTAGAAATCGTAAACGGAGATTATTCGTTTAAAATCAATAAGACAACGTTCGATGTCGGTGAGCCTATTCTGATTACCGCATCCGGCCCGAACTCTAAGGACTGGATAGGAGTTTACGAATGGAACAAAAGCTCCTCAAGGTCTTGGAAGTATGTTGACGGCATCGGCGACGGTGTTGAAGCACAGCTTAGCACCTTTGCGGGCAATCTTCCCGAGGGCGAGTATGTAATTCGCCTTCAGGCAAACGATTCGTCATACTTCAAGGACTCCAAGGCGACAGTTAAAATAAAGGTTGGCAACCCCGACACGGGCATGAGAGGAGATCCTACTGTTCTCAGCGTTGACAAAAAGGTTTACGAGGCGGGCGAGCCTATTATGGTAACCGCCAAGCTTGTAAACTCTGACTCATGGGTGGGCATTTATCAGTTTGACCAATACGGCGCAAGAAGCTCGCAATGCTCCGCCTTTGCGTGGGTGGATAATCCCGACAAGTCAAGCTCTGAGGTAAACATGGGTGATGGCGTTGCGTTTGATATTACATCTGTGCTCAAGGCAGGTTGGACGCTCCCTTGCGGTGTATATTATATCGGCTATTTCCCGAATGCACCTACTGACTTTGAAACAGTTCTCGCAAGCACGACTATCTTAATTGACGGTGACACGGCCGCTTCGTATGACAGCATCGCTCCGAGTGAATATTGGAACGGCGAGGGCTCGGGAACAGTTACTCCCGATCCCGACGAGCCAACACCCGATCCCGACGAGCCGACTCCCGACGATAACGCAATCGACCTTGACGAGCTTGAGCAAAAGGGAATCACAGGCGATACAAGCAAGCTCAGCCTTGAAAAATATACCTTTAAAAAGGGCGAGCCGATTATGGTAACCGCATACGGCAACGGCAATGACTGGGTTGGTATTTACGGCTCTCTTGAACAGCAGATAGCGACAAAATGGCACTATCTTTCACTCTCCGGCGACGGCGTGGCGTTTGATGTTACACGCGGAACAGCGCTTGAAGCGGGCGATTACTACATTCGCTTTGTGCCGAATAATGAAAATCTCGGCAGCACCGTAACTCTTGTCAAGGTAACGGTCACCGATGAAATTTACGGCGAGGAGCCCGATAATCCCGATCCCGAGGAGCCAACTCCCGATAATCCGGATGTCGGCGGTGACGAGGAAAAGCCCACAGACTATCCCGGCAACCAATTCGTCGCAGAAGACGGCTCGGTAACAATCGTAAACGGCGATTACGAGCTTTATGTAAACAAGACACACTTTGAGGTTGGCGAGCGCATTCTCGTATCCGGTAAGGGCTCGGGTACAAAGGATTGGATAGGCATTTATCCCGTTGAATACGCAACATCGGTTAAATATCAATATCTTGAAAATGTAGGCGATGGCGCAGTATTTGACATAACCGAAAACTACATACAGGGTGGACTGTATAATCAATATGCATCTCTTCCTGCGGGTGAGTACGTTATTCGCTTGCAGGCAAACGGAAGCGATTACTACGACGGTCACCGTGCGCTTGTCCGTATCACGATAGGCGATGCCGAGCCGAGCGTAAAGGGCGATAGCGACCTTCTCGGCCTTGAAAAGTTCTCATTCAAGGTTGGCGAGCCTATTATGGTAACGCCGAAGATGGCTCCCGGCTACACCGACTCTTGGGTTGCACTTTACGGCTTTGACAGCTATAATAAGGGCGCCTCTACCTATTGGGAATGGGTAAGCACAAGCGGAGAGGGCGTTGCATTTGATATTTCAAATGGCAATGAGCTTCCCGAGGGCGTTTATCTTGTTGCATTGCTCCCGTACGATGATGCCGCAAGAGACACAAAGGTTGCCTATGCGATGATTACCGTCGGTGAAGATACAGTTGTTTCACATTTTGATATTCCTGTGACGCAGGGCGGCATTACCGTTTCGAACGGCACACACTCAATGAGCGTAAATAAGACGAAATTTGAGGTCGGCGAGGAGATTTTGGTGACCGCAAACGGCGTTGGCACAATGGACTGGATCGGTATTGCAAGGCGTGGTGACAGAGAAGGGGCAATTCGCTGGTACTACATCACCGATGCAGGCAACGGCAACCCCTATAACATCAAAAACGCACCGAATATCGGCGGAAATCTCAGTAACTACGCCGACATTCCTGCGGGACTTTATACAATTTATCTTGTCGAAAATGACCAATATTTAAAAGACGCATACACATTTAGCATCAATATCAGCGTAGGAGATACCGAGGACACGGAAAACGGTAAAACAGACGGCGGAACCACCTCGGGCGGTACTCCCGACACATCTGACACAACTCTTGCACCCGAGGGAGTGGAATACACCCCGAGCGGAAACGGCTATGCAGGCGGTACTGTTACCGTAACAATGCCGACACAGGCGCTCGGCAACTACAATATCGTTATGTATTGGGCGGACGTAAACGGTCCTCTTGAGGGCTACACCGCACACGCAAAAACAAAGGTATATAGCACTGTTGCCACATACACCTTCAGCGAAAGCGTTATCGTTCCAAACGGTGCGACAAGGCTTATCGTTTATTCCGAAAACAGAGCCACAGGCGAGCTTTCCGAGGAATTTGTAAGCGTGGAGCTTCCGCAAAATAGCCAGATTGGCAATCTCGGTACACCGAACACCTCATTCTTTGCCATAAGTGATGTGCATATCGGCTCCACCTACGGAGTTAAGCACTTCAAGCTTATGATAAAGGAGGCAATTACTCTTTATCCAAACGGCGCACCGATATTTGTCGCAGGTGATGTTACCGACCACGGTAACGAGTCCGAATATCAGCTTCTTATCTCAAGCTTCAATGAGGTAATTGACGAAAACGGCGCAGACGCAAGCAAGTACCCTATGTTCCTTGCGATAGGTAACCACGATTACCCATCTGCAACGGGCGCATTCTTGAGCTACGCAACTCTGCCAGATGGCTCTCATCCGACAGATACCTGCTACGATTTCTGGCTTAACGGATATCACTATATCTTCCTTGGAAGCGACACTCCGAGCGGACTGAACGCTTACTTCAACGAGGATACTCTTGAGTGGCTTGATGCAAAGCTTGCCGAAAACAGAAGCGAGGACAGACCGTCATTTATAATTCTTCACCAGTCGATTTACAACACCGTTTCGGGTAGCCTTCCCGGAGAGGGCTGGCACGGCGTAACCAATGAGGATGCCTTTAAGGCGGTCATCTCAAAGTACCCCGAGATTGTTATGTTCAACGGACATTCCCACTGGGAAATGAACTCCAAGGGCAATATCTTTGAGGGTACGGAGGAGCTTCCGATTCACGCATTCAACTGCGCATCGGTAAGCTATCTCTGGACTGGCTTCAACACCACACAGGGTGAAAATCTTTATGGCTCACACGGCTATGCGGTTGACCTTTACGACGGTAAAATCGTCGTTCGAGGCCGTGACTTTGTAAACTCAAAGTGGATTGCAAGTGCGCAATATTCCATTGATTTTGAGTCAAGCTGTGAGCACGAGCTTGAGAAGACCGCCATCGCGTACGAAAACGGCTTTGGTAAGAGCGGAAAAATCACCTATAGCTGTGCAAGCTGCTCGTTCGAAACGGTCGAGGAATGCTTGCCGTTGATAAGCGCAAAGGGCTATTCGCTCAACTCCGAGCGCACCGCGATAAACGGCGGATATCTTGTAAATCTCGAGCTTCTTTCACTCTATAAGAGTCTGAACGGAGCAGTAAAATACGGTATCGTAATCGCATCTGCCGATGCCTTCGGCGGTAAGAGCTTCTTTAATGAGAGCAATATGGTGAACACCAACAAGGCAATACAGGTTGAAATGGATGCGGAGTATCAGAACTTTAATTGCTCAATCAATTTCGGAACAACTCAAAATAATACCCTCAACCTTGTGGTTTGCGCATATGTAATTGATAAAAACGGCGTAGGCTTTGTTCAAGCCGACAGTGCCGCATCAAGCGCCGTTGCTTCAAATAAAATCTCAGGCGGAGCATTTAAGAGCGTAACCCTTGACAGCGTTGCGGCACTCCACCCCGAGAAAAAGGACGAGGAATAATTCCAAAAACAAAGAAAAGCCGACATTTGTCGGCTTTTCTATTTTATCTCGTCCTCGATTTTTTTCATAAGCTCGCTTGGAGCAATATTAAGAGCATCGGCAACTCGAAAGAATGTTTCAAGCGTTGGCTTTCGCTCCCCTCGTTCGATTGCACTCAGATGCGTTCTGCCAATATCGGCAAGCCCGCTCACAACCTCTTGCGATAGTCCCTTTTGCTCTCGCACACCTTGAATGATGCGTCCTACAATAATAGAATCTAACATAAATAAAGCTCCTTTTCTTTGCTTGGCTCTATTTTACAAAAGTTTTCTGCGTTTTTTGAACACATATGTTGACAATTGAATACAAAAGTGTTATAATTTTTAAGAAAGCATAAATTTATAATGTTAAAGGAGAGATTTTATGGTAAAGTACAAAATTATTTTTGATGGTATGGAAGAGGATGATATTTTCGACACAGAGGAACAGGCTGAAGATTATGCGCTATACTTGTGCTCGTGTCATAGGCTTGGAGCCGAAACTCTTCATATGTCAAATCCGGGAGATTATGACTATGATGAGGATGAATATGAATGTCCGGAATATGAAATCATAGAGATAGAAGAGGACGAATAAATATGTCTGTTTGTGAAATATGCGGAAAAGAGTTTGATGTAGAACAGGCGAAAGATGAGTTTTGTTACGGAGTAGATGCATCTTTTCCCGTTGACTATAGTAACTTTGGAAGAAGTCTTTGCGGAGCTTGTGCCATAGACGAGTATGATGGCGAGCATTATTTTGAAACATGTGAACGATGTGGAAAAAGGTTTTGTCCTCAAGAAGAAGAGTACGAATTTGAAGTACGAATTTCTTCAACAATTACAGGGGCAGATATGTACGAGTTTGGTCTGCACTGCGCCGATTGCGCTGAAAGAGAATGGTTAGCAACCATTGAGGATGACGAATGATAAAAAAGCCGACATTTGTCGGCTTTTTTTATTTTTCGCAGGAATTAGTCATTTTTCTTAACGCTTCAAGTGCGTCGCAAAGTCCGCCCACCGCATCAATAAGCCCGCACTCAACCGCCTCGTGACCGTCAATAATGGAGCCCGTATCAGTCGCAATTTGGTCGGTATTCATCATAAGGTCGTGAAATTTTTCTTCCTTTATATTAGAATGCGCACACACGAAGTCACTGATTCGCCTTTGCATTCGTTCAAAATAGTAAAAGGTTTGCGGAGATCCGACAACAACCCCGCTGATTCGAACGGGATGAATTGTCATTGTTGCGCTCGGCACAATAAATGACCTTTTCGCGCTTACCGCCAACGGCACGCCAATGGAATGTCCGCCCCCAAGCACCAACGAAACGGTCGGTGTTTTCATGCTCGCAATCATTTCGGCAATTGCAAGCCCCGCCTCAACATCTCCACCCATCGTGTTTAATATAATCAATAGCCCCTTTACACTCTCGTCTTGTTCACACGAAGCAAGCAGAGGAATAATATGCTCGTATTTTGTTGACTTTTGGTCCTGTGGCAGAATATAATGTCCCTCGACTTGTCCGATTATGCTGATACAATGGATTCCCTCGCCCTCGCTTGTCCCCATTTCTACAATTTTTTCCGTCTCCTGGTCGCTCACTTGTGTTTTTTCGTTGTTCATTTCGTACCTCACGCCGTATAGTTTTAATTTAGTGTTACAAAAATCGAAAAAAATATTCAAAAATTCTCCAAAAACCAAGCTAAAAAATGCCGAAAACCCTTGATTTAAAGAGGGTTTTCAAGTTTTTAGAAAAAAATAAAAAATATTTTCAAAAAACCCTTGACAAACAAATTTTATAGTGATATAATAGCAAAGCACCTGCGAAGAAAGGTGTAGAAAAGATCCTTGAAAATTGAACAATGAAGAATTAGTTATAGATAACTAAGTACAAAGACGGAACTCTTAAAATTCTTTTAGAGAATAACTCAAAACAAGTAATT
>JAZTXV010000030.1:0-125267 GCA_045636605.1 Eubacteriales bacterium | reverse complement strand
CCCTCGCCGTTCTTGTACGGGCTGTTCTTCACCGAATGCTCGGTGTACTTTGACGGCCAAAGGCAAAAGCCGTCGTGGTGCTTGGCTGTTATAATCGCAAGCTCAAACCCCGCCTTCTTTATATCACGAATCCAACCGCGTACATTCATATCGGTGGGGTTAAAAATAGATTCGAGCTCGGTGCCGTCCCCCCATTCCTTTTCAGAGAACGTATTTACGCCAAAATGGAAGAATGCCTTCTTCCCCATTTTTAAATGATTTAACTGCTCGCGTGTCGGTGTCGCGCCAAAGGGCTTTATGCCAAAATATTTTTCCACTTTGGAATCTCCTTTAAAAAGAATTTGTTGTCTTATGCATACATAGTAACACAAAAACAAAGCAATTGCAACCCTTTTTCTTCTATACACCGCCGCCCCCCCACAGCTCGCTCGCCCTAACTCGCTTATAGCTATTAAGTTCGCCATGCCGACAAAGCAAATCGGACACATCATAACCTAATCTGCGTAAATGATGTGTCTAGGTTTTGTTTTATTGAGGATTTGCAATCTTGTTTATTATATCATTTTTACGTTAAATGGCAATTTTTTTCGGTTATTCTATTTACAAATTGTTAAAAATTTAGTTTTTTAAAGCTTATTCTCTGTGACGTGTCCAATTCATTTTAGGAGAAAGAATAAAAAAATTACGTATGGTAATAGCAGAATAAAATGCTTGAATTTGCTTGAAAAAAGCTTTGTTAAGTGATAAAATAAAGCGAGATCACTTCGGATCAAAGGGAGATAAAGATGGAAAAGGTAAAAGTAATAGCCGAAAAGTGGTATAAAAAATGCGGCTTTCCAAAAGAAATGGACGCGCCGTTTTACGCTCTTTTGGATTCTTTTGAGCCATCAGGCGAGATAACCGCGGAAAACGCCGACCTATCGGGCGCCCTCGGAGAGGGAACGGCGGTTGTCGTTCTCTATCTCTTGGAAGAAACGGAGAGGGTGCATATCGAACGCGGAATTGATTATTCCCGTTTTGAAAATACACTTCAACGCTTTAAAGGCAGAATAGAGCAAGCTTTTTTGAAAAACGGAAATTTCGATATAGGAAACCTAATATGGGATAGGCTTCTCCTTATGGGGCGCGAGTTCAGAATCGGAAGGCTTGTATATGGGCTTGGAAAATCTCCGTGTGACGTTCCGTCAAAGGGAATTAAAACGGGGGATAGCGTTGTGCAGCTCCATATTCCCGGCGGTGAGCCGCTTAATTACGATGCTTGCGTTAGCTCAATTGAAGAAGCAAAGAAATTTGTTAAAGCTCATTTTCCCGATTTTGAGTATAGGTATATAACCTGCCTATCCTGGCTCCTTGATAACTCCGTTGCCGATTTGCTCGGAGAGGGAAGCAACGTTCTTAAATTCGCAACTCTCTTTGAAATAGTTGCAACCAATAAGAGCGATAATATTATAAGATTCGTTTTCCAAAACGGAGCAACGCGCGATAAGCTAAAGGATATAACTCCCGTGGGCAGATTTCAGACCGCCCTTCGTGAGGCAGCTCTTGCAGGCAGAACCTTTTACGATTGCCGCGGAGTTATAGATATTTACAAAAACAGCTAAAGCATACACCGATTTGCTGAACAATTGACGGATTCGCCGAGTATGACGTGTCAGTGCTTGCCCGAGTCTGTGATTTTCGCAGAACGAGATTTATAAGTCTATAAAGATATTAAAACAAAGAAAAGCGAGCCGTATAAAACGGCTCGCTTTTCTTATTTTAAATCAAATTTTAATTAACATTGTATTTACAATAAAACTAATGTGTGATATAATTATACCGGTTTAAAGAAATTCTTCAACGTAGGAGACGTCTTATGAAAAAAATTTTGTTTACTTTCCTGCTCATATTCGCACTGGTGTTTTCGCTCGTAGCGTGTGGAGATGCCCCGACCATTGAAATAAGCGACGATGGCTATTGGGTAATAAATGGCGAAAAAACCGACGTTATTGCCAAAGGCGAAAAAGGCGATAAGGGCGATAAGGGCGATAAGGGTGATAAGGGCGATAAGGGCGATGCCTCAAATGAGAATCCTTTAGGGCTTGACTTTTTCCTAAAAGACGATGGAACTTATGCCGTTGAAATAGGAAAAGCTAAATACCTCTCAAAAATTGAAATTCCCTCAACCTATAACGGAAAAGCAGTTACCGAGGTTTCTAGCTTCTCGGACGATAACGGTAATAAAATACTTACAGAAATAACAATCCCCGACAACGTAACAAGCATCAGCACACGTGCGTTCTATGATTGCTGGAACCTTACAAGCGCGACTATCGGTAACGGCGTGAAAACCATTGGCGAGGAGGCGTTCTACGGTTGCTCGAGCCTTACAAGCGTGACTATACCCGACGGCGTTACAAGCATCGGCGATTCTGCGTTCTACCTTTGCGCGGGACTTACAAGCGTGACTATCCCCGATAGCGTAACTTCGATAGGTAAATATGCGTTCAATGGTTGCACCTCGCTTACAAGCATAACTATACCGAATAGCGTAACCACAATAGGTGAATATGCGTTCTATAATTGCACCTCGCTTACAAGTATAACAATTCCCGATAGCGTAACTTCGATAGGTAGCTCTGCGTTCTATGGTTGCCCGATAGAAACAGCTACTATTCCTACTACCGCAATCTCGTCTATTTTTAATCGAAAATTAAAAGCAGTAGTAATAAACAGTGGCACTTCGATAGGCAACAGTGCGTTCTCTTATTGCACCTCGCTCACAAGTGTAACAATACCCGATAGTGTGACCTCGATAGGTGACTATGCGTTCCGTGATTGCACCTCGCTTACAAGCGTAAACTACCTTGGAACTATTGAGCAGTGGTGTAATATTGAGTTTAACGGTTATTATTATGCAAACCCATTATATTATGCAAAGAGTTTATACTTAAACGGAGAGCTTCTAACAGAGCTTGTAATTCCTAATACAGTAACTGAAATAAAGGACTATGCGTTCCATGGTTGCACCTCGATTACAAGTGTGACTATACCCGATAGCGTAACCTTGATAAGTAGCCGTGCGTTCTATGGTTGCACTTCGCTTACGAGCGTGACAATACCTAATAGCGTAACCGAGATAGGTAGCTATGCGTTCTATAATTGCACCTCGCTTACAGTGATAAACTGTGAGGCAGAAAGTCAGCCTGACGATTGGAGTTCAAGTTGGAAAAGCGGTTGCAATGCAACGGTTGTTTGGGGATACAAGGGTGAGTAATTACTTACTATAAAACACAAAAAGCGGTTCAACGAACCGCTTTTTGTTATGGGTTATTTTATTGTGTTTTTCTTTTTAGAAATACATTGATGGCTCTTCGTTGAAGGTGCCGTTTTCAATTTCGTCTATTCTCTGTTGAATTCGGCTCTTGACGAGCTCGGCGATTTGCTCGTCGCTTAAATCCTTATATTCCTCGTAGGGTATGGGCTTCAGGTAATGCACCTGTGTTGTTACCCAGCCCTTGAAAAGCCCTTGGTTCATTGATTTCCAAGAATCGTAAAGGCAGATGGGCAAAATCGTGGTATGGGACTTTGAGGAGCATCTGAAGCATCCTGTTTTAAACTCTTGAAGGGTGTTTTTGTTGTCCTTATAATAGCCCTCGGGGAAAATCAGGTATATTCTGCCCTCGTCCTTTACCTCCTTTGCGATTTGGTTGATTTTACGCAAAGTGTCAAGAAGCTCATTTTCAACATCAATAAGCTTTGCCTCCATAAGTCCTGCACATTCTCTTGCAACGATATAATCGGCAGCGGATTTCTTCCACAAAATTCTGCAGGGTCTGCCAAAGGATTTTAAAATACCCATTCCGTCATAGCGTCCTTGGTGGTTTGAATACATAACAAATCCACCCTCGCTCGGAATGTTCTCCATTCCGTAAACCTTGGTGTGCGTTTTTGCCGATTTTCTCATTCTGTCCATTATGGACACGCCAAAGAAAAAGCGGTCTGCACTTGTATATTTATCCGTTTCTCTTATCATTCTTCTCGCTTTGCCGAGATGAGTGATAATAAACGGAAGCTGCTTGATTATTGCAAGCTTAAAGCGTATTTCTGACATTTCTTTCCTTCTGTTATTTACTCTGTTATTTACTCGCCCAGCTCTCGCTCGGCTTTTTTCCTCGCGCTTATAATCCTTGTGCAAATGTCACTTATCTTACAATCTCCAAAGCACGCAACTGCGCTCTTTATTGTATCATTTAAGGGTTCTATCCAGCGTTTTTCTATGTTATTTATTCCAACCGCGGCGCCCACGATGCTTCCAACCGTTCCTGCGTTACAGTCGGTATCAAGGCCGCACATTGTGGCAATCGTTATGCTTTTAGTATAGTCAAGCTCACCTGCAATAATTCCAAGAGCGACCATTGCCATATTATTTATTGTTCCCTCGCACGGCAAATAGCCGTATTTTTCGAGGATTTTATCTGCGACGGCATTCCAATCGGGACTTTCTCTATACCACTTACGAACAAGGGTAATTGCCTCGAAAAGTCTTGACCTTTGAGGAATTGTGGCAAGTCCGGAGTCGATTATTTTATCAACCGTTGGATTTTTTGAGAGTGCGCCTGCGAGCGCGCCCGCAACGAACATTCCGCCGTAAATACCGTTCTTTGTGAGTGTTGCAGAGGTGTCCTTATAGGCGAGCATTGATGCTCTTTTTATGTTTGCGGGGGACACATAGCCCCAAATATCGGTTCTTATCTGTCCGTCGATGCATTCTCTCCACGGGTTTAGAGCATATACTCTCTTTTCGTATGGGAGAGTGTCCATAACATAGTGATAATATGCCACTCTTGATGCGCACCAGCACCATTTATATGCGATATTATCTGCCCAGTTGGTGAGCACCTTCCACGGCTCAATTTCAAAGCCGTAGATTTCGATAAATCGAAGTCCTAAGAGAGTGTAGTGTATATCGTCATCGGGTTGCGCATATTGGACATGCCCTTTTGCGCTATAAATGCAATCTCCACGAAGGCGGAAATCAAGCTTTTCGGAATATTCGGGCACGAAATCGTTTAGCGGATAGGCATCAAGGCTTTCAAGGTACTTTTTGATAAAATCCTTACTAAGTCCCATTTCAAGTGGCTTTCCAAGGATTACAGATGCACATCTGCCATAGAATGCGCCCTTAATTCTCTTTTCGTATTCCTCGTCGTCGATTGGCTCGAGGGTTGGGGCTTCGGATGTGCTTGCCATAATGCCCTGGTAATCGTTGGGCTCTATGTATGGGTAGTCCGCGCGCGTCGGAGTGCCCATTACTTTAATCAGGTTTTCGTAGGGCCTTTGCCAAAAATCGTCGCCCGTGGGGTAGCCCTCTGCGTTTTGGGGATTTGGGCAAAAATCTGCGCTGTTTTCGTCATTAACTATATATTTTTCCACATCGTAGCCCTCGTCGTAAAGAGTTTTATACTCCTCGACAAAGAGCTTTTTATAATCTGCGTATCCCGGCATAATTACTCCTTATTTCATATCGATAAGATACATAAGCATCTCGCTTGCGTGCCACGAATGCGGCGCTCCACATTTATTTTTGGCGTATTCCTCGCTAAGCGGAGCGATTTTTTCGTATTTTGCCTCAGAGGCGCAAATTTCCCAGCTCATAGGATATTTGACCTCGAAATATTTTTCATCAATCGGCTCGTTTTCAAAATGCTTTACTGCCCACCACAGATATGGGTACCATTCGTCATATTTATTTTCATATGATGTCTTTTTCTCGACATCGGTCTTATCCATCCAAAACATACGGGCGTAGCTATCAAAGCGCTCGGGAATTTTTATAAACGAGGAATCAATATCAAGCCTTTGAAGCGCATATTTCAGCCACAGGGTAGCGTATATTTCGTGGTGGTTATAGTCGGTAAGCCCTGTTAAGAGTCCGTCTTGCATTATCCGCTTCGCCTCGGTGACTATTTTGTCTATCATAGGATAGCTTTTATCAACAAAGAACGAAAGCACAAATGCAAGCTGTCCGAGGTTGTCGGGCTCACAATTGCCCTTATTATTTCTGTCATACAAATCGGTAACTGACAATGCCCAATCGCGAAGAAGGTCGATGTTTCCTGTTCTATCAAGCACAAGAGCCATCATTGCGCCGTCACGGTACCAGGCGCTATCATAGACATAAATATTCGGAACGGGCATATTGCCTATGAAGCTTGTCAGGATTTCCTGGTGCAAAATTCTCATTTGCGCGCTGTACCTATACTCCTCGAAATCGGGGAGGTTTATTTTTGAGCTTGCAAGGCATAGCGTGTTTGTCCTTTGCTCGTTTTCTATATCGCTGACATACAAGCCCTCTCCGTTTTCCTCTATGAGAACCCTTTTGCCGTCGGTTGTCCACAAAAGCACCATATATCTGTCATAAAGGAGCTTTTCCTTCTGTACGCTCCACGACAGTCTTACTTCATTTGTCCTTATATTTATCAAGTGTCCGTCCTTATAGAGATATTTCTCTCTGTGCCCCATACCGAATATGTAGAAGCTTTTTTCCGGTTTTACCATAATACACCTCTTTTTAGCATTTAGACTATTTTAGCACAATACGAGGTATTTTGCAACAACAATAACGAATTTTTTTGTTGACTTATTTCCAAAATAATGGTAAAATAGTGCTATATGAATTGCGTAATTATTTTTGAAAGGGGGAAATACTATGAATAAGCTAAGATTGTGTATTAAATGCTTTTTTATCGTCTTATTGTCAATTATTCTGCTTGGAGTAGCGGTTATTTCTCTTTTTTCCTTAGGCGAGCGTGTTGCTATCGGTTTCGAGAGAATTTCTCCGAATTACGATAAAATTGACATTTTCCAAATTTTATCTAAGCCCTCACTTACTGACGAGGATTACGATTTAATTTACAGACAAACAGGGCTTACAAGGCTTGGTGCAGACAGCGTTATTGCCAATAGTGGCATCAATGGTGTTTTGGAATTTCAAAATGCTCTTTTTGATGAATATACTGTAAAGGATGCGAAATTTGCGCCGTTTTGTCATTACTATACGGTGGGCAAGCAGCTTCCTATGGCTCCTCTTCAAAATGGCGATATTATCGTCTCCTCGTCAACAGAGTTCTCCTTTTGGAGTGTTGGGCATTGCGCCATGATTATTGACAGTGAAAACGGTCTTACCCTTGAGGCTATCGGTATCGGCTCGGATTCGAAGCTTGGATATCTATCCGCTATCTTAAGGCGTGGTAATTTTATCGTTTTACGTCCTAAGCTGGACAAAGAAAAAATTGACTCCATTGTAAGCTATGCGTCTGAAAATATGGTTGGATTGAAATATGATCCCACCATTGGAATTTTATCAAGAAAATATGTCGAGGATATCAAATATACGCATTGCGCTCACATATTCTGGTATGCGTTCTACGAGCACGGTCTTGATATTGACTCAAACGGCGGGCCCGTCGTGACGCCGAAGGACATTTCGTGGTCAGAGCATTTCGATATTGTTCAGGTTTCCGGCTTTGACCTTGACAAGCTTTGGGATTGATTGGAGTTTTTATGCTGATTTATTACGGCTCTTTTATGTATTTTGCATACATTCTAATAGCAATAGGCATATGTGTGGGTTTGTTTTTTATCCTTAAAAACAAGAGTGACAAAGTGAAAAGGATTGCGGTTTTATCCGTTGCATTCTTGAATCTTGCGCAGCATCTTTTGAAGGGGATTATTTATCCGCATTATTGGGGTGATTTTTCCCCGCACTTGTCAAGCGCCTATAATGTGTGTGCGTTTTTAATTATCATTTCTCCGTTTATTATTCTTTGGGGAAACGAGCTTCTCAAAAATTATTTGACATATCTTGGCACGATTGCCGGCATGATTGCTATGCTTGTGCCCTATTGGTTTGTCGGTCAAAGTGCCTTTCAAAGTGAAGCGTACCGTTTCTATTTATGCCATTCGCTTTTGTTTGTAAGCTCGCTTTTGCCTGCACTTTTACGCATGCACACAATGAGGTGGCGACATTTTTGGAAAATAGGACTTTTATTCCTCGCTATGCTTGGAATTATCATTTTAAACGACCTGTTTTTCCTTGCAATAGGTCAGTATCCTGTTTCAAATCCAAGTGATATTTACGGCAGTCTTTGTGAGATAAACCCGTGTTGGTCTGTTACTCCTCCCAAGAATTTTGATTGGCTTGTGAATTTGATAAGAATTTTTACTCCTTTGCCTTTTGAGAAATTGCCGATTTTATGGTACGCTATTCCTATGTATGCCGGAATTACTCTTGTGTCATTTTGCGTGTGTGCTTTAATTGATTTTAATGCTTTTCGCGCAAGCATTGCCTCATTAAAAGAAAAATTAAAGAAAAAAAGCACCGAGGATTAACCTCGGTGTTCTTTTTATTGCTCTTGCTCTGTTATTGCGTAAATTCCAATTTCCTTGATTTTTGTGCATCCGTTTGAAGCCTTATCAAAGCTGATTTTAACACCCTTTACTGTGGAATCCACCTTTATTTTTACACTTACGGGGTTATCCTCAGAGGTTTCGGCTCCGTCCTCCCAGCTACCGATTGCTTTCCATTCGGTGCCGTCAAAAACAGATACGGTAAAGGATTGCGTTGTGCCTGCCTCTACCCACTCCTTTGGATATCTCGAAAGAAGAATTTCGACAAGGTCTATTTTTGTTGCACCAAAGGTAAATTCAAAGCACGGAAGCTGCTCTCCGTTTGTCCAATCGGTTCCATCGTTGCCGTCACGAACGCTATCAACGCTAACCCATTGGTTATAGCCATCAACGGCATTTAACGTTACCGTACGAGCGATATTATGATATGAGGTGACAATTTCCTTTTTATCGTCGCAATTTACACATTTTATTGTATCAAGTCCCTTTTCAGTCAGAGTTGGGAGCTTTTCCGTAACTCTTTCCTCCGAGAAATCGTGCTCGGTCATAGGCGTGTAGCGAGTTTTATATATGAAGGCGCAAAGCGAGCATCTAAGCGAAATATATCCTCGCTCGTGGCAGGTCGAATCCTTCATTTCGTCAAGCTCGAACCTATGCTGCTTGCATCCGTTGTTACATGTAAGGTTTCCGCCAAATACAATCTTGACCTCTGTTCCGTCAACCGGAATGTCGTAAATATTCACCATTGTTTTAGCACCCTCTCGGTATATTTCAAGCTCCTGCTCCTCTCCGTTTACAATAGCGTAACCGGAATCCGCAAAGCTTGGAAGCTCTACCTTAACGGTCATAGGGATATTATAAATTTTGGAATCAAGCGAGCATTCAAGCTTGAACGAGATCGATTCTCTATCTGCCGCCGTATATGTGATTTGAGTGCTTTCAAGCTGGAGCATATATCTTGCAACATCTTCAAATGATGCAACCCACAATTCGTCCTTGTGATTGTCATAGAGGTATTTGCAATGAAGCTCAAAAAGCTCTCTTGAAATATCAGTACTGTTTTGAGGATTGGGAAGAACACAGTGAAGAAGCTCGACAATCCAATTACCCTCCTTGATATTTGAAGCAACAAGAGAGTTGAGCGAGGATCCGCTATATTGGCTTTTGCAGAAGGAATACGAGCGAATTCTCATTGGGTTGAACTCTGCGCCGAGCTTTACCTTTGCGCCCGCCGCCTCAAGACGATTTGCGATTACAAGCTCCTTTAGATAAGATTCATACGAGCTTGTAATTCTTGCAAGCGGTGTTGCAAAGGTAAGCACGTTTTGAGATGGGAATTTTTCCTTAAGAAAATCAATTGCATCCTTTATTTCATGCTCATATCCATCTTGGGAGAGAGTTTCGGGATTTTCGTGATTGTAGCCGTGACAGCCGAGATCGAGATATCCTCGGTCAAATATTTGATTCCATTCTTTTATTGCGGAATCATTAAGAAAGCAAGGGCCGAGCATCGCAGTTCCACGGAAGTTGTAACGCTCGAAAACATCGCTTACAAAATGTCCTGTGGCAACGTCATAGCCATCGTCAAAGGTCATTGAAAGTGCCGCCTTGTAGCCGTGATAATAATTTGTAAGAGTAGGTGCGGAAAGCCTGTAATTGCTATAACTCCAAACCGTATTGTCGGCGCTGGCAATCGGGGCATAAACGTTTTTATCCTCGCTAAACGAGGGCTTCTCGGTCGAGCTTTCATTTTGGGATTCGGAGCTTTCTTCCTCTTCTTCCTCTTCATCGTCATAATCGTCGTCGCTCGTATCGGATTGAGATGGGAAATATTGATTTATTATTCTTTGAATGTCGCATGACGTCATAGAAAGCATAAGAATGGCAACCAAAAGCACCAAAAGAAATCTTTTCATTTCGTTCTCCTATATTTATAAAATAGTCGTTACGTTAAGTATAGCATTTCGGCATTGTTTTGTCAAGGTGATTTTCGACAAATTTTTGTCGGTTCGATTTTGAATTTTCGAATTTGCGAATTTAAAAATTCTAACATATTTCAAAAAGCAAAAATGCTTGCCGTTGGCAAGCATTTTTTATTTTAGTTTGAGTTATTAAACAACGCCCTGCGCCTTCATAGCCTCTGCAACCTTGATGAAGCCCGCGATGTTTGCGCCTGCTACAAGGTCGTCGCCCAAGCCGTATTGGTTTGCTGCGTTGATGGAAGCCTCGAAGATGTTCTTCATGATGCCCTTAATCTTTTCGTCAACCTCTTCTGCGGTCCAGCTGTAACGCATAGAGTTCTGTGACATTTCAAGACCTGAAACTGCAACACCACCTGCGTTAACTGCCTTTGAAGGAGCAACGATTACGCCATTCTTCTTAAGGTATGCAACTGCCTCGTTGGTTGTAGGCATATTGGAAACCTCAACATAGTACTTAACGCCGTTAGCAACGATAAGCTCTGCCTCTGCCATGCCAACCTCGTTTTGTGTTGCACAAGGCATAAGAATGTCAGCATTTACGCCCCAAGGCTTCTGCTTCGGGAAGAACTCAACGCCGAACTTGTCTGCGTAGTCCTGTACTCTGTTACGGCAGGAAGCGCGCATTTCGAGCATAAAGTTGATTTTTTCCTCTGTGCAGATTCCATCGGGATCATAGATGTATCCGTCAGGACCTGAAATTGTAACTACCTTACCGCCAAGCTCAGTTACCTTCTTTACTGTACCCCAAGCAACATTACCGAAGCCGGAGATTGCGAAGGTCTTGCCCTTGATGTCGTCGCCGAAGTACTTGAGCATATTTACTGTGTAGTAAACTGCGCCGTAGCCTGTTGCCTCAGGACGAATGAGTGAGCCACCAAAAGGAATTCCCTTACCTGTGAGAACGCCTGTGAACTCGTTGCGGAGTCTCTTGTATTGACCGAACATATAGCCAACCTCTCTTGCGCCTACGCCGATATCGCCAGCGGGAACGTCAAGGTCTGCACCGATATGTCTTGAAAGCTCTGTCATGAAGCTCTGGCAGAAGCGCATAACCTCTGCGTCGCTCTTGCCCTGGGGATCGAAGTCGGAGCCACCCTTACCACCGCCCATAGGGAGTGATGTAAGGCTGTTCTTAAAGGTC
The DNA here is from genome assembly GCA_045636605.1 of Eubacteriales bacterium. Classification (GTDB taxonomy): domain Bacteria; phylum Bacillota; class Clostridia; order Oscillospirales; family CAG-272; genus RGIG2000. The sequence continues at coordinate 113,753 of JAZTXV010000030.1, read as the reverse complement.
TGCTCGAAGCCGAGGAACTTGATGATGCTCTCGTTTACTGATGGATGGAAGCGAAGTCCGCCCTTATAAGGACCGATTGCGCTATTGAATTGAATTCTGTAGCCACGGTTTACTTGAACTACGCCGTTATCGTCAACCCACGGAACTCTGAACTTGATAATTCTCTCGGGCTCAACCATTCTCTCGAGAACACCGCTTGTGATGTAGTCGGGGCGCTTTTCAATTACAGGCTCGATGGATTCCAAAACCTCGATGATGGTTTGGTGGAATTCGGGCTCGTTGGGGTTTCTTTTAATTACTCTCTCTACGAGCTCGTTTAGATATTGATTTTTGAAGCTCATTGTGATATACCTTCCTTAAATAAAAATAAATTACTCATTTATTTTAGCACACTGATTTTTTGTTGTCAATAAAAAATATCAAGAAAATACAATTTTTTGATAATTTATTGACATTGATTTTTAAGAGTGATAGAATGAAGGTAACTAAAAAGGATTTTATCAAAGGAGAAAACAAAATGAACAAATGTCCAAAATGTGGGCAAGAGGTTGAAAGCAAATTTTGCCCCGATTGCGGAATAAATGTGCAAGAGCCTCTTAAATGTCCTAAGTGCGGGGCAGTTATGAAAGGACGCTTTTGTCCCGACTGCGGTCACGACTCGCAAGCGAAGGAAAAAGGAAAATTTATTGGCAAAATAAAATCAATCTTTAACAAATGCAAAGATTTCTTTATGGCTAATATGAAAAAGTGTATTGTAATCGGGGCTTCTGCTCTTGCCGCTATAATTTTAGCCATTGTTTTAATTGTGACGCTTTCCAACATTTTCAGAGTCGGAAAGGTTTCCAAAATCGACATTGGAACATCAAAAAGCAAGGTTATCGACATTTTGGGTGAGCCTACTGTCGATGACGAAAGAACGCTATATTGGTATGAGAGTAAGGTTGCCAAGAAGCTTGAAAAGGCACTTGAAATCGAAGATGAATTTGAATTCCTTATGGACGAAGATGAGCTTGAAGAATTAGCTGAAAAATATGACAAAATTTATGCCGAAATTGAGGAAATGACCTACAAATTCATTATGGTAAAGCTCGACGGTGATGACAAGGTAACATCGGTTTTCCTTGATAAAAATCACAAGTATGACGAAAACGATGACTATGCGACCGAGGAAAAGGAAATAAAGAAAATAGAGCTTGGTATGCAAAATGTTTCCGTTATTTCCACCACAAGAGACGGAGAACTTGAAATCGCGCTTGTTTCGAGCCCTAACAAGATAAAGTACATCGTCAAATTTAAGGACGGAAGCTACTGCCTTGACTCTACATATCAATCCTCAATGAGCATAACTGCCGACGAAAGCACTGCCACAATAAAATGGGATGACAGAATTGCCGAATATGAGGTTCAAAAGCCTGTTGTGGTAACTGAAAGATATATTGTTGAAAATGGCGTTACATACAACGCGGACGGAACAACTGCGCTTTTTTGCGAGCAATCTATTAAAGTGATACGCTTCCGTGAGGGCGTGACCACAGTAGAGCAAGGATTTTTTGAGGGGCTTGCTTTTAGTGAAATTTACATTCCAAACAGTATGAAAACGCTTAATATCGAGAATTTTGATGACTTTGCTATTGAAAAGGCTACTGTGCCTGTTTCTTACATCAAAGTTCTTCCAAAGGAAACGCTAAAAGCCCTTATTATAAACGAGGGTGCAACAAGCGTTGGCGGAGCAAGTGGATTTACAAAGCTCACAAGCGTAACCATTCCCGAAAGCGCAACTGCGATAAGTGCCGAGGCATTTAAAGACTGCTCTTCTCTTGCACAAATAACAATTCCAAAGAATATAGCTTCGATAGGCACAAAAGCATTTGAGGGATGCGGAAATCTCAAAAAGGTTTACGATCTTTCCGATGCGCTTGAAATCAAAAAAGATAACAAGAACGGAATGGTTGGATATTATTCCGAGCAAATTCTTATGGCATTCGAGGATCGACAAGGAGATTTTCTGTTTACAACCCAAAACGGCGTTCATTATCTAAACGGTTATGTCGGAAATGACACGAATATAATTTTGCCGGATAACTACAAGGGAGAAAAATATCAAATTTTCAACTCCGCATTCGCAAATACAAAAATAACAGGCATAAAAATTCCAGAGGGTGTTACCAAAATTGGCAAAAACGCTTTTGCAAATTGTACTTCTCTTAAAACCGTTATAGCGGAGCCATCATATTGGATTAACATATCGTTTGACAATGAATACGCAAACCCACTATATTATGCCAAAAATTTCTATGACTACTCATATTATGCAACTCCCGATCCTTATCCTTTGACGCATATTGAAATTCCTGATGGGGTTACAAAGATAAATGATTATGCATTTTATGGATGTGCTTCGCTTGTAAGCATTACAATCCCAAGTAGTCTGACCTCGATAGGTAGATTTGCGTTCAACGGTTGTCCAATAGAAAACGCTACCATTCCTACTAATGCAATTTTATACATTCCTAAGATCAACTTAAAGACAGTAATAATAAATAGTGGAAAGTCGATAGATGACTATGAGTTTCGTGATTGCACCTTGCTTGAAAGTGTAACCATTCCAAATAGTGTAACATCAATAGGTAATTATGCGTTCTATGGTTGCGCCTCACTTACAGATATAAACTATCTTGGAACAATTGAGCAGTGGTGTAATATTGAATTCGACAACTTATACGCAAATCCGCTATCTAATGGAGCAAATCTGTATTTTAACGGAACTCTTGTAACGGAGATCGTAATACCTAACACTATAACAAAAATAAAGAGTTGGTTCCACAATTGCAAATCACTTACCAGTGTAGTCATACCCGATAGCGTGACCTCGATAGGTTACGATGCGTTCGATGGTTGCACCTCACTTACAAGAATAACCATACCAGGTAGTATAACTGAGATAGGCTCGGCGTTCTATGGTTGCACCTCACTTACAGATGTAAACTATCTTGGAACAATTGAGCAGTGGTGTAGCATCATATACAGTTATGACAACGAATACTATGAAATGAATTCCTCAAATCCTTTGTCTTATGGCGCAAATCTGTATTTTAACGGAACTCTTGCATCCAATCTTGTTATTCCCGATACGGTAACCAGAATAGCAAGCTACGCATTCTTTGGTGCTTCCATTGAAAGCATAACAATACCGAGTAGTGTAATCTCAATAGGCATGTATGCATTCTATGGTTGCAAATCGCTTACAGTAATAAACTGTGAGGCGGAGAGCAAGCCAAGCGGTTGGGATAGCGACTGGAAAATCGGTTGCGATGCAACGGTTGTTTGGGGATATACAGGCGAATAATTCTCTGGTTTAAAATCAAAAAGCGGTTCGATGAACCGCTTTTTGTATTTTATGAATTTTGAGTTGATTTATTGCTTTTTCCAGGTTGCAGGGGTTAGGAGCAAGAGGATCGGGAAAATCTCAAGCCTACCGGCGAGCATATCAAAGATAAAGACTATCTTTGACACATCTGAATAGAAGGCAAAGTTACCTATTGGACCTACTGCGCCAAGTCCCGGTCCGATATTGTTTATCGTTGCGGTGACAGCCGTGAAGTTAGTCAAAAGGTCGGGGTAATCTATTGATACGATAAGCAACGAGGAAATAAATACCATTATATACGCTATGAGATAGAAGGTTACTGTCCTTACAGTTTCGTTCTCGACGGGGCGTTTATCAATGGTGATTTTCTTAACCTGTCTTGGGTGGAGCATCATTTTAAGCTCGTGGCGCATTCCCTTGAAAAGTATCATCCATCGGGAAACCTTCATTCCGCCACCTGTTGAGCCTGCACACGCACCTACGAACATCAAAATTACAAGAATTGTTTTGGAGAGTGCCGGCCACAAATCGAAGTTTTCTGTTGAGAAGCCCGTGGTTGAAATTACTGCGCCTACGCTAAAGGCAGAGTGCTTTATTGCTTCGCCTACGGAATAATCGTAGGACTCCGATGGGGTAAGTAAAACATTCGCTGTTATAACACCGATTGCCACCAAAACGATTATAAGGAAGACTCTTACCTCGGTATTGAAGGCGTCCTTGAGCTTTCCTCTTATAATCAGGTAATAGGAGTTGAAATTGATTGAAAACAGTATCATAAATACCGTTGTTACGATTTGGACATATGACGAATAGCCACCCAAGCCCTTTGAATTCCACGAGAAACCTCCTGTGCCTGCGGTGGAAACCGCGCAGTTAATGGCTTCAAAAGCACTCATTCCTCCGCAAAGGAGCAATATAAATTGCGCGAGGGTCATCGCGATATAAATTGAATAAAGCACGGCGGCGGTTGTTTTAACCTTGGGCACAAGCTTATCTACTGTCGGTCCAGGGCTTTCTGCACGCATAATGTGCATATTTCTCGCTCCGCTAAGAGGTAAGAATGCCATTATGAATACCAAAACGCCCATTCCGCCTATCCAGTGGGTGAAGCTACGCCAGATGATTATGGATTTTGGAAGTGCGTCTATTGCCTCGCCTGTGGCAAAAATGGTCGCACCTGTGGTTGTAAAGCCCGATACAGTTTCAAAAAGTGCATCAACAAATGATGGGATAACCCCCGAAAAAACAAACGGAAGTGCGCCAAAAATACTCATCACAATCCAGCTAAGAGCAGTTATTACAAAGCCCTCCTTGGCGTAGATGTATTCGTTTTTGGGCTTGCCGAGAAGGCAAAGAATGCCTACGGCGATGCAAATTGACATTGACACGAGGAAGGCTACCACCTCGCTTTCGCCATACACAATAGCGGTTATGGTAGGCACTAAGAAGAACAGCGCCTCAAAGAGCATTATCCAACCAAGTGTACGCTTGATTATTTGAAAATTCATTTTTATACCCTTAGATTATTTTAAAATATCGGTTATATCGTGAAGTGCCATAAGTTTGGAAACGACAACGACAGCATCTCCGCATTGGATTACATCGTGTCCACGAGGAATTATTACATTTCCGTCACGAAGGATTGCAGCAATAAGCACATTGGGCTTAAATTGAAGCTCACTAAGCGGCTTTCCAACCACAGGGGAGCTTTCTTTTACTACAAACTCCGCCGCCTCGACCTCATCCTGAATGATATTATAAAGCGTTTCAACATTACTGCCTATGGTATTTTGAGTAGCTCTTACATATCTAACAATCATATCAGAGGTGATATTTTTCGGAGAAATAATTGTATCAAGCTCAAGTCGAGCCAAAACATTATCGTAGTCGATACGGTTAATTCTTGTAATCACCTTGCTAACCTCAACGCTTTGGGCAAAGAGGGAGAGAACTATGTTCTCCTCGTCGTGTCCCGACAGAGCTACAAGTGCATCCGTGCCGGAGATGCCTTCCTCCATAAGAAGCTCCTTGTCTGCCGTGTCTCCGTTTATGACGTCAACATTTTTCCAAAGAGTGCAAAGCTCCTCACAGAGCTTCATATCTCTTTCGATTACCTTCATTGATATACCGGAATGCTCCATTATATCACACAGGTAGTGCGTTGTAACGCCTCCGCCCACAACGATTACGTTCTTTATAGTATTACCCTTATAGTCGATTTTTTCAAAAAAGTCAGTTGCGCTCTTATGTGATGCAATAATCGAAATAATGTCCTTTTCCTCGAATACGAAATCACCGTTTGCGATATATGCTTCTTCTCCACGCTCGATTGTGCAAACAAGGACATCACAATGAAGCTTCATTATAACATCTTTTACTGACATTCCAACGATACGGCTATTTTTGGGAAGCTTAAATTTAATAAGCTCCACTCTGCCCTTTGCAAATGTTTCAATTTTGATAGCAGACGGGAATTTAAGCACTCGTGCAATTTCCTGTGCGGCAGCATATTCGGGGTTGATTACCATAGCAAGTCCAAGCTCGTCCTTTAGGAATGGGGCTTCAAGGCTATATTCGGGATTTTTTACTCTTGCGATGGTTTGGCAGTTTCCTGCTTTTTTCGCTATCATACAGCAAAGAAGGTTAAGCTCGTCGGAATTTGTAACGGCTATCAGCAAATCGGCGGAATTTATTCCCGCCTCCTCTTGAACGCTATGCGTTGCACCGTTACCAACAATCCCCATTATGTCGTATTTGTTTGCAATATTTTTAACCTTCGCCGCTGACATATCAATTATGGTGACATTGTTGCCGTCATCATTGAGTTTTTCGGCAAGTGTTTCACCTACTCGTCCACAGCCTACGATAATTATATTCATGGGATGCTCCTTTGCCATTTTTGAAATCGTGTTATCTTTATTATAGCGCTTTATTTGGTTTTGTCAAGATTATGGTTAAAATTCTGCTAATAAAATCGTGGTTTTCGTCCATATTTTCAAAAATCACCTTGACAAATCTACTGAAATAGTGTATTATATAGGAGTTATGTGCGGGTGTGGCGGAATTGGCAGACGCGCTAGACTTAGGATCTAGTGGGCATCCGTGCAGGTTCAAGTCCTGTCACCCGCACCAAATCCAGCTCAAATGAGCTGGATTTTTCATTTGTTAGCTATTAAAGAGTTAAGTAACATTATTACGCATTGTGCGTGCACAAAATATTTATAGTCTATTGACAATAAAATAAATATGTGTTAAAATATATATGTGCAAAATAACCAAAAAGGAGTTATATATGAAAAAAATCCTACATATTTTGATATTTACTCTGCTTCTTGTTGCAGTATTCTGTGTTAGTGCGTCTGCCGCATCCGGAACATGGACTGACGAGGACGGAAGAACGTGGAGCTTTAATTATTTCGAAGATAAGGTCACGGCCGAGGACGGAACCGAGAATACGGTTCGTACCGCTACCATTACAGGAGCTAATCTAAAGACGGGAGAAAAACGAACCTCCGAGCTTAATATTCCCGAAAAGGTTATGGTTGGCGAGAACGAATATACGGTTACAAAAATCGCTTCTCAAGCTTTCAAATGCGGAAGCAACAATAATAAGGGTGATGAGTACTTGAGCAAGAAGTACTTTGGACACGTAACGTTTCCAAAAACCCTTGAGGAGATTGGCTCCTATGCGTTTGAATTCTCTGCAATTTACGGAACTGTGGTTATTCCCGATAGCGTAACCAAGATAGGAGAAGGCGCATTCAAGAGCTGTGTAGGTCTTGATACCGTTGTCTTTCCCGCATCCGTGGACACTGTTCCAAAGAATTGCTTCAGAGATTGCAGTGCTCTTGTTGAGTTCAAGACCAACGGTGTTATAAAGAATTATTCCGAAAGCGCTTTTTACAACTGTCATTCTCTTATTGAATTTGAGATTTCAAGCGAAACGCTTACGATTGGAAGCAGCGCATTTTACAGATGCTACTGTCTTTCCGGAGATTTCATTTTGCCTAATCTTACGACCTTAGGCTCGAACGCATTTTACGAATGTGGATTTATCAAGAGTGTACATCTTGGCAAGAACTCCGGCTTTAATTCAGGCGCTTTCTATGGATGCACAGGAATACAAAGCTTCACTATTGATCCGGAAAATGCAAATTATTGTACTCAGGATGATGTTGTATTCAACAAGGCTATGACAGAGCTTTATTTCTTCTCCCTTGGAAAGCTCGTAAGAGAATATACTGTTCCCGACTCTGTTGTTACAATAAAAAGCAATGCTTTCAGAGGTGCTTCGGTCATCCAAAAGATTACATTGGGACCAAATGTTACCACAGTTGAAAAGGAAGCATTCCGCAGCACAGGTCTTAAGACGATGTATTTCCCAATCAATGTAACAACCGTTGATTCTGCTGTATTATATGATTGCAAGAGCCTCGAATGGGTTGTTTGCGAGAAAAACATTTCCAAGTATTATAGCGATATGGTAACCGGCACAGACACATTGATCGGCGTATTTTCCACAAGAGATAAAGACGGTTTAACCTCGCTTACCGGCAATCTTCCTCCAAAGTTTTCAGGATTTCTTGGCAGAGATTGCGCTACCGAGTACAAAACTCATTTCTACGGCTATCTTGACACTGCTCCTACTTGTGAGGAGGGTGGCGAAAGCGTTTGCTGTCTTTGTGGGTCAAAGGTTGATGTTGCTCCGTTAGGACATGTTGGTCAGATTCTTCGTGCATCGGAGTTTAGCTGTACGACAAACGAATCCATCACTGTTGCTTGTATCAACTGCAACCTTGAGCAAGAAATCATTTCTAAGTCATTTACAGGTCACACTCTTGGTACCCCTATTGTAAAAAGTACCGAGCAATATAACTACTCTGTTGCCTGCTGTACGACATGTGGCGAGGTTGTGTACGACATTGATGAGTTTACGTTTACCGCATATAAGGGTGGAGATGCAAACGGTGACGGAAAGGTTGATGCAAAGGACGTTGCTCTTCTCGGCAAAATCGTTGCAGGTATACCTTCAAGCGCAAATGTGTTTGCTTGCGATGTAAACGGTGACGGAAAGGTAAATGCTATCGACCTTCTCATTCTAAAGCAATATGTTTCAGAGCTTGGAGTGGTTATAAGCGAGAATAAAAACGCTTGTTCAAACCACGTTCACATAAGCACTATTACAGTAGTTCGTGAAAGCTGTACAGATGGAGGTCTTTATGTTTCCTACTGTACTGACTGCGGTTCATTGACTGACGAGCCAAATGAGGTTGCTCCAAGAGGTCATATCTATGTTGACTCCGTAACAAAGGCTTCGACATGCAGCGTTGCCGGAACTGCGATGCGCAAATGCTCAGTTTGTGATATTCCTGAATATCAGATAGAGCTCGAAAAGCTTCCTCACGTTTCATCGTGGTGGATGCTCAGCGATGACGAAAAGGACTACGAATACAGCCGTTGTCCTAATTGTAACACTCTTGAGTACAGAGAGGTTAACCGTTCCGTTCTCAATGAGATAGTTGAAACAATTCCGAAAAACTACATAAAATATTGTACCGCAGAAAGCGCTGCTCTTTTGAAGCCAATCGTTGATAACGCAGAAAAGGCGCTCACTCAAGAGCAGGTTGACGTTCTCGTTGAAGAAATCAGACGAGTATTACCAACAATTCAGTACAAGGTAAGCGACGTGCCTGTAATTTACCTTGAAACCTCAGCTAAGCTTGCAAAGGGTATGGATTATGCTTCGGCAAATATCATTGTTGCCTATTATGATGATGCCGGAAATCTCCAAACTCTCACAGACGCAGAGGGAAGAATGAGAGTAAGAGGTAACTACACCGCAGGATATAGTGACAAGCTCCCATTCAACATCAAATTCTCAAGAAGCGTTAATCTTTTTGGAATGGGTGAGGGTAAGAAATATCACCTGCTTGCTAATGCGTATGACCAAACAACTATAAGAAATGCTCTTGCGTTTGAATTTGCAAGAGGTATTGGCCTTGATTACACCTGTAAGTATAAAATTGTCGAGGTGTATACAAACGGCGTTTTCAGAGGTTGCTACATGCTCACAACGCCTATTGACATAGGAACGGATAGAGTTGATATTGACGAGGAAAAGGATATTATCATCCACTTGAGCCAATCAAACGGAAATGAAGATTCCGCATTCCCTTCTCCGATATTCAACCTTTCATACATTCGTCTTGAGGAGCCATCGGAATATTCTCCTTATACCAGATCTCAGATGATGAGAGTTATGTATCAGCTCGACTTTGCTATTCTTAGCGGCGACACCGATGAAATGGCTAAGTTTATGGATGTTGACTCTATGGTTAAATATTTCGTATTCCACGAGCATATGAAGGATACAGATATTATTTGGGACTCCACCAGATTTTATATTGAGGACGGAAAGCTTCACGGCGGACCTGTTTGGGACCTTGATATTTCACAGGGTAACGTTTCAAACAGTGAGGGCGCTAACCTTCAATCAAATGCTTATGTATGGTTCCACGATAAGAACAAGGATGGAAAGTCCGAGTATAATTACGAGGGCTCAGGAGTTACTGATGCAGAACTCAATGCTCTTAATGAATATCGCTCCGCTATTGGTACGTGGGCAAGCATTTATTGGGCAAAGGATCATCAGAATGACAACAACAGTAAGGATCCCGCTCACTACATCCGTTGGTGGTTCTACTATCTTGCTATATACTCAGAGGAGTTTATGGTAGAGGTTGCTACCTTCATTGATGAAAATCAAGACTTTATCAAGAGCATTTACGAGGATTCCATTGATCCCGAAACAGAAAAGCCTGTACGTTGTATGATCGACGAATTCCTTTTGGGAGAGTCGGGTGAGGCTATTTCAAGAAATGCCGCAGATGCACATTCAAAGCCAATTTACTCATCCACTACTCTTGTTGATGCGTATGAATATTTACGCACCTGGTGGAAGATAAGAAGCGAATGGGTTCACGACTATTACACAAAAACTTATCTTACTCCAAATAGTCAGCCAACCGAATAAATCAAAAAGACTATCGCTCTTGCGATAGTCTTTTTATTTAAGCTATCAAAAAAGGCAATGCCAAGCATTGCCTTTTTGTTTTATTAGTTAGCAGAATCATCTGTTCCTGTTGGTTCAGGCTTTCTTACGCCGATTCTGTTATATTCGCCAAGTCCTGTTCCGGCGGGAATGAGCTTACCGATAATAACATTTTCCTTAAGTCCAAGAAGGTGGTCAACCTTTCCACGAATAGCTGCATCTGTAAGAGCCTTTGTTGTTTCCTGGAAGGAAGCAGCGGACAGGAAGGATTCGGTAGAGGAAGCAGCCTTTGTAATTCCAAGAAGAATTGGTGAGCCTACAGCCTCACGAAGTGTGATTTCGCCTGCATCAATTCTTGCTCTTATTACCTCGTTTGCACGAGCAAATTCGTCTCTGTCAACGGTTGTACCTACGATAAAGTCTGTATCTCCGCTGTCCTCAATCTTAATCTTTCTTGTCATTTGACGAGTGATAACCTCAACGTGCTTATCATCAACATCAACGTTTTGTGAACGGTAAACCTTTTGCACCTCACGAACGATATAGTCATAAACTGCCTCAATACCGTTGATAGCAAGGATGTCTGCAGGAGCCATATAGCCCTCGGTGAGAGCCTGACCTCTTTCAACATGGTCGCCATCGTGTACAATAATTGTTGTTCCGAACGGAACATCATACTTGAATTCTCTGCCTGTTTCCTCGTCGGTAACAAGAATCTTATTGATTCTTCCCTCGGGAACGATTTCGATAGTACCTGTTGCCTCACAAGCAATTGCAGGCTTCTTCGGACGTCTTGCCTCGAAGAGCTCCTCAACTCTTGGAAGACCTTGAGTGATGTTTGCAGATGCAACTCCACCCGTATGGAAGGTTCTCATTGTAAGCTGTGTGCCAGGCTCACCGATAGACTGAGCAGCAATAACACCGACAGCCTCACCGATATTAACCGGCTTTGATGTTGCAAGGTCCATACCATAGCAATGTGCACATACGCCGCCCTTTGTCTTACAACGAAGAACTGAACGAACCTTAACCTCAGTAATACCCGCCTTAACAATTTTATCAACTGCTTCGGCTGTAATCATTTGGTTAGTACCAACGATAACCTCACCTGTTGCAGGATTTACAACATCCTCTACTGTGTATCTGCCAAGGATTCTGTCAGCGAGCTTTTCAACAACCTCGTTGCCCTCTCTGATATCACTCGCAATCATATAATCGCTTGTTCCGCAATCGTGCTCACGAACGATAACCTCGTGTGAAACATCAACAAGACGTCTTGTAAGGTATCCTGAGTCAGCAGTCTTAAGAGCTGTATCAGAAAGTGATTTACGAGCCGATCTTGCAGCTACGAAATACTCAAGGATTGTAAGTCCCTCACGGAAGTTAGACTTAATTGGAATTTCCATAGTCTTACCGGTTGCAGAGAACATAAGTCCACGCATACCAGCGAGCTGACGCATCTGCGTCATGCTACCACGGGCACCGGAGTCTGACATCATCTTAATTGGGTTGTACTTGTTGAAGCTCTTAAGAATTTCAGCGACAACATCATCAGTTGCTTTATTCCAAATATCAATAACGCAGTTGTATCTTTCAGTATCGGTAAGCTCACCCTCTCTGTAATATGAGAAGATTTCATCAACGCTTGCCTCTGCCGCCTTAACAATCTCGTATTTCTTTTCAGGAATTACCATATCCGCAACAGAAATTGAGAGTGATGCTCTTGTAGAATACTTATATCCCATAGCCTTGATGCTGTCAAGAACCTCTGCAGCCATTGTAAAGCCGTGAATTTTGATAGTACGGTCAACAATTTGAGAAAGCTGCTTGCTTCCTGCAACGAAATTGATTTCAAGGCCGAACGGATCCTCATCTCTGTTTACATAACCGAGATCCTGAGGAATGTTGCTATTGAATATAAGTCTTCCAAGTGTTGCGTCAATAACCTTGGAGAGTGTTTCTCCGTTTATTTCCTTGGTTACCCTTATCTTGATTGGCGCATGAAGCTCAAGGTCACCATTTTCGTATGCCATAATTGCTTCATCCATATTGCGATAAGCGCTACCTGCACCCTTTTCTCCGTCTCTTGGATCAAGGGTAAGATAGTACGAGCCAAGAACCATATCCTGTGAAGGAACAGCGATAGCCTTACCATCAACAGGCTTCAAGAGGTTGTTTGCAGAAAGCATAAGGAATCTTGCCTCTGCCTGAGCCTCGTTTGAAAGCGGAACGTGAACAGGCATCTGGTCACCGTCAAAGTCGGCATTGAACGCCTTACATACGAGCGGGTGAAGCTTAATTGCTCTACCCTCAACAAGCACGGGCTCAAATGCCTGAATTGAAAGGCGGTGGAGTGTAGGAGCACGGTTAAGAAGCACAGGGTGCTCTCTGATAACAACCTCGAGTGCGTCCCAAACCTCATCTGCTACCTGTTCTACCTTTCTCTTAGCTTCCTTAATATTTCCTGCCTTTTGAGTTTCTACCAAGCGTTTCATAACGAATGGCTTGAAGAGTTCAAGTGCCATTTCACGAGGAAGTCCGCATTGATAAATTTTAAGGCTCGGTCCTACAACGATAACGCTACGTCCTGAGTAGTCAACACGCTTACCGTGAAGGTTTTGACGGAAACGCCCCTGCTTACCTCTGAGCATCTCGGAAAGCGACTTAAGCGGACGGTTTGATGGGCCTGTTACCGGCTTTCCACGCTTACCGTTATCAATAAGTGCATCTACTGCTTCTTGAAGCATTCTCTTCTCATTCTTGATAATCATATCAGGAGTGCGAAGCTCAATAAGCTTCTTAAGACGGTTATTTCTGTTGATAACTCTACGATAAAGATCGTTAATATCAGATGCTGCATATCTGCCGCCATCAAGCGGAACCATCGGACGAATTTCCGGTGGAAGAACAGGAAGAACGTCCAAAATCATCCACTCAGGACGGTTTCCGCTCTTTCTGAATGCCTCTACGATTTCAAGTCTCTTAATTATCTTGAGCTTCTTTTGACCGCTTGCGGTTGCAAGCTCTTCCTTAAGCTGTAGTGAAAGCGCCTCAATGTCAATCTCTGCAAGAAGCTTTTTAATAGCCTCTGCACCCATCTCGGCCTTAAAACGAGTTTCATACTTCTCGTAGTTGTCTTGATATTCCTTTTCTGAGAGAACCTGGTACTTCAAAAGCGGAGTATCACCCGGATCGGTTACGATTCTCTGAACGAAATAGATAACATTTTCAATCGCCTTTGGAGATATTTCAAGAAGCAATGCCATTCTTGATGGAGTTGCCTTTGAATACCAAATGTGAGCAACGGGGCAAGCAAGCTCAATGTGTCCCATTCTTTCACGGCGAACCTTTTTGGTCGTTACCTCTACTCCGCACTTTTCACACTTGTGTCCCTTATAGCGAGAGCGCTTGTATTTACCGCAAGCACACTCCCAATCCTTTGTAGGACCAAAGATTTTTTCGCAGAAAAGACCGTCTTTTTCGGGCTTTTGTGTACGATAGTTGATGGTTTCGGGCTTTGTTACCTCACCCCAAGACCAACTTCTAATCATTTCAGGAGAAGCAAGACCTATTTTTATAGAATCAAATGTATGTTCCATTAGCATTTTCCTTCTTTTAGTAGTTTTTGTTAGTCTTCATCGTCGAAGTCGTCAAAATTATTTTCATCGAAATCGCCGGGAAAATCTACATCTTCCTCGTCCTCGAATTCGTCGGAGTCGAACTCCTCCTCGTATTCCTCGACTTCTGCATTTTCATCATCTGCTGCGGGAGCTACGATATTTCTTGGAGCAAGTTCTTCCTCACCGATGTTAGAAAGCTCGATTTCGTTGCCGTCATCGTCAAGAATCTTGATATCAAGGGCAAGAGCCTGAAGCTCCTTAACAAGAACCTTGAAGGATTCGGGAATACCGGGTGTTGGGATATTTGCGCCCTTAACGATAGCCTCAAATGCCTTTGTTCTACCAATAATATCGTCACTCTTAACGGTGAGTATTTCTTGAAGTGTATATGCTGCGCCGTATGCTTCAAGCGCCCATACCTCCATCTCTCCGAAACGCTGTCCTCCGAATTGCGCCTTACCGCCGAGAGGCTGCTGTGTAACAAGAGAGTAAGGACCTGTTGAACGAGCGTGAATCTTATCGTCAACGAGGTGGTGGAGCTTGAGGTAATACATAATTCCAACGGTTACAGGGTTATCAAATGGAACGCCTGTACGGCCGTCATAAAGGATGGTCTTACCGTCGCATATTTTCAATTTACCGAGAGCCAAGAGCTCTGCAATGGCTTCCGGATTATTTCTTGTTTCTTCGTCAAGACGTTGGATATCTCTCTTTCCGTCCTCTCTTACTACCTCCTCAAACAGCTCCTTGCCGTCTGTGTTTTCGTTAGGAAGAACGTCTCTCCAAAGTCCTGCCATCTTAAGACATTCAAAGATGTCCTGCTCCTTAGCGCCATCGAATACAGGAGTCATAATCTTCCAGCCAAGCTTCTTAGCTGCAATACCGAGGTGAACCTCGAGAACCTGACCGATGTTCATACGTGAAGGAACACCGAGCGGGTTGAGCACGATATCAAGCGGTGTACCGTCTGCCAAGAAGGGCATATCCTCGGGTGGAAGGATTCTTGATACAACACCCTTGTTTCCGTGACGACCAGCCATTTTATCTCCTACGGAGATCTTTCTCTTTTGAGCAATGTAAACCTTAACTACCTTGTTTACTCCCGGTGAAAGCTCATCACCGTTTTCACGGGAAAGAACCTTAACGTCGATGACAATACCGTCTTGTCCGTTATGAACTCTGAGTGAGGTATCTCTTACATCTCTTGACTTTTCACCAAAAATAGCACGAAGGAGTCTTTCCTCTGCTGTAACCTCGGTTTCGCCCTTAGGTGTAACCTTACCAACGAGAATATCGTGAGCCTTAACCTCGGTACCGATTCTTACAATACCGTCCTCGTCAAGATTCTTGAGCATATCCTCTCCGGCGTTTGGAACCTCACGGGTGATCTCCTCCGGGCCGAGCTTTGTATCTCTCGCTTCTTGAGTAAGCTCCTCGATGTGAATCGACGTATAAACGTCATCACGAACGAGCTTTTCGTTAAGGAGAACAGCGTCCTCGTAGTTGTAGCCCTCCCATGTCATAAATCCGATAAGAGCATTCTTACCGAGGGAGATTTCGCCGTTAGAGGTAGCGGGACCGTCTGCAATAACCTGTCCCTTCTCAACTGCTTCGCCGAATTTTACGATTGGCTTTTGGTTTACGCATGTGGTTTGGTTGGAGCGCGTGAACTTAAGAAGCTCGTAAACGTCCGTTGTGCCGTCTTCGGCACGAATGATAATCTTGGTTGCGTCCACTCTTTCAACCACACCTGCACGCTTAGCAAGAACTACGACGCCTGAATCACAGGCTGCCTTGTACTCCATACCTGTACCAACGATTGGTGAATCGGAGGTAAGAAGCGGAACTGCCTGCTTCTGCATGTTTGAACCCATGAGCGCACGGGCATTGTCATCGTTTTCGATAAACGGTATCATTGCGGTAGCAACAGATACAACCATTTTTGGAGATACGTCCATGTAATCGGCCATTGAGGGATCAACCTCAAGGATTTCTGCTCTGTCACGAACGATAATCTTCTTGTTTACAAATCTACCCTCGCTATCAAGCTTCTCGTAAGCCTGAGCAATGATGTGTCCGTCCTCCTCGTCGGCAGTCATATATACAACCTCGTCGGTTACTCTGCCGTCAACGATTTTACGGTATGGAGCTTGAATAAAGCCGTAATCGCTGATTTTTGCGTAGGTTGAAAGATACGAGATAAGACCGATGTTTGGTCCTTCAGGTGTTTCAACGGGACACATTCTGCCGTAGTGAGTATAGTGTACGTCACGCACCTCGAATGCGGCTCTGTCTCTTGAAAGACCTCCCGGACCGAGTGCGGAAATACGACGCTTATGTGTAAGCTCTGCAAGAGGGTTGTTTTGGTCCATAAACTGTGAAAGCTGTGAGGATCCAAAGAAATCTCTTATTGCAGTAACTACAGGTCTTATATTGATAAGGTTCTTGGGAGAAAGCTCCTCTGCATCTGTAACTGCGTTCAATCTTTCTCTTACGATTTTTTCCATACGGGACATACCGATACGGAGTTGATTTTGGAGAAGCTCGCCTACGCAACGAAGACGTCTGCTTCCCAAGTGGTCAATGTCGTCCTTAGTTCCAATGCCGTGAGCAAGTCCGACAAGATAGCTGATTGATGCCAAGATATCCTCTCTTGTGATATGCTTGGGGCAAAGCTCTGCGAGGTTACGCTTAACTGCAAGCTTGATGGCCTCAACGTCGCCTGCGCAATCCTCAACGATTTGCATAAGCTTATCGTAGTTGATTCTCTCGTTGACTCCACAGTCCTTGAGTGAGAAGCCGAGAGCATCCTCAGGATTAACGGTGCCGTTACCGAATACCTTAATTTCTACAATCTTGCCTGTTTCCTTTTCAAGAACCTGAACATAAACCTCGTTTACGCAGTGAGCCTCGATTGTTCTTGCATCCTCGGGCTTAAGGATAACTCCGCTTTCGAAAAGGATTTCGCCTGTTTTTCTGCTGACTACAGGACGTGTAAGGGTAAGTCCTGCGATTCTATTAACGATTGCAAGCTTCTTATCAAACTTATAGCGTCCAACAGGATACAAATCGTATCTCTTAGGATCAAAGAAGAAATTGTTGATAAGCATCTCTGCGCTTGCCGCTGTTGCAGGCTCGCCGGGACGGTGTCTTTTGTATATTTCCTTGAGAGCTTCTTCTCTTATGGTTGTAAGATTTTCAATAGCAAATCTTTCGCTCTCATCCTTTGCGAGTGTTGGCGTCATAAAGAGCTCGCCAAACATATCCTTAATGTCCTCCTCGGTTTCAATTCCGAGAGCACGGATAAGGACTGTTACGGGCATTTTTCTGTTCTTGTCAATGTGAACATAGAAAACGTTCTGAGCATCTGTTTCGTACTCAAGCCATGCACCACGATAAGGAATTACCTGCGCAGAGAAATTGTGCATACCCTTCTGGTCGATTGTTGAATCGTAATACATACCGGGAGAACGAACAATCTGAGATACAACTACACGCTCAGCACCATTGATTACAAAGGTACCGTGATCTGTCATAAGCGGGAAATCGCCCATGAAAATCTCGTGCTCCTTAATTACAGGCTCGCCTGTGGTATTGTCAATCAAGCGAACGGTAACTCTTAGGGGCGCAGCATAGTTGGTGCTCCTTATTTTACATTCCTCGACCGGATATTTCGGTTTCGTTGTATCGAGAGTAAAGGATACAAACTCGATAGAAAGATTGCCCGAATGATCCGTAATTGGAGACACTTCACGAAGGACCTCCATAAGTCCTTCCTTCAAAAACCACTCAAATGATTTGGTCTGCACATCAATAAGATTGGGCATTTCAATCAATTCGTTGATTTTTGCGAAGCTCATTCTGGTGTTTTTGCCAAGTTTTTGCTCTTTGACCATAAACTAATCACTCCATATTCCCTTAAAATTTATTTTTATAATATTTATTATATAATTTACGCGATATTACACGGAGCTTTATTTTACCACCAATGTATAAGGTTGTCAAGCATTATTTTTAAATTTTTGGAAATTTTTTATTTATTTACAAATAATTTTATTAAAATTTACAATTAGTTAATATGTAAAATTTTTGTGAACTAATTTTTGTTGGGGGATTGATAAGTAATAAATGTATGTTTTTGTATTATTTTAACAATTTAGAAAAATATTTTTAAAAAATAAAAGATTTTTTCAAAAAGGTATTGATTTTATTTTTTGTTTGTGTTATTATATGTAATCGTACGAACATGCTTTATTCGGAGCACCCTCTCAGGCAACGGATAGCGCATCTGTCGGATTAGATTAATTTAAAGGAGGATTTATCATGCCTAATATCAAATCTGCTAAGAAGCGTGTAAAGGTTATTGCTACCAAAACACTTCGTAACAAGATGCTCAAATCTCAGCTTAACACCGTTATTAAGAAGTTCAAGGCTGCTGTTGAAAGCGGTGATAAGGAGACTGCAAAAGTTGCTTATGTAGTTGCTGTTAAGAAGATTGACCAAGCTGTTGCTCATGGTCTTCTCCACAAGAACAATGCTGCTCATAAGAAGAGTGCGCTTACTCTTATGCTCAATAAGATGGCGTAAGCTTATAGAAATACCGAGCTCTGTTTAACCCGCAGAGCTCTTTTTCTTTGTAATTTCTTCATTAAATTAGAAACGTGCGCACATGCGTATATATTACATACGTGTGTACGAAATTATCAAATCACATTCGTCCCTTTCGAAATTTTCCATTTTGGAATTTTCGAATTTTAAAATTCGTATTACCGTCAAATCCCCTTTTGTATAAAGGATTTTTGCGGTACACATTTACAAATTTTATTATTTTTCAGAACAAAAAAATCCGCTCTCTATTGAGCGGATTTTTATTTTTAATTAGTCATCGATATAAGGCATAAGAGCCATGAAGCGAGCACGCTTGATAGCCTTTGTAAGCTCGTTTTGGTGATGAGCACATGTGCCTGTGATTCTTCTCGGGAGAATCTTTGCACGCTCTGTTACGTACTTTCTGAGACGAGAAGTATCTTTATAATCAATGTGGCCGATTTTGTCAGCACAGAAAGCACAAACCTTCTTCTTTCTTCTCATCATAGGACGAGCAGGACGAGTGCCTTCAGTTCTTTCAACCTTTTCAACATTGTTGTTATCCATTTGTGAATTCCTCCTGTTTGATTTGTGAGTTCCCTTATATTAGAATGGGAGATCGTCGTCGCCCGAAACCTCTTCGAATTTCGGTGTTGGTTGTGTTTGGAATGCCGGTGCATCACCAAAGCCGGTGCCGTTTTCGCTCTTTGCATCAACGAAGTATGCTTCATCTGCAACTACCTCTGTTGCATAGTGCTTAACGCCCTGTTGGTCAGTCCAGTTTCTTGTTTGAATAGTACCTACTACGCAGATAGAGCTTCCCTTTTTAAAGAATCTGCTAACAAACTCTGCTGTTTGGCGCCATGCCTTTACCGTGATAAAGTCAGTGTTTTGAGCATCATCTGTGCCCTTGCCCTGAAAACGACGATTAACTGCGATTGTAAACTGGATTGTTGCGATACCGGACTGGGTCTGCTTAAGTTCTAAGTCAGCGGTAATGCGTCCGCCGAGAATTACTTTGTTCAAATTAAAATTTGCCATAATTTAGACCCTCCTTATCACTTAGGCTTCTTTTTTTGTCTTTTTGTCTTCAATGTGACGGATCACAATTGAACGAAGAATGCCTTCGGTAATACCGAACACACGCTCAAGCTCGAGAGTGAATTCACCCTCACTCTTAAAGTTGACAAGAACATAGTATCCCTCTGTCTTGTAGTTGATTGGGTATGCGAGCTTACGCTTGCCCCATTCATCAACAGAATCGATAGTTCCGTTATCAGCAATAAGAGTTGTAAACTTGTCAACGATTGCCTTAACTGCCTCTTCTCCGAGGGAATAGTCAACCACAAACAAAGTTTCGTAAGAATTGATAACCTTTTCCATCTTTTTACACCTCCTATGGACATAAGACCGATAAATTAAAGATTTTTTACCGGCAGGAGCAGACACGCCTTGCGCATCTGTTCTGGGGTATTCTATCACAGTTTTTGTGGTTTGTCAATATTTTTTATGAAAAAATCTAAATTTTGTAAAAATTATTGAATTATTATATACAATATGGTAGAATGGTTAAAACATTATCTTTTGAGGTTTATTAAAAATTATGAAGCATGTTGATATATACACCGACGGCTCTTGCCTTTCAAATCCGGGACCAGGCGGTTGGTGCGCCATTCTCGTTTATAACGAGCGTGAAAAGGTAATTTCGGGCGGAGAGGCTCAAACAACCAACAACAGAATGGAGCTGACGGCCATCATAGAGGCTTTAAGGGCATTAAAGGAAGGATGTGAGGTTACTCTCACCTCCGATTCAAAATACGCTCTCGACGCACTCCAAAACGGATGGGCAAAATCGTGGCGCGAAAAGGGCTGGAAAAAGGCAGACCGTTCACCCGCTCTCAACTCTGATTTGTGGGAAATTCTGTTAAGCGAGATTGAGCGCCATTCAATGACATATGTTTGGGTAAAGGGACACGCAGGTCATCCCTACAATGAGCGTTGTGACTCCGAGGCTCAGGCAAGGGCTGCAGAATTTTCGCAAGGTTAAGCTCTTTCATTTTAGCAATCCAACGATAAAAAAATCGCTCCTCTGTGGGAGCGATTTTTTATTTGTTTTATTATGAAGCCTTTGAAGCCTTGATTGTTTCGTAAAGCTTCTTAACCTCAGCATCGAGCTTGCCTGCTCTGTTTGCACTTGCAAGATAGTAAACTGCAACATCGTATGCTGAAACGGTTGATTTGTTGTTTGTGGACATAGCTCTGGATTTTACGATTGTAGTAGCCTTTGTTCCATCCTCGAGAGATTCGATTTCAACTCTTACAGAGAATTCGTACTCATTAGAATAGCCGGCATCCTTAACAACAAGCGAGAACAAGCCATCTCTGCCTGCAACACCCGTTGCGCCGTCTCCGTAAACTTGAACTTCCTTAACATCGTCACCCTTCTTTACAATTCCGAATACCTTAACCGAGAAATCGTCGCTAACATCGGAAATTGCGGAAACTTCAATCTTGAACGTAGCTCTTGGTGAAACATAGCCTGTATATCTGATAGTCCAGTCTTGGTTGTTCTTAACGCAATCAAAGCTCTTGGTTTCTGAAGCCTTGGTTCCTTCTGATTCATCCTGATACATACAGGTTGTACAGCACCAGCCCATCACACCCTCGTGAGTATAATCAGCCTCTTGGCCTTCAAGCTCCTTCCAGTCGAATCTCTTATGATCGCCCGTTGCTGCAAGGACATAATTTTCGCTCTTTTCAGGGCATCCCGGTGTAGCACACATCTTGTATGCTTCTCCGTCAGTGCCACAGTTGTTAGCTGTAACTACCTTCTCTTGACCGTTTTCAAAATCGTGATTTCCGGTCGCAGGAATTACAAGATTCTCAACAATCGAGCATACAGTACAGGTTTTAGTTCCTGCACCATTTTCGTAACATGATGGCTCTGTGTCAGCCACAAGTTCGCCATAGGAGTGCTTGAATTGGGTAATGCCCGTACGAGCCTCACCACACATCCAGCAGGTGCCGTCGAAGGTTTCCTTACACTTTTCGGGCTCGGAAACGAGATTTTGCTTTTCGTCGTACAAGCAAGCGTGAGCTGTAAGCTCAACCTCACTTAGATACACTGTCTTATTGTGATCGTTCTTTGCGGTAATAACAATCTGCTTAACCTTTTTGCCGAAAAGCTCATTATAAAGGCTAACAGGAGATTTGAGAACGCCCTCTCCAGGAGTTTGGAAAGCACCCATTGTAATCTTATTCATTACAGCGTTGCCCTCTGCGTCAAACGCCTCAATTTCGAAGGTAAGGTAGTTTCCGTAAGCATAAATCTTAGCGCCTGTAATGATGTACTCATAGTCAAGATCAATTACAAGCTTACCACCGGTTGAAATATCAGCCTTCCAATAGTTGTCAGTGTTTTCTCCCTTCCAAAGGTCTTGTTCGAGAATAATTCCGTCAAGAGCCTTGCTTGGCGGGAATTGCTCGGACTTATTTGCAGGCTCATTGCCCTCCATATCTGTTTCATAAAGAGTTGCATCGTCAGCGGTGATTTTAAATTCGCTGTCTATGTACTTTGCCATTGGGAGATCAACCTCATTGACATAGTCACAGCCGTCTCTTTGACATTCGTACTTGGACTTACCTGTTGATGTGAAGGTAGGTCTTGAAATCGGAATTTCGTCACCGAGATCGTGTCCGATAGGATTTGTGAAATTACCAACCTTGGTAACGCCCTCGGAGCAGTGTGTACACGTATAGGTGGTATAGCCCTCGTCTATACATGTTGGAGCGGTTACAACACCCTCATCCCATGCGTTGTGAACGGTTGCCGGAATAACAACCTCCTTTTTACCTGCTTTACAGTCAACGCACTTGTAAATCATTTTTCCTTCATCAGTTTCGGTTGCATTCTTGGA
This sequence comes from Eubacteriales bacterium, assembly GCA_045636605.1. GTDB lineage: Bacteria > Bacillota > Clostridia > Oscillospirales > CAG-272 > RGIG2000. The sequence continues at coordinate 91,211 of JAZTXV010000030.1, read as the reverse complement.
AATAGTACCGTTGTCCCATACGTGATAAGGTCTGAGAGGAAGTGTTTCCTTCATTGTTTCTGTGCAAGAGCACTTGTAGAGATCGTAGCCTGCCTTTACACAGGTTGAAGCAACTGTGCTATCGTACTCCCAAGTATGCTCACCAACCTGCTCGAACGCCTCGATTTCCCAAATAGCTCTTCCTGCATCGTAAGCGCAAGGATAGGAAATTTTAATGCTCTTAGCCTCAGCGTTGACGGTGAATGTAAGCTCTGTCTGTCCATAGGTATTTACTGCACCCGAGTTGAATATTTCCTCCATATTTGCATCATACACGGTAACGGTTATATCAAAGCTTTTGTTGGTGAACTCAGTGGGCTGAGTTTCCATGCCGTAGATGTTACCCAAGCCGTTTACGGTGAGCACGAGCGATGTGAAGTAACGCGCCTCATCATAAGACATAATAATGGTCAAAGGCCTATCGTTTGCATACCAGTTACCTGAAACGGCAGTATCCTTCTTTCCGTCAATATACTCATTTTTTCTTGTGCACCAAACTCCGTTTTCAAACGAGAAGGTTGCTTCCTTTGCACAGTTTACTTGTTGAACTGTACACGTTTCTGTGTCTGCCACAACGCCGATTGCGAGCATGGGAACAAGCATCAGCACTGCAAGCATAATTGATAAAAATTTCTTCATTTTTTATCTCCTTAAATAATTTTTTACGATATTATTTTATCACAATAAGGCATTCATTTCAAGGGGTTTATATTATATGCGAGTATTTTTGTAAATTTTGCACAAACTTTTGACCTTTTCTGACAAATTATGGCCTTGTTTTCTGTGCATTTTGTTCAAGATAGCAGTGTGCCATCAAAGCAAAAAATCGCAAGCATCTGCTTGCGATTTTGTGGTGCTCTTGCGGAGATTCGAACTCCGGACACCTTGATTAAAAGTCAAGTAAAAATGGCTCTAATAAAGGGGGTTTGGGATTTTTTGTCTTATTTTTTACTAATCGCACCTTAATTTTTGACCGAAATCCTGTTTTTTTCGGTAAAAAGTGAAATAAATAAAATTCGGCTTTTTACTATGTCATTATCTCTGCGTATGGAGTTTACTCCTACGCTATATCCGCAGATAGAAGCGAGCAATATCATAAGTACGGAAAGGAACATATCAAGTATAGCATTTTGCCAACCACCGATAAAAGAGGTAGTTATTGCGCTAAGTATTGCGTTCGTTGCAAAAATTATAAAAGGGCGAGAAATAAGCCAATTGATAGTATAAGCGCTATCGGTACGCCCGGCATCGTTTATCTGCATTTTTTTAACTCCCGATAGGATAATAACGGGATTTATCGGTCTTACCTTTACAAGATTTACAAAACTGTTTCCGTTGGCTTGGTTTATAGCTTTAGCTTCTTTTTTGGTTATCTCGCCGCTTTTTACAAGCGCAGATATTTCCGCCTTGCTCAAGCCCTTGTATTTTTCCTCATATATAGAAAATGATATAAGGGTATTATTGCCTATTATAGCACGGCGCTTGTCCTCTCTTTCTACCTCTAATTGCTCCACGCAAAAGGCACGAAAAAGCTCGTTATATCCGTTTCTTACTATATCGCTTAATTTACCCCATAGGGTGAGATTTTGCGAAAAAGACGGGTTGTTTTTCTTTTCGTCTGCCTTTCCGAACGGAATAAAGCAGATATAACAAATCATGCTCGTTGTAGTTGTTATGGCTAATTCGAGAAAAAATTCAACACTAAATGGGTTTGAAAATCCGATGCGATAGAGTTTTGATACAATTTCAAGGGCAATATTAAATAATAGTACAATAATCAAGAGATTTCTCATAAAAAAATCCTTGAATTTATTCACTACGCTTGTTGTTCCCTCGTTTATTTTTGAATAAGCATTACTCTCCATCTATCTGCTCTCTTTCTTTTTCTGCGAGTGCCTCGTCTATCACACAAAAAATTCTGCCTATGACAATGAATATAATCACATAATGCCAATAGCTTACAAATGAGTTTACAAATCTTTGTACCGCTCCTAAACCTATATCAACAATCAACCATATAGCAATAGGAAAGAGGGATAAAATCATCCCTCTTGTTAGGCTCTTTGGCTTGCTATGCAAATATTCTTTCAATTTATTTATAGTAACAAAGGCGAGAATACCGAGGGCGATATATCCGCCTGCGGTTAGCCCTGCCTTTACAACTCCGTGCGTGAACGGAATTACATTTCCGAATAAAATTATAGGAATAATATACTGAAATGTAAAAGCGCAACACGGCAAGATAAGGTGTTTGATTTTATTTTTCATAAAATCACCGCCTTAACCGAGAGATATTCCACTTACTATCACATCAAGCGCAGGCGTTTCCTCTTTTACCTCGCCCTCGTTTGCTCTCTCTATTGCTTCTGTTGCTTCCTCGCATATCTCCGCTACTGTTCCCGTGAATTGCTTAATACCCGTGATATATTTCATTATCTCTGCTTTTGCATTGGCGTTGTATTTACTATCATTCATTATATACATAGTAAGTATGGCAAGTAAGGTCTTTTCGCTATCTTGCGTTTCTGCAAGCTTTTGCTCTGTTTCTGCAAGCTTTGTTTTAATTTCTGCCATTGTTTCGGTGATTGCACCGTTTACACCGTCAAGGATTGTCTTTGCATCGGCTTTTGATTTAATAAGTGTGGCAATGCCTCCGAATTTCTTTGACACGAAAATTAGCACGCCACCCGCCATTGTAACGAATGCGGCGATGCTACCCCACACGGTTGAGTTCATAATTGTATCAATTATTCCCTTTTCCTCGTCTGCGGTGACAGTTATACTATCATTTATATCGGTTGGCTCTACAATCTCCTCGGCATTAGCGCAAATAGCAAATGTGAATACAAGCGCAAGTACAAGCGCAAAAGTAAGTAATTTTTTCATTTTTCTTTCTCCTTAAATTAGCTTTAATATTTCGGCGATGCCTTGTTTTAATATAGCGATTTCCCTTTTCAACGCCTCGATTTCGGGGATGGCTTCAAAAGTGTGGTTTACCTCTTTTAATATAATATCAGGCACACGCCAAGACTTAACAGGCTCACCGTTTACAAGTGCGGATATTTCCAATTCAAGCCCACCTGCTTTGAGGTCTTTAAGGCTCAAATTAAAGGGCTTTTGTTTTAGTGCGTATTTCTTTGTTTCTCCGTTATTTCTTGCGGAAATTGCCACGCTCTCAAGCCTATAAATAGGCGATACAATTTCAATATCAAGAGTGTCGGGCAAAACAAAAGGCTCGTTACTATCAAGCATAGCAAGAGAGCCTGCATTAAGAGTTATTTTCATCAAATAACACCCCCATATTTAGCATAATTCACCGATAGTTTACTCACACTCGGTGTAGATGTGATTGTTATTATATTTGTTTGATTTTCGGTTGGCAATTCAAAGAGAGCTTGTCCTAAATCTGTTGTAATTTTGTTTGCTTTGTCATACAATACAGTTGTTACAGGTGTTTTAAGTTGATAAATCAATTCAACAGGAGTGCCTTGTGCCTCTTGTTCGTCAAGCCAAGTGTTGAACTCCTCTACTGTGGTAAAACCAAGAGTATCAAGAATACCTATCCAATAAAGGACAGTTTGATTTACACCTACCCACATAGCATTTTTAGCCTGTGTGTCTACATAGTTTCCAACCTTGCTTGTGTGAGTGCAAATGCCTTTCGCCCTCGTCATTATTTGCTCTATCTCGCCTGATTTACTTTGAGTGCCTTTCATACCAATATATGTATAGGTTTTGTTTTGGTGTGGCAATTTCAAGTAGGCGATATTCCTCACATACTTAACTGTTCCATCAAGGCGGTTTACCTCAATATAATCGGCTTTGTCATCTACCTTTGCAAACCTCAAAGGAATGGTCGAACTACCAACAGTCACACTCGGTAGGATTGCGATTGTGGTTGGAGCGAAGTAAGGCTCAAAAGGTAATGCTTGCTCTCCATAATTCAACATAAAGTTAGATAGGCTCACCTCGCAAGTCACTCGGTTATCGTTTCTTGGTATTCTAAGCCATAATTTGTTGTTTACACCCATATTACTCGGTGTAGTAAAAGTGTAAGAAGCTCTGCCTTTTGTAAAATTAGGAAAAGGGCAATTATACTTAATGTCATTGATATAACTTGTATTTCCTCGCCCTAATCCCCAGTATGTAAGGTATGTTTTATCCAAACTTATAAATTCATAATCAAATGCAACAGTATATGTGGTGTTCGGTTGTAAAACAAATCCACCGCCCGACAAATTCTTGTAATACTCATTGTTTGTCTTTAAGGTTGTATTAGGTCGATTAAATAAATTCGTTCCCCTCAATTCAAGGGACATTCCGTTATCGTTTGCGTTGTAGATAGGTTGAGGAAAATCGGGATTTGGAGCTGTATTTCCCTCGGTGGAGAGCGTAAAAGTGTAGTTTGCTCTTAAAAAATCCCAATAGGCTTGGGGGTTATCTATTCCGCCTTGCAGAAAATTTGCGATGCCTATATAAAACTCTCCGCTTACCTTTGGGGTTGCCAAATACAGCGGTGTTCCGTAATCCTCTAATATCTCGGTGTAGTTGGTTGCTATATCATCTCTACTGTCCGATATAATAACAATAAATCCGCTTGATAGCGAGGAAATATTGCCGTTTCCCGTCTTATTTGCGGTGAGTGTGAGTCTTGCACCGTTTGGCACAGTAATAGGTGTTTCGCTTACGATAATAGGCGCACTACTCGGAATTACATATGATGTTGGTATTGTGATATTTTGCGGTGCAAATGTGCCTTGAAATTGCTCGGTGTTTCCGTCAATTTGCATTGTGCGTATATTTCTCTTATACTCGCTCGAATACTCAACGGAATTTGCACCCTCAATTAGTTCGGGAGTGTAGGATATATTATCTTGCCTTTCTCCGTTTACATATACCGCACAAGGCTCGGTGTTACCGCTAAATGTGATAACACCGTTTTCTTGTCCGTTTATAAAGGTTTTAATTGCCATATTATTCACCCGTTATTGTTACGAAATATACGCCCTGCTTACTTGCGAGAGCGTTATAGTCAGCCTCGGATAAAATTCCGTTGATTGTAAGTCCGTTTACTGCTTGAGCATCAAGAGCCGTTCCTGCTTGGTCGGCATATGCGCTTGAGCCTGCGGTTGATGTGCTTTGCTCTTTCCAATTCGCCCTTACATCATACGAGCCACCGAGCAATATCCACGAATTTACTACCGTTGTTCCTGTTTCATCAAGCAAATATGCAATATCTCCCTGCTCTGCTTGCGATAGGGTTGTTAGCGCATCCTCGCTTGCAACCTCAAAATATTCGTGCTTTACGATAGACGGAATTTGACTCGCATTTATAAGTCCGTTTGCATCAAGTCCGGCTATACCGTTTGGAGCGTTCTTTTGAACAATAAGTTGATTGTAATAATTCAATGCGTTTTGAGCGCTCGTTTGTGCTTCAGTTGCGCTTTGCTCCGCCTGCTCCCTTGCTTGTTCTGCTTGCGCCAAAAATGTGTCATAATCGGCATCAGGGAACGATGCTATCGTGTCCAAAGCCGTGTTTACGAGTGTAATTTGTCCATTTGTGGCAGGTCTCCACAATTTGATTGAATTTACATAAAAACGCCCTTGTGTAAATCCATAATTACTTATATAAGTATAATTTTCGGCATCATAGCTTCTATTCTCGTTGTATGGTTGAATTATGCTTATTTTTTTAACAGTTTTATTTACGGACACAAGAACGGAAAAGGCATCTACCCCTCGCACTCTAAAATCGGTTATATCAACCTCGGTGTCATCCTCTAAAGTTGCCTTTACACCTATCAAAACCGAATATTCTATACCACTAAATGTGATTTGCATCTTTCCTACATTTGTAGGCTCGGCAAAGGTCATTGTAAAGCCTGTATTTGCTTGTAATTCCTCGTCAAGTGCGTACAAAACATAATATCCTCCGAGGCTACCGTCAACATTGGACGGCTCAAGCTTTGCATTCCACTTTAGATTTGCATTTGGTGGGATTGTTTCCAATCTGTCAATTGCGCTATCGGTGTTTATTTCGTTTCCCGGTGCGCTATATATAACGGATTCCACGGTGTATTGTGGGTCTAACTGAGACAAATATGAAAGAATGGTTTTATACACATCGGTTGTCGGTGTTTGAGGCAGATTTGGAACAACACCCTTTGCAACGGAAAATGTGCTTGCATAGGATGTTGGCGTAATTGGGTAATAATCGTTGCCTACATTGTAACCGCCTTGATAAATCCTAAACTGTACTGTTACCTTGCCTGCGTACTCGGTAACAACACCGTCAAGCAACACACGCCAAACATTGAATGTTCTACCCTCGATTTGCATTTGACCTTGCACCGTCATAATGTAAGGCTCGGTTGTTATTCCGTTAGGCAAACGGAAATCAGCCTCGATTATGTTTGATGCGCTAAAAGGTGCTACAAGCACTAATTCACACGCATTTGTAGAGCCTTGATACACAGGGCTTGATATAAGATTTACTACCGTACCTTGACTGTCAATAAAAAATTGCATTTTATCCCCCTTAATCTTTATTGATTTTTATTCCTGTAAATTCGACATACTCCATTAACAAGCCCTCTTGGTGATTAAGCTCGTCACTTATCTTTTCCTCGGTGGCTTGCCTCAATTCCTCAAAGAAAGTGAGCTTGTCTTTGTCGGTTGTAGGCGTTAAGTCAATTAACTCGTCAATAATGGCAAGTTGGCGTGTGTAGCCCTTGACCGCTTGCGCCTCTCGCTCTTGGTTTTCCTCGATAACCTCGGCTAACCTTGCTTCAAGACATTTGATTTCTTTTTCAGTTTCCATTGTTATATCTCCTTAATTGTAAATTGTTCTTGCTATCTTGAATGTAATTGTTTCGGTTGTTTTGCCCTCGCCATCGTTGTCGTTGTCATAATCATCCTTGCTCTTGTTCCTTGCAAGTAGGATTTCGCCGCCCTCTTCAAAGTCAACAAATTCAACATTTCCGTCTTCATCTTCAAATCTTCGCCTTGTCGTGATTATTGGTGTTATGATTGCCCACGAGTCAAAGGTGAAATTGTTAGGTGGATATTCTATTGTTAGCGGTAGGGATAATCCGTCAGTGCCCACATTATCTGGATTTATCGTGTAATATCCCACTATTCTTGCATCCGATGTAGTTAAATTCTTTTCAAATTTACCCACCTTACCTGTCAAAAATACCATTACAGGTTCGCCATATCGCTTACTCGTCACAAGCGGACAAGAGGATGCAAGAGCCGAGCCGATTATAATATCGTCTTGCGTTGTGACAAATTCAAGCTCGCAATTCATTGATATACGCTCTCTGCTATCTTTACGCAGAATAAGCTCTTTTTGTGTTCCAAAAGGCGAAGACGATGCGCTCTGGTCAAGAACGCTTTCAACGGTATTTGCTTGGGAATAATTAGAGATTGGACTTGGCAACAGATAAAATCTATGCCTGTACGCCCTACCGTAATAATCGCCATATGGGACATCGGTTTGCCATACTTGCTTGACATCTTGGTTTTGGGCATTCTTGCCTATGTATTGGCTTACACTCTCACCTGCGGAATAGTTGTCTTTATAGTCCCACGAAAAAACCATTGTATTGCCAAAAGCGGACGATATAACAGGCAATATTACATTTCCAAAAGAATTTGTGCCATTCTTTGAATAAGAATACGCATTGACCGCATTTATAGGATTTGATACGCCACCAGCTATTGACGGATTGAATATTTGTAATATCGGTGTTAGCGAATTAAATATCGTATTTTCGGTGTTTACGATTTCTTGCGTATCGCTCACTACAACATAGTTTTTCAAGAGTATATCTCTTGCATAGGTATTTGCTTCGCTCACCTCAAAAACACGCTTATTTGAGTTTATACCGATATACTGTGATATGCGGTTAAAGTCTTTTGTCAATTGCACCGTGCATTTGATATAATTAGCTTGAATTTCGGTTTTTACCTCGACAATAAAATATCCGTCTATGGTCTGCGCCACCTTTGGAATGTCATTCAATGAGTTGAGAATATATGTTCTTGTCTGTTCGGCATTTCCCATTCTCTGTGCAACGCCTTTTATATTCTCGCCATAGGCTTTTGCTTCAATGGTGTTCTCGCTTTGGTTATACACTCTCATAAATGGCAATTCGCCAAGTGTGACCGTCTGCTTGCTATGCGAGAATTTCGTATCATAAATAGGCGTGTAGGTTATCTTAAAGGCTATGCGTGGAAATTGGTCTGTCACATGGCCTTTGACATTTTTTCCTGTCACCGCATTTATGATGTTTACTATTGTGTAATCACTAAAATATTGGTCTATCGCATTTTCGTTCTTGAAAAATAGTCCTCTAATTCCCTTTTCGCCCCTTGTATAGTAAAGGGCAAAGCTCTTTGAATAGGGATAGGTGCTATCATAAGAGGAAAGATTTGCGTATTCGTGACTTTCAAAGATATATGGCGTTATGTCTATGTTTTCAAATTTAAATCCGTCCTCGTCCGTGTAAATATTGTTATTGTCATTGTTATTGTCATTGTAAAGTGTAACAAATACTGCGCCGCTTCCGTTTGGAATATCATATATTTTGTTATCGGTATTGGCAAAGGCGTTTGTTTCGCTTAACATAACATTGACATTATCTGTCCTCAATGTTCGATATCCGTTATAGTTTGGCTCTGTGACCGTTCCTTTGCCATTATCAAGGCTATTAACGAGGTTTTTCGCACTTGTTTCTATATGTGTACAATACTCGTTTATATCTCTTGTAAACTGCTTAAACACATAGGGCATTGAGGCTATCTTTGCTTCCTCGCCTATTCCGTATTCGTCAAATGCAATCTCGTCATCTTCCGTTAGTCTTGGCTCTGCGTGAATATATGAGCCGATAACCTTTAATTGCTCCCTCAAAGTACATTCCGTCATACTAAATTCAGGCGCAAAAACACTTGAATATTTTTTCACTTGTTCACTATTGAATGTAAATCTCGGTGTTTCTTCCTTAAATATAGGCTCTGCGAGGTCAAGACAACGATTTACACAGCCCGGTATAGTCCACGGTTTGAGTGGGTATTGGTTTTGCACTGCGTTTATGGTGTATGTGAACTTAAAAGCGAATGTTGAAGATATCGGAATTGCAGCGATAATCAATGTGTAAGTGATTACCAAGGGATTTTTTGCATCTATCTCAACAAATACATTTGTTCCGTTGGAATTTTGGCTATCGGTGCCATTTTCAACACTTATGCCTGTATATACAAAATCCGCTTCAGTGTTTGGTTTCCAACTTTCTAATAACTGCCATTCGTTTTGTGGATAATATGCCGACAACAAATTAAACATATCGGTTGGCGTTGGAGTTTTATATTTTTCTCCCAAAGGCACAGGAGATACGATTAAGTTTGTTGTCAAATCCTCTATCGCTTCGCCTAAACTATAATATGGAAAGGTTGTTGTCGGTTGCGTTGGTCTTACATTCAAGGGATTATTTGTATAAACATTTCCTTTTGGATTTGTAAAGCACAGGCTTTGGCAGTAAATGCCCTCTAAAAGCTTCGTGCGCTCTAATAGGTGTATTTCGTGCTTATATCTACCGCTTCCGTTGGGCAACTCTTGCGAAATATCACTTGATACAATATAGTAATATTCTTTAGTGTTTGTTCCGTCATCTGCTACCACTTTTATTTCGGTAGTGGGCTTGTATAATTCGATTTCATTTGTGTACACATATAAAATCGCCTCGTTAAGTCTTTCGTCAAGCAACGCAGACGAGGAAAAAGGAAATACCGTATTTTGTATTTTGCTTTCAACGGTGTATTCTCCGTTGGCATCTTTGGTATATGCTAAAAATTTCATTGACTTTTGCCTTTCATTGTGGTATTATGAATAAAAAGGAGTTGATTTTATGAAAAAGAAAAATATTTTACAAATAATTTTCCTTGTTGTTTTTGATTTGGTAACCTTAATTTCCACTATTTTTTTGTTCTTAAAATGCAAGTCGCACATTGGGGAATTTATTTCAAATCCCCATATTTACATCAAAGGTCATTGGGCTTATCAGCAAAAATTAGGAGAGGCTATTCTCTATATTGTTTTAATGCTAATTTGTATAACCTCAATCGTTGTATTTTCCGTTTTAACCTACAAGCACCTCAAAGGCTCTAACGCCTCAAATTTCGTGCGTTATACCTACGAGGAATACAAAGCATATAGAGCAAAGAAAAAAGAGGAAAAACAAGCAAAGAAAAGGGCTAAAATGGAAGCTCAAAGACAAAGATTAGATGCAGAGTTGCAAGAAATGGAAAAGACGGAGTAAAATCCGTCTTTTTTTATCTTGTGTTGCCTGTTCGGTCTTGCCCTGCGCCTGCTCTTATTCTCGCATAGAATAGGCTTGTATTCTCTACCTCTTGGCGCATATTTATCTCGCTTTGCCTTATGCCTATACCTATTAAGGCATCGGCTACACCTGCAACCGCTCCTATCGCTACGCCTGCAACGCCAAATACTGACCCTGCCATAACCATATTTTTAACAATGTCAAATCCTTGTTTTGCTACACCATAGCCGAATTGCATTCTCGCCTGTAGCTCTGCGTGTCCTGTCCTTAATTCAACCGTGTTTACTTGATGCGTTACCACTCTGTCAACAAAGCTTTCTGCGTACGACAATGAAGCATAGCCTTTAATACCTTTTGTCAAGGCTCTTGCGTTCTTTTCGTCTTGCGTTTGAGTCTTTTTATTTGTAGCAACGGGCTTTTCCGAGGTCGCTCCGTCTGTATTATTTTCAAAAACTACATAATATGTGTTTTTAGCCATTGTTTACACCCCAATTCTGTTGAGCGTACGGAGATAAAGGCAATCCCTCGCTTGCCTCTACCATTGTGACGGTGGTCGATGCAAATTTTGCCGTCTCTGCGTTATTGCTTATTTCATTGAATATCATAAGGTATCTATTTGGAATAGGAGTTCCGCCCGGATTTCCATTATTATTGGCATCAAACGGCGTTCTAACCTCTACAAGTCTCGCAGGATTTACACCTTTGAATAAATATTGAGATATAATACTGTCGGCACCGTTTGTCCTTGTAGGCATATCAAAGTTCAAGCCAAATACACTTGAGCTTGGTACATTGTTTCCGGCTCCGTTCGTGCTATCGCTCGGTACATTGCTTTCGTTTGTGCTACCACGGTTAAAGCCCAATCTTGTAAAGTAAACACGGTTCCCGTCAATATAAATTTTAAAATCGGCACTATTTACACCATCTTGTACCAAGAAATACGCAAGATAAGCCGTCATAAGCTCGCTATCGCCTATCTCTGCACGCTTTTCTCTTGCGCCTGTTTCGGCTAATTGGTATATAACGCCATAGTTATAGTCAATCTTATTATCAACATCACCAACACTATACACGCCCGAGGAATTGAGCCTAAATGTGTTATCTATCACTTGACGAATGGTGTTTATAAGCTCAAGCTTTTTATTGCCTCGTCCGGCATTGACAAGAGGTACTAATATCTCAAGTCTTGAATTAAAGCTCATTTCAACACTTAATACACCGTCAATCTGCGAGCCTGTTGTATCAAATTCGCAGTTGATATATCGCACGATTTTATTTGTTGGCTCGGCACTTATATTTCCGTTTCCGTTTATATAGTCATAGTCCTTATATTCGCCACCGTCTGTGTGAATTAAAAAGCGATACGTTACACGCCCGTTGTCAAGGGTTGTATTTCCTGCCAAAATTTGCGCCTCAACCTCGTCATTTAGCAAGTTTTCAAGGCTTTGAGCAAAAAATGAAATATCAATCATTTTCTTATCGTTCCTTTCATAGATTTAGTAGTCTTTTCAAGTGCTTTTTGCACCGCATTTTCAAACCAATTTTCGTTAGGGTTTTTCTTTCCGTTCCACCGGGGAGAGAGCCACGGTCTGTCGGTGTATGGCATATAAGGAGCTACCTTTTCATCTATATACACCACCGCCCTTGTAGGAGAGGTAAATATAAATTTTACCGAATTGTGTCGCAAATTTCCCGTATCAATAGGCGTTAATGGCTTGAAATTCTTAACAAATCTATTTACAAATGTTTGAAATTCGGTGTTGGTCATAACTCTACCTCAATTCAAAGGGATTAGCCTGTGATACAAGTCTTATAACATACTCCACGCCTGTGACATCGGCTAAAAGTCTAAACGCCTCTTTTGATGCGCTTTGATAGTCCTTTGACACGCTCTCTATTGAGTAAAATGTTCCGTCTTGTAGTGCTATATATCCCTTGTCAATGTCCCAATTTAATGGGTCTTTTGTCTTTATAGCGGTAATTATGCCATTGTTATTGCTAACATTCGCAAATATCATTTGATACGCCTTGTCCTGCGGGTTTATATGCTCATAGTCAAAGGGTATTCCCTCGACATCAAGGCTATCGGGATATTGCTCGTAATATGTGCCTGTTTCGGTTTGTGTTGCTCTGCCTTGCAAGATTGTCAGTAAATCAAACATTGAGCATCCACTCCCCTCTATAAGTTATAGGATTGTTAAGCTCGGGTACTTTTGTGTTAAGCTCGTCAATGGCTATGGGGTCTATTGCGTTTTCTCTCTTTTCTCTTTCGGGCGAGAGTGTCCAATCGCCATTAAACCATATGAATAATGCTTGATATGTCAAGGCAAGACGGATTTTTTCACGCAAGCTTGGAATAACCGCAATAAAGTAGTCTTGCACATCGTTTCTTGAATTATGTTTGTGTATAAAGCTATAAATAGCGTTAGTTACACGCTTTAGAAATCCGTTTATAGTATAGGTTGCATTCTCAGCTTTTACGCTTGCAAGCCTACCACGGATATTTATTCCCTCTCTTATTAGGGATTGCTCGGTCAAGTAGTATTTTTGTGTGGCATCATCCCACCACATCAATTCGTCAGAATAAGGGTCTTGTTTTATAGGTAAATTTATCATTTTTTGTCCTTTCCCTTAAAGGAATAAGGCAAGCCCTTTCGAGCCTGCCTTATTTAATTTAAGATTTAATTATGCCTGTTGGCTTTGAGGTGGAAGAACTGTAAGTGTGGTTTCAGCACTTGTTACAGGGTTTGCAAATCCATTCTTAACAATAAGTCTTACCGACTTACCGGAAATGCAAGAGCAACCACCGTGAACGAGAGGCTGAAGCACCCAACCTTGTCCGCTGATTGCGGGTACTACCTCAATATCACCTGTCGAGGTGAAGCCACGAATTGTACCGATTGATGAACAAACGATTGCGTCAATGTTATCAAATGCGGTGTCCGCAAGTGTAGCACCGTTGGATTGTACATAGCCTGCGGCGAGCTTCAAGAGAATCGGGCTAACCTTATAGCAAGGAACGCCGTCAATCTCGCCTGCGTATCCATCACGAAGCTCAACCTTTGATGCCTCGCTATTCTTGAACGGGTTGAGTACGCCTGTTGCGAGCATCTCCTGTCCGTAGTTAGACTGTGTTATGTACTGACCGTCACCGCTTGTTTTCAAAAGTGAAAATGCGCTCGGACGGAAGAATGCCTGTCTATTCTCGGTTGGGAAATAGTCGGCTCCGATTGCCTCGTCACCCTCGTCAAGCAATGCGTTAGCCTGTACGAATGACGCAAACATATTAGGAGTTGCATCCTCGGTTACATATGTAGCCTCGCCACTTGTAAAGCTATCGTTGAGTGTCTGTGAAATCTGCACGGCAAATGTAAGAGCGTTGATGCCTCTTGTAATCTTGCGTGTGATGTTGTCGGTTACCGCACCGAGCAAGTCATAGCCTGCCTTATCGTTCATAATCTTTGCGAGTGTTTCGGTTTGGTCGTAAACATAAAGAATAGGAACATAGAAATAGTTAGATGTTGGGATGTTAGCGGAATTTGAGTTGAACTGTCCACCGTTTACTGTTGCACCGAGCTTACGGAATGCACCGCCACCGAGTGCTACATGTGGAATTGCGATTGATTGTGAGCCAAGTGCGGAGCCATTGATATATGACTCGTCAACTCCTCTACCGTTTACATGGAGAATGCCTTGTACAAGCTTCTCGAATACTCTTGCGCTTGCGGTTTCTTTTAGCGCAACCTGATTTATAATACCATATCCTGCCATTGTTATTTACTCCTTTGTATAATTATAGATTTTTTGTTTTGGCTTGGATTTTTTGAGCAATTAGAATGCCCAATATTTCTTTTTTGCTCTTTCGAGGTCGCTCTCGCCGTTCGACTCGCCACCATCTGCTTGCATTTCAATGCCAAATTCCTGTTTATCATCCTCGGCATCGTTCTCTGCATCTGCATCAAGTCTTGCGGTCAATGCTTCTACAACCTCTTTCAAAGCCTTTATCTCGCTTTCGAGCTGTGCTACCTTGTCAGTTGAGTGAGTTTCCTCGCCCTCTGTCCTTTTCTCGAGAGCCTCGTCCTCGCCCTCTGCCTCGTCAACACGGGCATCTGCATCCTGTGTGTCCTCGTCACCGTCAAGGTACTCTTGCTCGCCTACGCTTTCGTCAATTTCTGCCTTTGTGGGCTTTTCGCCCTTTTCCTCGGCATTTTCCTCGGCTTCGTCGATTTGCTCGGTTGTGGTGCCGGGCTTTTCTCCCTCTGCATCACCGTCAAGCTCTCCGTCATCAAGGTCGCTCGTGAGCATTTCTGCAAGCTTGTCCTGTTCTTCCTCGGACATTTCGTCGATTAGCTTAAAAATCTCGTCTGCGGTCATTGGCTTTTTCTTGAATAGTGCCATTTGCATTATTCTCCTTTCATGAATTTGTTTTGTGGTTGCAACACTTTTTTAAATCGGTATCTGCGATAACGCATGCTCCGTTATCCCACTTGTGTGGTCTTTGCGGTGCGTATAACGCCCTTTCCGCCTCGCTTTTGGTGTGCGATAACACATATAAAAGTAAACCGCTTGTGCGGTCTTTATATCGAATTGTATAAAAAAAGCAAGGGGTTACCTTGCATTTTTTCTTATAAAAATATTTGTTCGGCTCGGGTAATATGCCCTGCCGTTCTTTTGCGAGAATGTTATGTATCTATCATTCCAATAGTTAGCCTTGTTTACGGCTTTTGCGTATGCTTTTTTATCAACGCCCTTTTCGTATATCGCCCTTGTACGCCAATAACGAACATTGCGCTCTAAATGGCGTTGTTCCTCGGTTATTGCGTACTCTCTGCGTTCTGTTGCCGTATTCGGCTTTGGAAAGCGAAATCCGTCTTTATATGGCACAAGATAATGCCTACAATTAAAGCCAAGCAAACCGTTTTTCCAAACCTTGCCTGCTTTGGTTGTGTAGTACACATCGGTTGCTTCCTCTAACGGCACATATTTCCGTCCGTCCGGTGTTGTTCCGCTCGTTCCGTCAAGGCTAAATACTCGCCCTTGCCATTTAGCGCATCTCTCACTACAATCGGCGTGACTTGAGGCAATTACCAATCTGTGTCCTTGCTCTCTTAATCTATCTATGTTTTCAAGGTGTCCGTTGTATCTCACCTCAAGCTCCGCACGATTTCTTAAACTATTTATATGCGCATTTTTCGCCCGGTATATCTCGCTCGGTGTTGCTCCTGTATAGGAATCGGGGTCAAAAGGGTATTGCCTTGCAAGTCGCTCAAATACGGGCTTTACATTCTCACGAAAATAATCTTGACTTAATTTTCTAAACTCGGTTGCATAGATATTTGCATCTGTGCCGATTTGCTCGGCAAAGCCTTGCAATATCTCCTCTGCCCTCGATATAGGCATATTTTTGGTGATTTCGTTCTTTGGCTCGTATATTTTCATACACGCCAATAAAACAAGCAAATTTTGTCCTCGTAGCTTGACTATCTCTCTATATTGCCTCTCTGCAAATTGTATAAGGCTAATTCGTGATGCCTCTTTTAGCTCCGGGTATTTGAGCTTACCCTGTAAAGCACTTATAACCTTTAATACCTTTTCGCTTATTTTAGCCTTTGGTGTGCCTTTTAGATATTCAGTTTTGACTATTAAACGGATTTCCGTCTCCGCTTCCTCTATCGCTATTGCTTGTAAATTCAGCGGTTTGTTCGCTATCTCCATTTAGGTCACCCCCGAAATAGTCCGTATCATTAAACATAGGCTCTTGGCTTTGTGCTTGCTCCTCTCTTATACGCCTAACCTCGTCCGCTATTTGCTCCTCGTTCATATCGGGATTGATAGTGCGTACATACTTTTCAAGAGAGCTACCGCCTGCTTGATATATCTTTGTAGCGTTCTCGACAAGCAATGTATAGTTGCTTTGTCCCGCCTTGCTAAAGGCTACAACAACCTTTTCACTCTTGCCGTAGTATCTCATAACTGTATCAAGCATATCGTTCAATGCGTTGACAAGTCCCTCACGCTTATTCTCTACAAATAGCGTTGTTGCGCTTTCCTCGGCACTTACCTCTCTTGCGGTGCGGTTGCTACCGTCTTGTAGGTATGGTGCAAAGCTACTCGGTGAAATACCTATTGCAGTTGCTATGTTTTCAAGCAAAGTGTTACGCAGGCTCTTTAATTCCTCGGCTCTTATATTAGGCTGAACGAATTTAAAAGGCTCGCCCTCGGTTGACATACTCTCAACATATGTAATCATACTGTCCACACCGCTATTATAACTCGAATTTGCGTTATTGCTATTCTTAACAGGCGTCGATGCAATCACCCTGCCTCTGCCGAGATACATTTCCGTGTCCATAATTGCGGAAAGTATATCGTATTCGCAAAGATATTTTGTCAGTCCCTCAAGCACGCTATCGCCATACTTTAGGTGAGGCATAGAGCTTACACATTCAGTCCATTTATAAGGGAATAGACCAAGGTTTGTTAATGGCAATCTAATAGGCGTGTCAAGTCTTATAGACGAATAACACTCCTTTAATTGCAATCTTACCCAATGCTCCAAGTCTTCCCATTTGACATAGGTTTCCGTTGGTGCCTGTTGGTTTGCGGTATTTGTATATACACGATACATTCTATAATCGCAATAAGGTGCTTTTTTGCCGTTTTTATCAAGTGCGTAGTATCTATGCTCATAAAGTCCGTAAACATAGCCATTTTGCGATGTGCCACGCTCAAAAATAGACATATAGAATTTAGCCGATACAATTTTTCCGTTATGGTCAAAATCGTACTTTGCCCTGTTCATAGGCACAGCCTCAATCCATAAATCCTTTTCAGCATCGGCATTTAGCTTAAAGCAAGTTGTTCCAAGCCCCGAAGCAAATCTCAAAGCGTTTTGTACCACGCTTGACAATTTTACTTTTTGTTTCCATTCGCCTGCAAAAGCAAGCGCCTCATTTGTGACATCCTCGCTTTGCTCGCCATCGTCACCGCTTGCAAGGTTAAGTCCGCCACCGTAAATAAGTGCGCTAACCTTATCAACGATTGCCTTTGCGAAGTGCGTTGGTACAATTCCTCGGTTGAGGTCATGGAATGTTGGTACGATGCCGTTTATCCACTTTTCCCAATTCTGCACTTTCCAATAAAAAGGCTTTAAATATGGTGGCGAGGTTGCGTAAAATGCCGAATTATTTACCCAATTGTAGTACTCTTGCACCGCCATTCCTATGTATTCACTAACGGGCGTAAACTGAATACCGCCTGTATTTGTGGAGTTAGGAACGATAACCTTTCCCGGTGCGACTGCTCCACCTATTCCTGTGCTTGCCATTTATCACGCATCCTCTCTTCTAAAATCGTGCATATGCCTCTCAATGTACTCTTGAATTTGCTTTTCAAAAACCGCACTCAACAATTCCTCAATTCTGCTAAGTTGCGATGCAATTCCCTCAAGATATATAAGCTCCGTTCCTGCTATGTTAGCATTTATTCGTAGGTTTCGCATCCATTCCGGAATAAACTCAAGAGGAATTTCCCTTTTTGCTATTGCCTTTGCCTCGTCAAGCGTTATTTCCTCGCCATTTTCGCTCGCTCTCTCCATAAGCTTGACTGCATAATCATTTATGATAGCATTATAGCTCGGCTCACGCATTTCCTTATATTCCTCAAACGTTAGGTTTGCGTTTGCTTCAATCGTTCTCTCAAGGTTTTCTACATTGTTAATCATTTCTTTTTCTCCTATGCTATATTAAGATTTTGTGGGTTTTCAAACAAAGTACATAAGCCATAAACAAGGCTATCGGAGCAGTCATTCGGTACAGCGGGGTCAAGCTTACTGTTTTTCCAAACAACGCTTTCGAGTTGCTCTACAAGCAAAGGCACATCACAATAAACAAATCGCCCGGTTGTATAGTCCTTATAGCCACCGTAATTGACTATGTAACACATATCTTTTGCAAATGTGTTGTTCGTTGTTGAGGTGTTGCGTATTACATTCTTTTGCGTAAACGCAAGCACTCTGTAATAATCGTCAAGTATATATCTTAATTGCGCTATCAAGTCAGCCGATGCACAATCTATTGCAAGATATACAGGCACTCCGTTAGCCTTAAATTGATATTTAGCCTCAAGGTCAAACAAATACTCGCTTATGTCCTCTGCAAGCTCGCTCGGTGCTAATGCTCTACCGTGTGTAAGTGGGTTAAAAATAAAAGGCTCTAACACACAAACTCTGCCACTTGTCATATGCGCTATGCAATTGCAACAAGTCATATCGTGCGTTATAGCTCCGTCTCCACCTATTATTACTTTTTCTATTGTTTCGTTTGCGAATATCTCGTTTGCTTGCTCGAGCGTTAGCATATGCCTCTCACGCCTAAATGACGGATATGCACCGCCGTTTATATCGCTTAAATCGCCCAAATACATAAAGCGATATATCGCAGGGTTTATGCTTTTTTCAAGCTCTATCTCCTCTAATATATCGTCATTTAAGAGGCTGTATATATCAAGGTATGTCGCATTGATAAATACATAGCCTTTAGCACCTTTTCTCTGCGCTACATATACATTCCACCAATGTCCCTTAACTTCGTGTGGGTTTCCGCAAAGTATAACCTTGTAATCTATTGTTGTATCAAGGTAACGCCTAAAGGTCGCTAATGCGTGCTTGAGGTTGCTTTCCTCGCTTATCTGCTGACATTCGTCTGCTACGATTAAGCATAACGGATTTTTAGGTTTGAAGCCTCTTACTCTTGATTTATCGTGTCCGGAAACACCCATAAACCATATAACCGACTTGCCACCGTCAAACTCTATTCGTAAAGGCTTGGAAAATTGCTTTACTCTACCGCCATAACCGAGCATTACAAACTTTTCCATTATCTCGTTTACAACCGATGCTTCAAGTGAGTTGGCATTCGCTCGAAATACAACAATATCGTGCTTGGGATATTGCACCTTTGTCAATGCTACCTTTTGCGCCATTTCGTAAGATTTTCCGCTCGCTCTTGGCGTGTTTGCGATAATGTTCCTTACCGCTACATCATAAAAAGGAGAGTATGGCAAGGAAACGCTAATCTTTCTTTCCATTGTCCACAATCTCCACCGTTATTGTTGTAGGCTCGCCCTCGTTGCTTCCGTCACCCCTTGTGACGCCAAATGTTTCGGCAATAATTTTTACCGCTCCCATCCTGTCACGGAGTGAGGCTTTCTTAATATCAGTTTCGGTCAAGTCTAATAGCATATCGAGCAGATTCTGAGCCTTGCCTGCCTTGTTGATTAGATATTCAAGCATTGATTTGGAATTGTCGTTTTTTATCTCTGTGACTTTTTGTGTCAAGGTTGGGTCGCTATGCAACACCCTCTTAATTGTACTCGTTGATACATTGTATCTTCTGCCGAGTGAGGCATAACTGA
The DNA here is from genome assembly GCA_045636605.1 of Eubacteriales bacterium. Classification (GTDB taxonomy): domain Bacteria; phylum Bacillota; class Clostridia; order Oscillospirales; family CAG-272; genus RGIG2000. The sequence goes on along the minus strand of JAZTXV010000030.1, from coordinate 71,418 downwards.
CTTTACCTTTGTTTTCTGCATACTCGGCTATTATTTGCTTTTTCTGCCTGTCTGTCAGTTTTGCCATTCTTACACTCCTTTCAAGGCATAAAAAAAGCACGGTTATCCGTGCATTGTTATTGTGATTATAGCATCTAAACCGTAAGGAAAACTCCGCTATATAGTTTTTAGAGGTATGGAAAATGAGCAAACAGTCTTGTGTGGTGCTGAATGCGAGAATTGAACTCGCACATATTCTGCTTTTGGGTAGATTGCTAATATAATATGATTACCAATTTCAGCATAAGAAAAGGACACGGTTAGGTGTCCTTGGGGGTTATTTAAGCGAAATAAGACCGGGGTTTTCTTTGTCGAAAATCTCTTTTTGTTCGGGCGTTAATTTGTGAGGATAGTCTTGAAAAAAATTGAACTCTTCTTTTTTGTCAAAACTAAATATAAACTCGCCCACAACACCGGGAGTCTCTTTCCACCAAACTTTATCTCCTTTTTCTTGCTTATACCATTTACTTAACATCTCCGCTTGTTCCTTTCTTTTGATTTTCAGGTTTCGTATTTATGTAGCCTAATATTTGTTCAAAACCAGCATTTCCCTTAAAGGAATCCACCTTTGCAATAAATATTTTTCGAGAAAAGGTTATTTTTCTATCACCTATCTTAATGGTATCGGGTGTTTTTCTGCACTTGAATCGTCTATATAAGGTTTCGCTCATAGACCCATATCTTGAATTATTAAAAGATGTCCAACCATTGCGCTCGTGATTGTTAGATTGGAGTTCCAAATACTCTATATCGTTTTGAGTTCTACGAACTATTGCAGCATGTCGTCCTGCTGTAAAATAATATTCCGTATCAATATCCAAAGATTCAAGAACATTCATTGCCCCCTCAAGCTCTTTTACGGTCTCAATTTCTTCTCCATTAATTCCCGGCAAATTCATTATTTTTCTAATATTTCCTTCCGCTGAAAAATAGTGACATGATTCTCTGCCCCTAAAATCTAAAACATCAAAACCACACCGATTTCCAATATAAGCTAAAGCCAAAGAGGAACACGAACCTTTTGTCATATCCCCACCGGCAAGGCGAGAAATTATTGTGGTTTCATCCATTTGATAGTCAAATCTTTTTACTTTGTTATATTGAACTCCCACGCTGTTCAATTCCTCAATAATTGTTTGTGCTTCTGCGCTTATTTCTTCGTTTGAATTGGTTTTTTCAGTTTTATTTTCGTTTGGTCGATTTGTTTCGGGTGAGTTTTGTGTTTTTTTCTTGAATTTATTTTTGAAAAAATCGCTTGGACTTGACGCTCCTTGAGTATCTAAAAACTCTTGTATAACTTGCCTTGTAGTCATTTTCTTAGTGTCCATGCCAAGCCTGTGCTCAACATAGCCATACGCAAGGCGCACAAAGAAATTATTTTTACCATCAGGCTTATCAATAATATTTATTTCGGGTGTTACATATTGAGCCATTTATATTTTACCTCTCTTATAATGTTTTGTCAAGCAAAAGGTGTCATTTTTTCGTGACTTTCCCTTTTGCCTGACTTTTCATTATACATTTTAGAACATTATTTTGTCCCATAAGGTATCATAAGGCATCAACTTTAAGAAATTTTTACTTTTTTTATCGCTTCTTGATAAATCCTTTCAACCTGTGACTTGCTATAAGCTATGCAAATTGCTATATCTCTAAAAGATAGGCGTTCTATAAAGCGCAGTCTTAATATAGTGCGCTCTCGCATATCCTTTACGCCCTCTATAACCTCTTGTATCTCGGCTTTTAGCTTTGCGTATTGCTCCATTAAGGCTTTTAGCTTTTCCTCGTATTCAAGCACCCTTAAGGCGTTGTCCTCGGTCTTGCTATGCTTTTCTCCGCCTGTAACAACAATATCATTATAATTGGCGGTAGGTGCGCTATATGCTTTTATGCGAATTGCGTTAAGCTCGTTTATACACGATGCAATATTAGTGTCTATGTACCACGCTTGATAGAGGTAGTTTTCAACCTCGTTATTATTGTTATTTACTCTTGACATTTCCTCGCTCCTTTCAAAGCTTCAAGCCTTGCATTCTTTTCTCTTTCAGTTTTCAGTTGACAATTGAATCGGCAAACAAAATGCCCAGTCATTTCCGATTTGTACGCCCATCCTTTGATAAGTCTAAAATTTTCTCCGCAAACCTCGCATTTGCGCCAACCCTCCGTTAAGTGTTGTTTCGCCATTATTTACTCTCCTTTGATATGTATTCCTCTATAACTCGCTCTACCCATAGGCATACCTCTCCACCACATCCTCTCCAAGCGCATTTGGTATCTCTGCCTGTTTCCGATTTAAATTCACTCCTGCATACCTTACAAGCAAATTCTACCCGGTCTTTGAATTCCGGTGGTATTTCTTTTATTTTCATCAATCTAAAACCTCGCTACGAATTTTATCGCATCCTTTATCTCTCGCTTCCATATACTTGCTTTTTTGGGGCTTTGGTTTAGAAAGGTAAATCGTCATCGTCTTGTATTTCCTCAAAGTTTGGAGCTTTTACAGGCTCTAATGTCGGTGTTGCTTGTCCCTCGCCTTTTCCGTCAACAAAGTATGCCTCGTCAGCTAATACCTCTGTTGCATAGTGCTTAACGCCCTGTTGGTCTGTCCAATTTCTTGTTTGAATTGCTCCAACTACGCAGATTGAGTTTCCCTTTTTGAAATATCGGCTTATAAATTCGGCTGTGTTTCTCCAAGCCTTTACCGTGATAAAGTCCGCCTGTTGTTCGCCCTCTTTCGCTCCCTTGCGATTTACCGCTATTGTGAATGTGGTTGTACTTACTCCGCTTTGTGTCTGTTTTAGTTCGATATCGGCAGTTACTCTACCACCGAGGATTACTTTGTTAAGATTAAAATTTGCCATTTTATTTATTCTCCTTTAAATTCGTTATCAATTATGTTTTTTAGATTTTTTATGCTTTTTTGAATTATTTCGCCTATGTGCTTAGGCTCATTTACCGTCTTTTCGCACTCGGCACAATACTGCTTTCCGCATTCGGTAGGGAGTTCCGCACCGCACATTACACATATGTTATCGTTCATCCCTCTATCTCCTTTTGTAGCCACTCTATTGAATGTTTCAACGCTTCATCCTCGGTGTCAAAATCCTCACCATCTGTGCTTTGATAATAGGGGATATGAGCAACCCCATATTCCAATTCCATGGTTGTAAACTCTGCAAATTCCTCAACCGACATAGCCTTTATCTTGTCAAAGTTGGTGCGTGGCTTTGGCTTTGTATATTTCATTCCAACATACACGATTTTAGGCACATAGTTTGGGTCTTGTTTTTTCTTTTCCTCGACTAATTCCATATAGGCATCAAGCAACGCATCAAAGCTTTCAAGTTTCATTTGAGCTGTTTTTCCCATATGTCTGCCGCCTTTTTGTATTATCATTCTTGCACCCCCAATTCCTCGACATAGCACCAAGATTGTGGTGGTCTTGTTATAGGTTTATAACGATTAGAGAGTTCGCAACTTTCTTCTCCTTGAAACCTGTCATAACTAAACCAAATACATTTTTCACAATTTTTTGTGTCGCATTCTCCCTCTGCGTAAAACTCGCTCAACTCTTTCGGCTTGTCATAGATTACGAGGTTTGAAATGTGCCATTCATAAAATAAACCCCCCTTTGTGTATGCGTATAGTTCGTTATTCGTTAGACAACTTTCTTTGTTGTAAGCATTTTTCCAATCTAATCTTGTTGGATTTGATGCCCAACCTATAAAATTTATCCTGTCGCATATAAAATATCCTATTGCTTTGCCCAAAAACCTTTCCATTAAAGGTTGATATTTTTTTGGTATTCGATTAAATGATTGCTTGTTTTTACTACAATAAATAATGGATTTTTTATTCCAATCAAGGTCTTTTGGAAAGTTCTTTCTAACCTCAACTGTTTTTTCTTGGTCTATCTCCCAACCCATTGTTTTGGCGATTATTAAAAACACCCAATAAGGTTGAATTGCTATTAAAACTGATTTCATTTGTTCATTTTCTCTCCAATCCACTTGTATTCAGGCTCGCTATAATTCTTATGTATTGTTCTTTCAAGGACACACATTTTCTTATGGCATTCGTTGCAAACCTCTAAACTTTCGTTTTTATATTCGATTTTAAATTCGTGGGGCAAATATCCGTATTCTACTCTATGCTTTACAGGCACAATAACAGACTTAACCTCTCGCTCTTGTTTGCATATATCGCATAAAATTATCGTCTTTGTCATTTGTTCTCCTCGCTTTTTGTTAATTTTTATATTCCCAATAAAACATCACATAACACCCGTGATTACTGTCATAAGTTATTGATATTATTCTATCTATGTCAATTCCCATTTCATTAAAATCGTTAGGGTTTTTGGCATATTCCCAAGCTAAATATTTATTCATTCCCCCACCTCACTTAGCTTTCTTTCTGCTTCTGCTCGGTCAAGGAAAACGGTATTGCCAAAATTGTCTATATCGTGAAAAAAAGTCAAGCCACATTTGTATCTACAATAAACCCAAAGTTTGTCATTTGAAATTGAAAAATTTAAAACCTCTCCTGCTAAAATTCCAAATTCCTCTTTTCCTTTTTCGTCGCATAGGCAATCGCAAAGAAATACTGTGTCCCCCACCTTGCACGGAAGCTCAACGAACAGGGATTTGTCTTTGAAAAAATCACAGTTATTCTCTGCCAACATTAAATTCACTCCACCTTTTTGCCATAGGCACATATCATAGTGAATACAATTCTCGCATTTACTCATTTTCCGTTACCTCTTTTACATCTTTTAGTGCTTGTCTTAAATCCTTGAAAATAGGGCAAGCACCCTTTTTTTGATATTTGCACATCGTGGTTTTTTCAAGTCCGCAAATGCAACAAGGATATGCTTTTACAAATCTAATTGCCATATTTGTAACTGCTATTTTATCAACCTTTTTGTGTAGGCATTTACTCATTTTCTGTTACCTCGTCATATTCGCTTTCAAGATATTTTATAAGGCACTTATAATCGCATTTGCTCTTGCTACATACTTTCCTTGCGGTCTTTATAAAACCATTCTCAACAGGAAATGCGTCCTCGTCTAATGGCAAATCAAGTTCAAGCCCTACGTCAAACATAAGCGGACAAATTTTGTTATCCCACGCCCAATTTGCTATCTCTTGCATTGTGGCTTTTGTGCCTTTAACCTCGTTGCATTTTTCCCACACTTTCATATCTCTACTCTCCTATGTGTTTCTTCTTGAGTTCGGCAAAATCGGTGATATTTATAAGTGTTTTATTCTTGAATAAAAATCTCTCAACCTCCGCAAATATCTCCCTTGCAAGCTCTTGCCTTTCGTGCTTAATAGCCTTGTTGTAAGTTTGATAAATTTTCTTTAATTCCTCAACCTCGCTTTTAAGCTTGTTGTATTGTTCCTCAACCTTTTCCAATCGGTCACACTCAATATCAAGTTCTCTAAATTGGAAAGCCAATTTTTCATACTCGCTTCTTGGCACGACATCTGCGGTGGGTGCGTTCTCAATCTCCGCACGAATAACCTTTCCTTGTGCCGCCAATGCTTCGGCAACAGTTATCGTGTCCTTGAATACAAGGCGGCGTTTCTCTATTGATTTTACAAGCATTTCTGCATCAATATATCTTGCCATATCATTCTCCTTTCAATAGTTCGGGGTTGTCGTGTATGTTGCCTATTACCTCTGCCCGTTCTACATATATTGTTTCGTCCTCGCAACAACCGCACCCGTCACCGCAAGCAAATGGGTACCAACCGCCTCTATCGGTGGAAAAATAAATCTCAAATTTTTTAACCATTGCTTGTATAATATCGCCCTCAAATATCTTTCTTCCGTTCTTGTCGGTTAAACCGGTGTATTGTCCTACGGTTTCCGGTATAACTATAAACATTTCGCCGTATCTTTCCGTGTGATTTAACACCCACATATAATGCGTAGGGTGTTCGGTTCTGTCATCATAGCCAAACTCATAGTAGCCCTCTACCCATTCGCCCGTGTCGATGTCCTTGCCTCTAAAAAGTATTTCTCTCATATCATTCAACTCCTTTCATTTTTGCGCCACAGTTAGGGCAATAGTTGTATCTCTTGCCTTGTAGCATTTCAATATCAAAGCCACAGTTTGAGCAAGTTATTGCGTGATTGATGTCACAAATTCTCCTTCGCACTACCCTAAATTTCCACTCGCCCTGTCTTTCCTTTCGGTAGCCTTCGTTGTAAAGCTTTTCCGCAATGTATTGATTGTGGCAATCCGTTTTTGCAAATTGCAAATTGCACTCGTGGCATCTTCTACCTTTGCAATAGGCTCTGCACTCTCGCTCAAATTTGCTTACATCGTTTCGCATTTCCTCAATAATTTCCTGTTCCGTCATTTCCCGTAACTCCTTTTAAGTGCGTCTTGAAAAAAATCGTCTGTGTCGAATGAGCCTACCTCTCCGTCCGGGATTTCGTCTTCCCAGCGTTTACCATTTAGCCAAGTAGCCGGATAAGGTATGTATTGATTGTCCTGCCATTGTGCGCATCGTTTTTGTATTTCAAGAGCATTCATTATTTGCTCGAATAACTCCTCGCTTGGTTTGATGCGCAAAAATGCGCAAAGCGCACGCTCTTTATCTCGCTTTTTAGGGTATTTCTCCCAAAATATATTAAATCGTTGAAAATATAAATTATTATTATCATTATCAATGTTATTTATATCTTCATTTATATTTTCATTTCCACTTGGTATATTCGTTGGTAATACCGTGGTATCTACCACCGTATATACCGTGGTATCGTTATTTCCCCACCGTTTTTTGACATTTTTAGTTTGAGCATCACAATATTTTTGGCGTTTCAGCATCTCTTCTTCAAGACGCTCGTTGTAATAATTTCCGTCTTCGTCTTGCTTGAATTTAGAAAAAATCTTTTTGTCATAAGAGCCACAAACAACTATCATATCTTCTTCGCTCAAATGTCCTTGACCGTATTGATAACAGAGCAATCTTATATATTTGCCGACTTGCTCATTTGTCATAAGGTTAGTTCCGGCGATAAAATCGTTAGGATAAAAAAGGAATGCCGGATTTTTACTCATTGCTATCACTCCTTAAAGTGTAGCGGTTATAAGTGCAGATTTCGCCATAGCGATTCTTCCCTTTTTCCACGGTAGCGACAAGCACTATGCCTTGCCGGCGGAGGTCACTCATTCTTGCGCCGAAATTCAAGATGCCGAGGTCATAAGATGCTTCTCTGTTGGTTATGCTTCCAAAGTCCTTAATATACTGAATAATTCTCTCACATTGCGTTTGTTTTGTTCTTACCTTTTCCATATCCTTAATCTCCTTGATTTAAATATTTTTCAATTAGCGTTATTGCTTCGCTCGCTCCGTAACATATTGCCGTTGCATAGCCTTGCGCTTTAAGGCATTTAAGCCACGAAATTTGCTCATTTGTAGGCTTGCCCTTATGTGATTTCATTTCTATGTAAAAACCGTGATATTTGCCCTTAGGGACAGGCACACAAAGGTCAGGCACGCCCTTTCGCATTCCCATACGCTTTAATAGGTCGCCCGTGTATCGTGTGCGCTTGCCCTCGTTCGCTATATGGTATATCGGTATGCCTTTAAGGTCGCAATACTCGATAACCGTTATCTGCTCGTCAGCTTCAGTCGGTGTCGGTCTCTTCGTCATATTCGTCAATCAGTCGGGAACTGCACTTAGGGCATTCCTCGACTTTTTCGTACCAATAGTAGTCAAATTTACTGTTATAGTGCTGTATATATTCCTCTGCATCTACGGCGGGAAATATAGCGCCGCACTTAAAACACTTATATGTTGTGGTTAGTCTTGTACTCATTCCACGCCCTCTCAATTTCTGCTATTTGGTTTGGAGTCATTGTTTCTATTCCGAGGTTTTTTGCCTCATTCACTATTCCGTCTATAAATATGCTCATTTCCCTCGTGTCAAACTCGCTTGAGCCTTTATAAACCTTATAATGCGTAAATTCCTTGCCGTTCAAGGTGCTTGTACCTGCTTCCTCGTAATACTTAATTCCATAGCCTATAATGTCTATGTCAGAATATACACTTATCATAATGCTTTGACCGTATTCTTTAAGCATTCGCAGATAGACATCCTCTTTACTTAAAAGCATCTTGTCCGCTATCTTGGTTATCAGCTCCCAAGCATAGTTGTTTGCGTTAAGGCTTCTTCGCTCTCTGTATTGCTTTATGTCAAGCCTTATGTCCTTATCATGTAGCTTGTCAAATGTTGCTCTTGCATCCTCGCCCGGAGCGAGAGCAAATGTTATAATCTGCTCTCCGCTTCGGCTAAAAGTCAAATCTCTTATTCTTGCTTTCATTTTCTTTTCAAAGCTTCAAGGTACGCCTCGATTATCTCAATCGCTCGCTTTACCTCGGGCGTTCCCTTTTCCTCGTAAATAAGGCGTATATACTGCCTTTCCGTCTTATAAATTTCTTTTAGTGTTCTGCCCTCAAATTTAATTTCGAGCGCTTCCTCGTATGTCATTTCGTGATTTGTAGGCTCGACAGGGGCGATATTTGGCTCGCTTTTGGTTTTTGTAGGTATTTTATCGCCCGTTGCGTTTTCTCTTGAATTCGGGGCTTTAATCGTGCCATATGTAAATACAATAGCCTTTGACTTATCATTACGAATTGATAAACCTACGATTACCTTGTCTTTTATATCAATTTCTACAACCGAAAATGTATCGTTGCTTGCGTAGATAGGTTGATTTCCGGACTTGCGCCCTGTATCGTAGTGGTTAAAGTCCTCGGCTTTTACATATATGAAAGGCGAGGTATATAGCTCTCTGCCTATGCCAAAGTTGACATTTGCTCTTTTAAAGCTATCGGAGGCTTGCCCCTTTTCTGCCTCGGTGTTGCTCTCCGTGCCTACATCCTCTCTGCTAATCCATTGTTGCTTTTTGACATCCCACACGCTGACGGTGCAATATAGCTTACCGTCCTTAAATTCGTGCTTTCTCTGCCAATTAAGCTCACCGAATGTTTCGTCGAGGATGTCCATATCTACCCTTGCATTTTTATACAGAAGCAGTATCGCTCCTTTGCAATTTCCCGATTTATCGGTCTTTATGCTTTGCACCCTTACATCAATTTCATCAGCTCTTAAATCTCTGCACATTTTCCATACCTCTATTTAATCAATTTAATCAATTTGCATATTTTGAATTTCGATAATGGCGCATCCGGGTATCTCAATACCGTCCGTTATTGCCTTTTTAATAGCGGTCTTATCCGCTTCTATCTTGAACGGCTTGATATATTCCGGGTGGTCTATTGCGAACAGTTCAAAGTCAACATCGTTAACTATCTCTACACGATTGCTTTTGCGATATTTAATCTCCACCTCGGTGCATTTAAAGCTCTCGCCGTTCAAGTCAAGTTGGAGCCTTTCAAAAATCCTCTTTTCAAGGTTTTGCACCCTTTGTTTCTTTTGCTTGAATTTGCGCTCTTGCTCTGCATAGGACTCCGCTTCTGCTCTTAGGTTAATGATAAGCAGGGCGGCGTTCTTAATCTTTTCGTCCTTTGCAATTTGGAGTTCGCCAAGCTCTGCCTCGTATTGCTCAAAGTCAATCTCTCCTGTTTCCTCGTTTATAGACTTAATTAAGGCGTTTTCTTTAGCCTCGTTAATCTCGTATAGTGTCATGGTGTTGCGCTCCTTTCTTCCTCTGTTGCTCTGCCTGCGCCTGTAATATATGTAACCTCTGTCTGCTCTCTTGGGTATGTCAATTCGTTGTTATGAATTCGTCGCATCGACAATCACCTCGCATATACTTTCGTGGTAGCTGTTTCCGTCACCGTACCAACAATTTGTATCGGGACGATAAAGCCAAACGCTCTCTATCTCAAAAGGCTTAATCTTGTCATTTTTCGGAGTTATCCTCATAACGCCTTTGAACATCTTATAACCCTCTCGTTTTAACATATTACTTAACCTCGCTTTCAAATGCTTCGTCTATACGTTGCTTTGCCTCAAGCTCGTCTATACGCTTCTCTTGCTTCTTTGCTATGCGTAGCTGAATAAAGTTAGTTGCTACAAGTCCTATGATTGCTATTGCTATAAGTTTCATTTGGTTTTACCTCTCTTTTTTGATTTTTGATTTCTTGATAAAATATCCTTTGTAAACAAGACCATTTTGTGAATTTTGGCATCCTCTTTGGCTCGCTTTTCGTCCGCCTCGCAGGAGCATTTTTCTCCGGGGTCAAGTGTAGCTCCGCATCGGGAGCAGGTGTTGAAATAAGGCATCGGCTCACTCCTTTATAAGTTCTTTTGTAGTAGTTCCAAGCACCTTTGAAATCCGCCCAAGTGTTGCAAGCGACGGCTCGAAAGTGCCTTTTTCGATTTTACAAATATAGGACTGACCGATGCCTGCTTTCTCTGCGAGTTCTTGTTGCGTAAGTCCCTTTTCTCGTCTTAGCTTACGCATAAGCACTCTGTTGATTTTTGCCATTTTAAACTCCTTTCTGCCCTGTCATAGCAAGATAAAAGGGCATTGTTTGAATACTGAATGCCGGGCGTGTTCCTTTACGCCAAGCAATTGCACAAAAACCGCAAGAGCCTTGTTCGATAGATAATCTTAAGCTCTCCGGCTTTATATGCAAGAATTTTGCAACCTCGATTAGCGGGATTTCTATCGGGTATTTCTCGCAAAGTTCCTCTAACTCCGCTTTTCTTTTCTTGATAAAATCGGGCATTTCTTTTTCCTTTCTTGAATTTTTTTAAATAAATATCACGCCTCGGCTCCTATTTATTTAGCAAGTGTGCGCCACACAGTTCTTGCTCGATTTTGTTTGGCGACAAAATTATGGGAGTGTTAGTCAAGCCGATATTGTTTATTTGCCTGCATCCAGAGGGCGTGATACGGTCGGTTATCCTCTTAGCTCGTTGACAATTCGTTCAAGCTCGTTGGTCGGTATCTTAGCGATTGCCTCGTAGTCAAGCGATTCGCCCTCTACCGTTCGTTGCCAACCTCGTTGCGCTCGGTGAAGTCTTTCAAGCTCTGCGATTAGATTTTGTCTTTTTTCAAGTTCGTTCATTTTTCTTTACCTCTTTTGTCTTAAAATTTTCCCATTCTATATTTAATTTGTTTTGCGTATTGACATAAGTCCACAAATTGTGATAGAATGAGGGTGTAAATTATGATTACACTCATATTTTAAACCTAAATTTAGGATTTGTCAATAGAATTTTGTGATTTTCTTTCCGTATTTTAGGATTTTGTAGGATTGCACAAAAATCAAATCCTAATTTTGTGAATTTTGACGAAAGGAGCAAATAAAATGTTTGCAAAACGACTGAAAGAATTATTAAAAGAACGGGGCATCACCAAAAAACAATTTTGCGAAGATGTTCAAATCAACAAAAATTTACCAAAATATTGGGAAGACAACAACACATTCCCTAATCGTACGATTATGAATGCAATCGCCAATTATTTTGGTGTATCTGTTGCTTATCTCAAAGGAGAAACGGATGACCCAACACCCGAAAACGCATTCGACCATTTTTCTATTAACGGAATAATGCCTGTAAAAAGAAAAAAGCTCCCTATCTTAGGGAGCGTGGCTTGTGGTGAGCCTATATGGGCAGAGGAAGAATATCAAGGGTATGTTTCTGTAAATGACGATATAAACGCTGATTTTTGCCTGCTTGCAAAGGGTGACAGTATGATTGATGCAGGAATAAAAGATGGTAGTATTATATTAGTAAAAAGTCAGCCAACAGTAGATAACGGACAAATAGCGGTTGTACTTATTGAGAACGAAGCTACATTGAAAAGAGTGTATTTTGATGAAGCAAACAAAAGTCTTATTCTCAACCCTGCTAACCCTGCTTATTCTCCAATTATAATAAATGCAGAACAACTAAGAAGCGGACAAGTTAAAATCCTTGGCAAAGCTGTGGCGTGCCAATTTAAGATAAGGTGATATTATGGGCGGACGAAAAAACGAATGGAATTATTAAAAATGAATTTTTGGAACACATTTTACAAACTTTGCAAAGATATGGGAAAGTCGCCAAACGGAGTTGCGAAAGAATTAGGAATTCCGTCGGGAACTATCACTTGGTGGAAAAAAGGGAAAGTGCCACATCAACCGACATTAGAAATGTTAGCCGATTATTTCGGCGTTTCGGTAGGTTATTTGCTCGGCTATGAGGAAATAGAAAAAACGCCCTCGTTAGAGAGCGTTTCAAATGTGGGTGGTGTATATAGTAATAATATACATAATATTCCTGTGTTTGAGAGTGTAAGCGCAGGCTTTGGCGTTATGGCAATAGACCAAGTTGTGGACTATGAGCCGTTATATATTCCCACAGATGCCGAGGCAAAGGACACAATTTGCATAAAAGTTAAGGGAGATAGTATGTTTCCCAAGATAGAGGACGGAGACCTCATACAAGTGCATAAGCAAACATCCGTTGATAGTGGCTCTATTGCCTGTGTGCTTGTAGATAAAGAGGATGCGCTCGTTAAAAAGGTTGTTTATGGCGATACTTGGATTGAGCTACATTCAATAAATCCTATGTATAAGACAATGCGCTTTAATGGTGCTGATGTTATGCGTGTTCAGGTGCTTGGACTTGTTAAAAAGATAATTAAGATTTGTTAAGATAAAATTTGTTAGTTAACTAATAAATGCGGAAATAAATTTTATACCAAAATGATGTCTTATGATACCTTATGATACCTAATAGGACAAAAATATTTCTAAAAAATATGCAGAAAACTATTGACAAAGCGTGTCAACATAGAGTAAAATAAAAAAGGAGTTACCACGAAAGCGGTAGGCTCTTAAATCGTCTATAGAAATAATCGCTTTGTTTTCGTCTGCAGAGCGATTATTTCTTTTTTACTTTTTAAGTGTCAATGTTAGTGTTATTACTGACACTAACATCATAACAAATTGGAATAACTCCACATATGTTATATACATTATTTAAGTAAAGGTGCTTCAATATTTCCATAAGCACCACTCCTTTCGTAATAGATTTGAAAGGAGCAAAGAATGAACTCCTTTCATAGTTTAATGAAAAGAGCCTAACCGCTACCGCTTGGTAACTCCATTTTTTATATTATCATACAAATTGTGGAATGTCAATATAAAAAACACAAGATATTGTGGTTTTTTCAAAATCGTGAAATTCACTAAATTTGTTGACACCTCATGTCAAAAAACACAAAATACAGCAATAAATCTATACAAATTGCACAAAAGGAGCAAAAAATGGCAGTAAAAAGAGAAAAACCCAATGCAGACGGATATTACCGGGTGCAAAGAGTCATAGGTCACACCAAGGACGGAAAGCCTATTGTCAAGACTTTTCGCTCTAAGCGTTCAAAATCGGATGCAAAGGCAAAAGCGGATAGGTTTATGGCAAATCCCAATGTCGATATAAATTTTGAGGAATGGGCGGAAAAATGGCTTTGGGAATATAAAGAGCCTTTCGTCCGGGAGAACACTTTTGAATATACCTATCGTTCATCCGTTGAAAATCACCTTATACCGTACTTTAAAGGCTTAAAACTATCAAGTATTACCAACGCTATGGTGCAAGCGTTTTTTACGGAAAATAAGGGCGCATCCGCTTCAATGCTTAATAAATTTCGCACTTGCCTGTCGCAAATCTTTGACACGGCAATCGCAAATCATATCATATCTTACAATCCTTGTACTGCTATTAAGATTAAATCGACGCAAAGACCAAAAGGCACCGATACATATTCCGCACAAGAGGTTGAGGACATAGTAAGACTAACCTATCTACACAGGTTTGGCATTTACATTCATATCCTTATACGAATGGGATTGCGTGTTAGTGAGCTTTGCGGTCTTATGTGGGAGGATATTGATTTTAAAAACGGCACTATGACAATTCAAAGGGCTTGCACCGATTTAAACGGAAAGGCTGTTATAAGCGCACCTAAAAGCGAAAAGTCGAAGCGCACCATACCAATACCCCAAGACTTATTTAAAGAGCTTAAAACCGAGCGCAGAAAGGGCTATATAGTTGTTTCCAAAACGGGAAAGAATGTTACGCCACGCACCTTTACTGCAAAGCGCTACAATACATTCTTTTTTGACATGGGATATAGACGGCTATCACCTAAGCAAATGCGTCATACTGTTGGCACACTACTCTACGAAAAATGTCACGATATATTCGCCGTAAAAGCATTCCTCGGACATAGCGATATAAAGGTGACTACGAATGTTTATGTTCACTCGAATCCGCACGATTTAGCAACACAACTCTTTGGAGAGGATGACGAGGACTAAATAAGACAAAAACAGACAGAGATTTTTTGACTTATTTATGGCTTATTTATGTAGCGGTTAAGTAGTGGTTAAGTAGGCTTTTTGGCTTATTTCGTTATCAAGGTTACAAAATTTCGCAAAAACACAAAAACCCCGCAAGCCTTTTGGCAAGCGGGGTTTTTATATGGTGCTCTTGCGGAGATTCGAACTCCGGACACCTTGATTAAAAGTCAAGTGCTCTACCGTCTGAGCTACAAGGGCATATATTTTCGTGCCTATACATAATATCACAGCAATTCGATTTTGTCAATACCATTTTTCAAAAAAGGCTAATTTTTTTCAAAATGATAATCGAGTTGAAATTTTTTTCGTTTTTTTCAAAAAAACCACACAACGAGCCATTTTTATGTTAAAATAGTATTATCAAAATTTGAGAGGTTTATTTTATGGAAAACAAAATTTATCTTTGGGACAACCCTCCCTACATTTCCAACACCAACAACCAATTCCGTCCTTCAATTACCGAGTACAAGGTGAATGACAGCAAAACTACCGTTATTGTTTGTCCCGGTGGCGGATACGGCGGAAAGGCAGGTCACGAAAAGGATCCCATTGCAAAAATGTTCAACGAAAACGGAATCAACGCATTTACGCTCGATTACAATGTAGCTCCGTGCCACAAATTCGCACCACTCAGCGATGTTCAAAGAGCAATCAGAGTCGCCCGCTCCTTGGGCTACGAGAAGGTTGCTACTCTCGGCTTCTCCGCAGGCGGTCACCTTTGCTGTACCTCGGGCACTCTCTACGACTTTGATGCATATCCAAAGTCAGATGCTATTGACGAGTTGAGCGCACGTCCCGATGCGTTTATGCCCTGCTATCCTGTGGTTACGTTCACCGAACCGTTTACACATATGGGATCAAGACAGAATTTGCTTAGCGCAGATAAGGATGATGCAAAGCTTGTTGAGCTTTTCTCAAATGAGAAAAATATCACCGAAAACACTCCTCCCTGCTTCATTTGGCATACTGCAACGGACGACTGTGTTCCTGTTGAGAACTCTATTATGCTCATTGAGGAATTGGCTAAAAACAAGGTTTACTTTGAGGCTCATATTTACCCTGTCGGCTGTCACGGTCTTGGTCTTGCTTATGACAAGAACGACGTTTCCTTCTGGAGCAAAAACGCAGTTATCTTCCTTAAAAATTTGGGATTTTAAGGTGATTTCATGAGAATTGCTATTATTACCGGAGCATCAAGCGGGCTTGGAGTTGAATTTTACCGTGGACTTCAGAACGAGATGCTTGATGAGATTTGGATTATTGCAAGGCGTGAAGACAGGCTAAACGAGATTAAGCAGAGCTTTGGAAAAATCACCACCAGATGCATTCCTATGGACATCACACTAAGAGAAAGCATGTGTGCGATTGACGGTCTTTTAAAATCCGAAGCGCCCGAGGTTGTTTTCCTTATCAATAATGCGGGTGCGGGTGTGCTGGGCAGGCTTGACGAGGCCGACTATGATGCACAGGGGAAAATGGTTGAACTCAATGTTCGTGCTTTAACCGAAATTACGACTATTGTTCTTCCTTATATGCCAAGAAAATCCTACATAATAAATGCCTGCTCTATTGCTTCATTTGTTCCAAACGCAAGAATGAGTGTTTATTCCGCTACAAAGGCATATGTTATGAGCTTCTCAAGGTCGCTCAGATACGAGCTGAAGACTCGCAAGGTCAACGTTACTGCCGTTTGCCCCGGTCCTATGGACACAGAGTTTTTAAGTGTGGCGGGCATTGGAGAGGGAGCATCTAAGACCTTTGACCGTTTGCCAAGATGTAACCCCAAAAAAACTGCCATTGGCGGAATCAAGGCGGCAAAAAGAGGCAAGGCCGTGTACACACCTCGTTTCTTCTATAAATTTTACCGTGTTCTCGCAAAGATATTACCCGTTTCTTGGCTACTCGGCGCCGCAAAAACCTAAAATCACAAAAAAACAAAAAGACTGTTGCACAAGCAACAGTCTTTTTTGCTCAACTGATCAGTTTTGTTTTAGGCTTACCGTTTCGCCATCAGACACGATAACGATTGAGCCCTCAAGGTCTGTACGGTGAACCTCTATGTTATTTTTCGTAAGCTCGTCAAGAGTTTCTTGATGAGGATGTCCGAATTTATTGCCCTCTCCGCAGGAGATGATTGCAATTTCAGGCTTTGTATAATACAAAAATCCATATTCGATTCCGTTTTCGGGATCTGCCGGATGAGTTGACGAATTCGAGCCGTGATGTCCAACCTTCAGCACGTCACAATCAAGTGCGGCACCGTACTTTTCTACAAGCTTAAGCTCTGCTTCCTTCTCCGCATCGCCTGTCAAGAGAACCTTTGTATTTCCCCATCTTGCCATTATTATGACACTTGGGTTATTCATATCCTTGCTTGAATATTCATCGGCGTCAATAGGACCGAGAATTGTCATTTCAAGCTCGCCCACATTGTACTTATTTCCAATCTCCTCTTGGTCTGCAATTATTACATTTGTACTTTCCTTTGCCTCGATAGCAGATATAAAATCATTATAGAGGTTAGTTGTATGCTCCTTTGGAGAAAGAATTACATTCTTAACCTCGTAATTATTCATGACGTATGCCGCAGAGCCTATATGGTCTGCATCCGGGTGTGTTGTGACAAAATATTCAAGCTCCTTGACGTTCATTTTATCAAGGTATGCCGTAAGCTTTGCCCTATCGTCGCTTCCTCTGTCGCCCGTATCAATCAAGACAAATTTTCCGTCAACTGCAATAAGTATCGAATCGCCCTGACCTATATCAATGAAATGATATTCAACACTACCCTCCGGCGTTTCATAGTCCTGGGGCGGTGTTTGAGTGCTTTCCGATGCGGATTCGGACTCGCTTTGGTCCTCACCGTCGTTGTTCGGGGGCTCGTTATCACCCATAAAATATGCGACTGCCAAACCAATAATTGCAATTATAATGGTAAAGAGAGCCGTTATAATTTTCTTTTTCAATCTTCTTTTTGCTGCCTTTTTGCTTCTTCTGCCCATTGAGATTCTCCTTTGATTTTCATTAGTTATATTTTAACATATGTATGATTCAAAATCAATAGAAAAAAGTGGAATTACCCACTTTTTTATTTGTACCTTTAGATTTTGAATATATTCCTTTTTTCAAGAGCCAAAAGCAAAATCATTCCAAGCACATATGCCGACACGACCTCACCCACGAAAACTCCTATGGCGGTAATTGCGTGAAGTCCTATGCTCCAAGCGCTGTCCGTATAGCATGCGATTATAACAAACGGAACAATCACCGTGTTTGATATTACTGTCGGAATCGGAACGAGCCACTTATTTTTAAGCTTCGATCCGACATATGCGCCTATAAGTGTGGCAACAGAGCCGAAAATAATATCAAGAGGGGCGCAGCTCATAGTCAAGTTTGAAATGAGGCATCCCAAAAACATACCCATTGATGCAGACGGAACAAAGAAAGGCAGAACACACAGTGCCTCACCCAAGCGGAATTGAACTGCCCCGCTTGCAAGCCCGAGAAGATTTGACGCCCACGTCAGAGCAACGTAAAGGGCGGCGATTATTGCTCCATAGGTTAAAGAGAGCATTTTTTGCCTTGATGTTTTCATTTTTTTACTCCTTAGTTTTGTTTTAAGTGAGGATGGTTTCGAACTCACTGGGGTATATTGTAAACCATTATTTATTCTTTTGCAAGACCTTTTTTGATTTTTTTGCATAGTATGTATTGATACGGAGGTGATTTTTACGGACAGAAATACTGAAAGCATTGGATTTCTCACTGTGGAGGTGAGAACGGCAAACGGAGCAATTCCGATTGAGGGAGCATTGGTTTATGTGTATCCGTTAGATGAAAATGAAGGCGTAATCTATTCTCTGCGAACGGATTCCTCGGGCAGAACGGATCGTGTTGCGCTAAAAACAAAGAGTATGGACTTATCCATGACTCCGGGAAATGTCGAGCCATATATGAGCTATAATGTTACTACAAGTGCAGATGGTTACTATTTTTCAAGCAAGGCACGCGTTCCTATTTTTGAGGGTGTAACCTCGATCTTACCCGTCAATTTAGTTCCGCTATCGGAATATGCTAATCCCGATTCCTTCAACCCCGACGGCGCCGGGCGCTTTTCGGTCACACCGAACACCGATTTATGAAAGGAGAAAATATGCCGAATTTACCTGTAATACCGAATTACATAACAGTCCATCTGGGTGCGCCGGATTCGCCTGCTCAAAACGTAAGCGTTCCATTTTCCGACTACATCAAAAATGTAGCATCAAGCGAAATTTTTCCAACATGGCCCGAAAATGCAATACGTGCAAACATTTATGCTCAAATTTCTTATGCTCTAAACAGAGTTTATACGGAATATTATCCATCTCGAGGATATGATTTTGATATAACAAATTCCACAACAATCGACCAATCCTTTGTTTACGGACGTGACATTTTCGAGAACATTTCACAAATAGTAGACGAGATTTTTAATGACTACGTGACTAAGGGCGGAGCTATAGAACCATACTTTACTGCGTACTGCGACGGACGAGAAATCCAATGTGGCGGTCTTGAACAATGGGGAACCGTATCTCTTGCCGATCAAGGATATACGCCGTTTGAAATCCTACAATATTACTACGGTGACGATATAGAAATAGTAAAAGATGCTCCAGTTGGCACCTTCACGCCAAGCTATCCCGGAAGGGATTTATCTCTTGGCGCCGTGGGAAACGATGTGCAAAGCGTTCAAATACGTCTAAACAGAATTTCCAAAAACTACCCTTCTATTCCTAAAATTTATCCTGTTGACGGAGTGTTCAATTTCGTCACCGAGGAGGCGGTGATGGAGTTTCAAAGAGCTTTCAACCTAACCCCTGACGGAATTGTGGGAAAGGCAACGTGGTACAAGATAATCGCAATTTTCAATGCGGTTAAGCGCATAAACGATTTGGCATCCGAGGGAATTTCACTTGATGAGGTAACGGGGCTTTTCAACACAGAGCTATCCCTTGGCGACCAAGGACCCGAGGTTTTTGAGCTACAATATCTGCTCTCTCTTGTGGGCGCTTATGAGGAGGAAATTCCTCCGATTTCAATTGACGGAATATTCGGCGAGGGCACCGAGAGTGCTGTAAGAGCTTTTCAACAAAATTACGGAATAAACGACACAGGAGTGGTCGCATATGCAACCTGGGACCAGCTTTACCGTGCTTATGTTGGTATTTTGGAGTCCTTGCCCGATGGTTATTTCGGAGCGCCTACGCTTGCCTATCCCGGTGAGGTTTTACGAATTGGCTCTCAGGGCGAATACGTAAGCGCTCTTCAGGAATATTTGAACTATATTGCAACGACATACACGCAAATACCAAGGGTAACCGTTGACGGCGCATTCGGGCCTGCAACTCAATCAGCTGTAAGAGCCTTTCAAAGAGTCTTTGGACTCAACGAATCGGGTATTGTCGGCGCTCAGCTTTGGGACTTTATAGCGGAGATTTACAGAGATTTGAGCTTAGGCTCCTTATCGTCCCAGGGACAGTTCCCCGGATATGAAATACAGTGAGGTGTATATGGCTTTTTTAGATTCTACAAATGAGGCGTTAGCCATTATTCAAATACAAAGGATATTAAGAGATTTGGAGCTCTTGGACAATGAATATTCAAGTGTTCCGATAAGCGGAGTATATGAAAACGAAACACGTGATGCGGTAAAGGAGTTTCAAGCCCAATACGGTCTTGATGCGGACGGGATTGTAGATTACGAAACGTGGTCGCTTTTGCATCTGGCACATCACAATTCAAGATATGAGCGTCAAGGGGTGCGAAGGGTACAGCTAATTCCAAGCTCATCCTATTTTGAAATATTGCCGAACGAAAAAAACGATATAGTTTACGTAATTCAATATATGCTATCTCAAATAGCACCCAATTACGACGATTTTGGGGAGATTGCCTTTACGGGAGTTTACGATGACGATACGGAAAGCGCTATTCTCTCCTTTAAGCGAAAAAACCTTCTTGATGACACGAGCATCATAAATCCTGCCACGTTGGAGGCTCTTTTTGATGAATATGAAGCAATAATTTTGGAAAGAGGATGAAAACTTCCCTAATTTTCCGTCAAGAATGTATATAAAATGACGCAAGGGGGAATTTTATGACCAATCGCTTTACCCAAAGGGCACAGGATGCGCTTGAAAGCGCCAAGGAACAAGCTAAGGCTCTCGGCCACACCTATGTTGGCACGGAGCATCTGCTTCTTGGGCTTATGTGTACGGAGTGTGTTGCATCTCAGCTTCTTGACGACAAGGGTGCGCTTTATACTGCTATTTACGACCGTATAATTTCGATTTCAGGAAAGGGCATTGACAGCGCAGTCTGCACAATTACTCCAAGGTGCAAGCGTGTGCTTGAGCTTTCATCCTCGGTGGCGAAGCGCTTTGGCGGCTCGTTTGTGGGAACAGAGCATATTTTGTATGCTATTTGTGATGAGCCCGATTCGGTTGGAGCGAGGATTTTGTCTGCTGTGGGAATTTCTATAGTTTCGCTCAAAAACGACATCTCTGCTCTGTGTGAGGCAATGCGTGAAAGCAAGGGACACACCAAGGAGGAAATACCCAATTCGCCGATGCTTTCCACCTACGGAAAAAGCCTGAATGCTCTTGCCGCATCCGGCAAATTAGATCCTCTTATCGGCAGACAAAGTGAGCTTTTGAGGCTTGTGCAAATTCTTTGCAGGCGCACAAAAAACAACCCTTGTCTTATAGGCGAGGGCGGGGTTGGAAAAACGGCAATCGTCGAAGGGCTTGCCTCGCTTATCTGTGAGGGAAAGGCGCCCTTGGAGCTTGAGAGGAAAATTATTGT
The DNA here is from genome assembly GCA_045636605.1 of Eubacteriales bacterium. Taxonomy (GTDB): domain Bacteria; phylum Bacillota; class Clostridia; order Oscillospirales; family CAG-272; genus RGIG2000. The sequence goes on along the minus strand of JAZTXV010000030.1, from coordinate 50,180 downwards.
TTCCCTTGATTTGACAGCTATGATAGCCGGTACAAAGTACCGAGGTGAATTTGAGGAAAGAATGAGGGCTATTTTGGCTGAGGCAAAGGCCAATCCCGATATTATTCTGTTTATTGACGAAATTCACACAATTATGGGGGCCGGGGGTGCCGAGGGAGCAATAGATGCGGCAAATATAATAAAGCCTGCCCTTGCCCGTCAGGATTTGAGGGTGATTGGCGCTACTACAATACACGAGTACAGAAAAAGCATTGAGCGTGACGGGGCTCTGGAAAGACGCTTTCAGCCGATTTTTGTAAACGAGCCAACACAGAATGAGGCTGTTGAGATTTTGCGTGGCTTACGCTCAAGATATGAGGCGTTTCACGGAGTAAGAATTACCGACGAGGCAATTTTGGCATCGGTTAAGCTCTCGTGCAGGTATATAAATGACCGATTTTTACCCGATAAGGCTCTCGATGCGTTAGACGAGGCATGTGTTTGTGTTAAAATGAATCATTTTTCCAAAAGTGACAAAGTAAGAGAGCTTGAGGCAGAGTTGAACGAATGCACCGAGGAAAAGGAAAATGCAATCTTAGACGGAAATTTTGATTCGGCTTCTCTGCTTCGTGACAAGGAAGCACAAATTATGCTTGAGTTAAAAAGGGAAAGAGCAAAAAGCGGAGAAACGAGCCGACAGCTCCCCGAAATTGACGAGGAAACAGTACGCAAAATAATCTCGATGCAATCCAAGGTGCCGATTTGCCACAGTGAAGACTCAGTTTTAGATGAGCTACGTGAGCTTGAGAGTATGCTTTCAACACGAATAATAGGACAGCAAATGGCCATTAAAAGTGTTACAAGCGCTATAAAGCGAGGGCGGCTTGGCATCAAAAATCCGTTTCGACCATGTGCTTCCCTTCTTTTTGTTGGCCCTACCGGTGTTGGCAAAACTCTTTTGGCAAAGGAAATTGCAAGGAGTGTTTTTAGAGATAAGCAGGCTTTTATTCGCTTCGACATGTCCGAATACTCGGAAAAGCATTCCGTATCAAAGCTGATTGGCGCTCCGGCAGGCTATGTCGGCTACGAAAACGGAGGGATTTTGTGTGAAAGTGTACGGCGTCACCCGTACAGCGTGGTTTTGTTTGATGAAATTGAAAAGGCACATCCCGAAATATACAATCTGCTTCTTCAAATTTTAGACGAGGGAACCCTCACGGACTCCAACGGAAGAACGGTTGATTTCAAAAACACTATAATTATCTTAACCTCTAATATCGGCGGCGAGGAGTCTGCTTCACCGAGAACTCTCGGCTTTGGTGAGGGAACATCAGGTGATAGCACGGCTAAGGTAAGCTCTCTTTTAAAAAAGGAGTTTTCACCTGAATTTTTAAACCGTCTTGACGAAATAGTTATTTTCAAGCCCTTATCTACTGACGATGCATATCAAATTTGCAAGAGAATGATTGATGATTTTATCGAGCGAATACGGGACATTGGTATCGAGTTAAAAATTGATAATACCGTGATTGAGCATTTAGTCAAGATTGGTTACAGCAGTGAGTACGGAGCAAGACCTCTTGCAAGAGCGATTGTCAATTATCTTGAAAACCCCTTAAGTGAGGAGATTTTATCGGGAAAAATATCACTGTCCGACAGTATTTTTGCATCTTTGAATGAAAATTCGATATGTTATGAACGAATGAATATATGATAATATGATTATATATTAGATAAAATTTGATTATTTTCGGGCATTTGCTACACTTTTGTGACAGTTATGCGCTATTTTTCACCTTTGTAGCCAATAAAGCAATGATTTCCCGCAAAAAATAAAAATCAAAATAAAATCCTTTTTAATACCGAGAATACAGAACGTAAAAGAAAAACGGCATTTTAAAATGCCGTTTTTTAGTATTTTTCATTCTTATTTTATAAGATGAACATCCATTTGTGGGAATGGAATTTCAACACCGAGCTGGTCAAATGAGCGTTTAACCTGCTCTATCATAGCGAAGTTGACATCCCAATAATTTTCCGTCCTTACCCATACTCTGAGCTGAACGATAACTGCACTATCCGCATGCTCTGTGATATAAACCACGGGAGCAGGATCGGTGAAAATTCTTTCGTCGAGCTTAGCGCAGGACAAGAGAACCTTTTTAGCAAGGTCGATATCAGTATTGTAGGAAATACCGAATGTAAGGTCAAGACGTCTTGTATCATTGGCCGAGTAGTTTACGATAACCGAATTTGAGAGCGAGCCGTTTGGAACTACGATTCTCTTATTATCGGGTGTTGTAAGCGTTGTGTAAAAGATTGCAATATCTGTAACAGTTCCGCTAACACCGTTTGACTCGATGTAGTCACCAACCTCAAAGGGCTTAAGTCCCACTACCATTACTCCGCCTGCGATATTTGAAAGGCTACCCTGCATCGCAAGACCGATTGTCAAGCCTGCGGATGCGATAAGTGTACCGAATATCGAAACGTCAAAGCCGATAATTCCCGCGCCAAAAAGGCAAACGAGAATATAGAGTGAAATTGCTACTACGTGTCCTAAAAAGGTGCGAACAGTCATTGAAAACTTGCCCATCGCTCTTGAATTGATAAGCTTTTTTGACAAGCCCTTTACGATTTTGCATCCGATTATTATAACCAGAATGCCAATGAGAACTCTACCGAGCGCCCTATAGGTTGCCGGATTTGTCAAGGATATGTAAATGTTATCCCACAGATTTCTGAAAAATTCCGCCATTTTAGCCTTCCTTCCCTAATTTATTATTCGTTATTTTCTTCGTCTGTCTCGACAGGCTCCTCTTGTGCATCGGGAGCATCTACCTCAATACGAGCAAGAGATTTTCCGCAGCTTGGGCATATGTCCTTGCTCGGCGAAACGTATGAGCCACACGAGGTGCATACGATTTCTCCCCTCGCTTTTGCGAGCTTTCTTCTTATTTCGAGAATTTCCTCACGCAATTTTTCTATTTCCGCAAGGCACTCGTTGTATCTTTGTGTTACGCTATCGTCATTTCCAAGGCTTACAAGATACGAAAGCTTTCCAAGCTCCTCGTATTTTTCCTCAAGATCTGCATCCTTCGCCTTTAATAAAATACTGTATTTTGTCACGGTAGCGGTGTCGCAAACAAATCTTCTCACCTTACGTGCGCTTTTCTTTAATGTCCTTGTGATCTTTTTTGTAAAATTTGCCATTAAGGTCACCTCCTATACTAATATTATAATACAACCTTTGCTCAATTTTGTCAACTATTTTGAATAATTTTCTAATATTTACAAACACTATTACCACAATTTAAAGGCTTTGAGGTGCTTATGAACAAAGAGAATTACAAACGGTATGTAGAGTCAAGGGCGCAGAAATCCAATTCGATAAAAAACTGCTCCTTTGCGTTTTTGATTGGCGGCGGAATTTGCGTTTTAGGTCAAGCGTTAAAGAACCTATATCTATATTTCGGCGCTTGGGAAAGAGACGTTTCCACGCTTGTATCTGTGAGCTTGATTTTTATCGCTTCCATTCTTACGGGGCTCGGTATTTTTGACAATATTGCCAAGATTGCGGGCGCGGGCACTCTTGTTCCAATCACCGGATTTGCAAATGCGGTTGTTTCTCCTGCCGTTGACACAAAAAGCGAGGGCTACATTTTCGGCGTGGGGGCGAAAATTTTCACAATCGCAGGCCCCGTAATACTGTATGGAGTGTTTTCGGGCGTAATTTACGGAATTATTTATTATTTTACGGGTATTTGACATGGCAGAGATTATAACATTCAAAAACGCCCCCTTTATCAGCTCATATTACAGTGTAGTAGGCTCACACGAAAGGCAGGGCCCGTTGGGGGCTTGCTTTGACGAGTATTCGAGCGACAATAAATTTGAAAAAGACTCGTGGGAAAAGGCTGAAAGTGAGATGCAACGCAGGGCGCTTTCGGGAGCGTTAAAGCTAGGGGGGCTATGCGATACAGACATCGATGCTCTTTTAGCGGGAGATTTGCTAAATCAATGCGTCGGCTCAAGCTACGGACTTTTGGAATTTGACATTCCTTATATTGGACTTTACGGCGCCTGCTCAACCTGTGCGCTATCGCTTGCTCTGGGAGCAATTCTTTACGATAGCGGCTCATGTCAAAGATGTGCGTGTGTTACCTCCTCACATTACTGTGCAAGCGAACGGCAATTCAGATTTCCGCTCGAATATGGTGGGCAAAGAACGCCTACGTCACAATGGACTGTCACAGGTGCGGGAGCATTCATTTTATCGAGCACAGGTAACGTTAAAATAAGCGAGGCAGTGCTTGGAAAAAGCATTGATATGGGAATAACGGACATCAACAATATGGGTGCCGCAATGGCTCCTGCATGTGCCGATACAATCAAACGGTATTTTAAGGCTTCAGGGCGGAAGGTGTCCGATTTTGACTTTATCATAACTGGAGATTTAGGATACGAGGGAAGCGAAATTTTAAAGGATTTACTGTTGCGAGATGGCATTGATATTCGTGAAAATCACAATGATTGCGGTCTTATGATTTATGACCGTGAGAAGCAGGACAAGCATGCGGGTGGCAGTGGCTGCGGGTGCAGCGCAAGTGTACTGGCGGGCAGTATTTTAAAAAATTTAGAATCGGGAATATTGAAAAATGTGCTTTTTATAGGCACAGGAGCGCTTATGAGTCCTATGACCTTGTATCAGGGCGGTTCAATTCCTGCAATTGCACATTTAATTCATTTAAGCAGGTGATTTTATGGAAATGCTCTTAGAATATTTTTATGCGTTTGTAATCGGCGGGCTGTTATGCGTGGTAGCGCAGCTCTTAATTGATAAAACCAAGATAACTCCGGCAAGAATTTTGGTGTCCTATGTATGCTCAGGGGTTGCTCTTACTGCGTTTGGAATTTACGAGCCTATTGTAGATGTTGCGGGATGCGGTGCTACTGTGCCGCTTACGGGGTTTGGATACGCTATTGCAAAAGGCGTCGAGGAGGCAGTAGACGAAAGTGGGCTTTTAGGCGCATTAACAGGCCCTCTTACAGCTACTGCAGGTGGAATTACGGCCGCTATTGTACTTGGTTATTTATGCTCGCTAATATTTAGCGCAAAATCCAAAAGCTAAAGAAAAAGGCTATTGTCATACCGACAATAGCCTTTTTGTTTCAGAATCGTCCGCCCCTGCCACCTCTTGAGCCACCGGATCTGCCTCCGGAGCTTGAATTGTTTTTGGGCTTTGCAACCTTTCTTACCGTACTATACAGATACATATCACGGGATACAGTTAAATTGAATGAACCATTTCTTATGTACAGGCCTGCGTTCTTTTGAGGTCTTGCATTGTTCATTTTCACTATCAATATTATAATTGTGATAATGCCTGCAAGGACACCGACCACAACGGAAATTATAACCCCTGTGGTAAATGCTTGGTCATCAATGGATTTCGAATGATAGCTATATAAAATCTCATCGGATATTGATGCAAATTCCATTCCCGAGCCATCAAAATCGTCATTTTGAAGGCATCTTAAAATTGAGCTTTCAAGATAATCCATACGATTACCCTTAAAAATTTTAGTCGCATCACCTGTTGTACAGATGTAATATTCTCTTTTCGCTACACTAAGGACATATATTATGCCCGTGTCATCGCTTCCATAGCCGTAGCCGTTGCTATCGTAATAATACTCGGCATATTCCTGTGCGCTCCTTGAACCGAAGCTTTTGGTGGTTACAAACACAAGGTCACACTCATATTCCTTCGAGAGCCCCTTGAGCTTATCCTCAAGTCTTTCCTCATCATAAGCTTCCATTATACCCTCATTATCTACGACATAGCTTTTGGCGCTTATGCAGAGTGCGAGCACGCACGCAAGGCTTAATACAACGAGGGCGAAAATCATTAGTTTTATTAAATTACGCATACTCCACCCCCTAAATCAGTGATGCGAGGAGCGAAATTAGCGTTCCCACAAGCGCTGTTGCACCCGCAATTATTCCAAACCAACCGAATGATTTTCCGACGGATACAGGAAGCTCTCCAACGAATTTTCCTGTTTGTCCGTTCATGGCAAATGTATATGTTTTGCCGTTATATTGGGTGTTTAACATCCACACAGGAAGGAGTGCATAGCTCGTTTTTCCGTTTGCGATTTTGATATTTGTGCTTTGGGTGGTTACTGTTGCATAGCCACCTGTGGTTCTCGAAAATTCGCTTATCGTGCTTGTTTTTATTCGTTGATTTACAGCAACCGATGCGGCGCTTGGATCAACATCATACTTTTCCGCAGTATAGCCCGCAAGATACGGCATCTCAAAATCTATCATTTTTGAATAGTCAAACGGTTCGATTGCTTGCATATATGTATCGTCCATTTTTGACGAGCCGTCAGCCGGAACTCTGTCAAACGACAGATAGCCCGCTCGAGTAAGCAAGAAATGAGAGGTTTTAGTGTATATGTATCTGCTATCTGACCACCTGTGAACCCTCGTTGCACGATATCTCATTTGAGAATCCGTGTCACAGTCATAAAGCCAAAACGGAACGTATATTCCCTCAAGCTTGGCGGTGGTGTGCTTGGTTTTGAAATCCTTTGGCAAGAGAAGCTTGCTTTTCATAAATTTATGAAAGCCTTGGATTGCCTCATCACGATTCACCTCAAAGGGAATGACGTAATCCGGGCGAAATGCGCCCGAAAGCTTACCCGTCATAATGACAGGAGATCCACAATACGGACACAGAGTGGCGGCAGTTGTATCGTCTGCCACTATCTCGCCTGCGCAGGAGGAGCAGCTATAAACGTTCAGCTCCTCTCCGCTTTGCCAATCTCCGTTACCGCTTTCGCTTGTGTATTCATCCCAAACGGGCTCATTTGGATTTTGGTTTTCGTCTTCTGCCTCGTTAAAATCTGTAATTGCCTCAATGTCGAACTCCGTATTACAATACGGACACACAAGCTTTTGAAGCTCGGAATCGAAGCTTATCGCTCCGGCGCAGCACGGACATTTATATTCTAATAGAGTGTTACTCAACTTCGTTCTCTCTTTTCAATTATTTTATGTCATCGTCGTTTATGGGATCGCCGCACTCGGGACAAAATCTTGGAGGATTTTGTGGATTTTCGGGCTCCCAGCCACACTTATCGCACTTATATGCCTTAGCACCCGAAGGCTTTTTAGTTCCACAATTAGAGCAGAATTTTCCTTTATTCGCAGCTCCGCATGAGCAGATCCAGCCTGCCTCTGGCTTTTTGCTTCCGCACTCGGCGCAGAAGTTTCCGTTGTTTACAGTTCCGCATGAGCAAGTCCAACCGTTAGCCTGCGGTTGAGCTTGAGGCTGGGGCTGAGGAGCGTTTTGCTGTCCCATGGCGTAAAGTCCTTGAGCGTTCATTCCGCCTGCATTATATGCCATACCCATACCCATAAAGCCCATCATTGCGCCGTTTTCGTTAGATGCGGCTGCAGTCATTGCGTCTGCCTGTGCGCCAACGATTGTTGCCGCCGCCATTGTAGGATCTCTCATAACGGCTCTTCTTTGAAGCTCCTTTATCATTTCCTCGTCTTCTCTTGATGCATTTACCGCATTTATTCCAAAGGAAGCGATTTCAATACCACGAAGCTCTCTCCACTTTGCAGAAAGCTCCTCGTTCAGAGCCTCGGCGATTTCGGTGGTGTGTCCCGGGAGAGCCGAATAGCGAACACCCATTGCAGAAATCTTAGCAAATGCAGGTTGAAGCGCCGTCAAAAGCTCACTCTTAAGCTGACTGTCGATATTCTGACGTGTATATGCTCCGTCAACATTTCCGCACACGTTTGTGTAGAACAAAATAGGATCACAGACTCGGTACGAGAATTCTCCGTTGCATCTGATAGAGATATCAATATCAAGGCCGATATTCCTGTCGACCACACGGAACGGAACAGGGCTTGCCGTGCCGTACTTGTTTCCGATTATTTCCTTTGTGTTGATAAAATAGACTCTTTGATCCTTGCCGGTATCGCCACCAAAGGTGAAGCGCCTGCCTATTGCCTTGAAGGTATCAATGAGGCTTTGACCAAATTTTCCTGCGAAAATGCTTGGCTCTGTTGAGCTATCCCATACGAATGCTCCGGGCTCTGCACTGACCTCAACAACTCTGCCTTGTTCAACAATGAGCATACATTGTCCGTCTGCTACTGCAATGACGGAGCCGTTCGAGATAACGTTTTCGCTACCCTTTCTGTTGGATGAGCGCTTTTTGTTTGTGTTCTTTTCACCCTTTACCATAATTGTATCGGCATCGAGAGCCTCACAGTAAAAGTATTCCTTCCATTGATCTGCAAGCACTCCGCCAAGAGCACCTACTGCTGCTTTTATAAGTCCCATAGTTTTTCTCCTTTATTAGACTTTATTAGAATTGATTATGCAAGAAGGCATACGGGGGTACCCGTATGCCGATGCGTTGCTTATAGCTTTTTAGCCACTGCCTTGATTTGATCAACGAGAGCCATTGTTCTCGCTGAGCTTTCCGGAGTTACAAGCACGGGCTTTGTTCCATTATGAATACAATCAACAAAATACTGAATTTCATTGAGATATCCATTGTCATTACCAACGTTAATTCCAAGATCAACATCGCTTGCGCTAACAGGCTCGTCAACGCTTATTGGCTTGCCGTTTTTGTAAATCTTATCACTGCTCTCAACATAGCCGTTTTCAAACACTGCAAGATATGTTGCGTGGAACGGAATGCCTGCATTGTACCAAGTACCCTCACAGCTTACGAGTGTTTCACCATATACCATTTCGGTCTGTGCGAAATCGTTATTGTTTGCAAGTCCGTAGTGATAGCTGCTTACACTATCCGGCATACCCAAAACGCTTTGAACGTAGTCAATATCGTGGATTGAGAGGTCGGTGATAACTCCGCCACTTCTCTTTTCATCTCTCATCCAATCCTCCCAGCTCCATGTTGGAATTGATGAGATACGCTTCATATCAAGGCGAAGAAGCTTTCCAAGCTCGCCACTTTGAATTATGCTTCTGAGATATACGTAAGGAGCCATAAATCTTACAACGTGCGCCGCCATAAAGTTTTTATCGGTCTTTTTTGTCGCCTCGAGAACTCTTTGAGCCTCGTCCTCGGTCAAGGTCATAGGCTTTTCGCAGAGAACGTGATAGCCTGCCTCAAGACAAGCGATTGCCATATCTGCGTGAAGGAAGCTCGGTGTGCAGATATCAACCATATCAAGCTCCTCATTTGCGAGCATTTCTTTGTAATCTGCGTAAACCTTAACATCTGTGCCAGCAGTTTTTTCCTTTGCCATATCGACGCGAACGTCTGCTACCGCAACGAGCTTTGCACCCTTTACCTGCTTATAGTTTTCATAGTGGCATCCGCCCATTCCGCCGATGCCGATAAGTCCTACTCTGATATCAGCCATTTATAATGTCCTCCAAGAATTTCTTTGCATAGATTATATCTTCAATTTGCTTGTCGCCGTCAATTTCACGCTCAATGGTAAGAGAGCCGTTATATCCGTGCTCCATAAGCTTTTTGATAAGAACAGGGAAATTAGCGCGTCCGTCACCTATTCTCTTTTCCACACCGAGCCATTTTGGATCGGTAGGATATTCTCCGTCCTTTGCGTGAACTCCTCGAACATATTCGCCAAAAATATCTACCGCATCACAGGGGTTTGCCTTACCGTACAAAATAAGGTTTGCGGGATCGAGGTTTATACCAAGATTTCCTGTGCCGACAGTCAAAATCGTTCTCTTAAGGGTAACGGGTGTTTCTTGTCCTGTTTCAAAGAGCAAGAATTGTCCGTTTGCCTTGCAATATTCTGCGATTTCTCTTATCGCCTCAACAACTCCACGATATTCGTCGGTGTTGGGATTTTCGGGGATAAAGCCCATGTGTGTTACCATATCGGTTACGCCGAGCATTTTTGTAAATTCGGAGCCTGTCTTAAGGTTTGCAAGTCTTTTTTCTCTAAAATAGTTAGGAACGATGCCGAGCGTCATAGGGCCTCTTACGAAATCCCAGCAAGCCTCGCCTTCCCAGCCACACCATACGGCACTTATCTCAAGTCCGCACTCATCGGCGGTAGCCTTTATCTTTTGTGCCCATTCCTCGGTGAAATATTTGAAATCCCAGCAACAAAGCTGAAAGGATTCAAATCCCAATTTTTTTACATCCTTGATTTTTTCGACAACATTTTCACCAAGGTGAACCATTGTTCCAAGCTTCATATATATGTACCTCTTTTTAAGTTCTCGTATGCCAATACATACTACAATAAGTATATCACACATAGGCGCACTTTGCAATAACATAGCAAAAATTTTATGTATTAATTTTCGTTTGCGGATGTTTCAAAAATGGCTTGACAACATTTTTTGCGTGTGATGAAATTAAAATATATATAATTTTGAGGAGAGGATTTTTATGAAATCAAAATTCAAGCTTTTATTCATTATGATGCTTGCTTTGATGCTCGCAATAGCATTTTCGGTTATTTGCTCCGCAACAGAATATACTGTTTCAAGCAAAAGCGAATTTGACAGCGCATTTTCAAGCGCATCTGACGGAGATACAATTGTTATCAACGCCGACATCAAAACCTACTTTGACTTTGGAAAGTCTATTACCTATATTCTCGACGGTGGGGTAAAATGGACAGTAGATGGCGGATATGTAAACGGATTGGATATGAACACTGCCGAGGGAAAAACAGTTTCCGTTATGGCGAGAAACGGCGATGCCGTATTCTATCCGAACGCAGGAATGTGGTGTAATGACGGAAAATATTCCTGTACATTTGCTAACACGGTATGGAGCATAGGCTCTCTTGACGAAAGCACTATGACCCTTGACCTTGAGCAAATCTCGGGAAGGCTATTTTACGGCAACAACACAAAATTCAAGGAAATAAATCTTATGTCGGGAACAATTGTGAAGGGCGCGAACAAAACCGCCTCCGACGGACATATTTTCAAGACTACCACATTCAATATATACGAGGGAGCGGAAATCTTTGGAAACCACTCTGTTTATTCGATAATTGAGTGCAACACACTTAATATGTACGGCGGAAAAATATACGGAAACTCCTGTGCATACGGAAACGGACTTTTAAAGATATCGACATTGAATATGTTTGGTGGCGAAATTTTTATGAACTTCCAAACATCAAGATACAACAACTACTACGGTCTTTTCGGTATTAGTAGCGGACTTTTCATTTATGGTGGCTCAATTCACAACAATGTCGGTCTTTCAAACTCAAAATCCGGTGCTGTAATTGCGACAGACGAGCAATGGAACAGAAACCTATACACATGGGGCACTGATGCCATACATGACAATTATTCAACAGCATCTGCCGTCAAGTTAAAGAAGAACAGCGATGGCATATATGTTGAATATGACGAAGCAACGGGCACATGGGGCTCATATGATGCCACAAACAAAAAATACGCAGGAATTCTCTCTTGTGCCGACAATTCTGTTCAATTCGTAGAGGTTGCTCAATCCGGAAATGACAGAGGCTTCAAGGTAACCGTCTTCGATCATTCTATAATTTTCAAAGATAAATCAAGCAAGGTTATTGATGCCTTTATGATAAAAGACGATGACTCTGTTCTTAAAGCCTTTTCCGGAGCGACACAGGTAACACTTCCAAGCGCATATTCGGTTTGGGTTGGCAACGCAAGCGACACCTGTGCAGATGCAATTATCCCCGATTTGACATTAGGCGGCATCTATTACGGCGTTAATCACTCTATTGACTCTGAAAAATCCGTTGTTTCTTACCCTAACGGCCTTACAAAAGCCGGTGTTGAGGGCGCTCCGTGCACAAGCTGTACGTACGTTGAGCAAATTGACACACTTGATCCCATTTTCAGCGCAAGCGGATATTCTTTCAGTGACAACGGCATTGCGGGCGGATTCACGGTTAGCCCTTCGGCTCTTAAATACTACAACTCCAAAAATCTGAACGGAGATATCAAGCTTGGTGTTATCATGTTCAATCCATCATACCTTGGAAACACAATATTCAAGGAAGATATGACACTTAACGCAAGCAAGGGCTTTGTTCAAGCGGAGATTTCCACGGTCGAATATTCTAATATTAACTTCTCAATTACAGGCTTTGTAACCGACGATCTCAAAGCGCTTGACATAGTTATTGCTCTGTATGTAATTGACGGAGAAAGCATTGAATTTATCCAAAAGAATTATTCGAATGCATCCTCCACTCCGCAAACAGGAACGGTTGCGCAGAGCGCAGGAAAGCTGTACTCTATAAATTACAACTCTGTTAAAGCTACTATTTCAGGCATTGCTGTAAAAAGCAAGGAATATTAAAAAACAAATCCCTCCGATAACGGAGGGATTTTTATTTATTTGCTTTTATTCTTCTGTTGCGAATGGTTCGCCACAAGCCGGACAAACAAGCTCATCAAGAGGAATATCGCTGCAGAAAACAACCTTTTCTGCGCAGTGTGGGCACATAGCCTCAACGAGATCGTCCTCATCAAACTCACAATCGCATCCGCAGTCGCAATCACCGCCACAGGTGCACTCGTAACCATCCTGGCATCCGCAATCACAATCGGGACCGCAGCCACAGCCGCAATCACATTCGTCATCATCAGCATAGAGGTCTTCCTCAACTGCGCCGAGGTCGTGGTCAAGCTCCTCAACATAGTCGCCAAGAACGCAAACCTCATCGTCAATATCTGCTACTGTTTCACAAAGATCACCGAGAAGGTCGATAATTGCACTAAGAACCTTTCCCTCAGGCTTTGTTGCGTCAAGAGAAAGTCCTTCTGCCAAGCCCTTTATATAAGCTATCTTTTCAAGAATATCCATTTCCATAATACATTTCCTTTCTTAATTTTAAAATTTAACGGGCTCGGTTTAAAACGAGCCCGAAATAAACTGATTATTTGTTTACACGCTCAAGATATTCGCCTGTTCTTGTATCAATCTTAAGCTTATCGCCCTCGTTGATAAAAATCGGAACTCTGATAACAGCTCCTGTTTCAAGAGTTGCAGCCTTTGTTACGTTTGTAGCTGTATCGCCACGAACGCCAGGCTCTGTTTCTACAACAACAAGCTCTACGAATGTAGGAGGCTCAACTGCGAAGATATCTCCCTTAATGGAAGAAAGCTTGCACATTTCGTTTTCCTTAACAAACTTAAAGTTGTCTCCGAGCTTAGATGCGTCAACGGGAATCTGCTCATATGTTTCCATATCCATAAAGTAGTAAAGCTCACCGTCGTTGTAAAGGTATTGGAGCTCTCTGCGCTCAACTTGAACTGTCTCAAATTTTGCGGTTGGGTTGAATGAAGCCTCACGGATTGCGCCTGTAACAACATCTCTGTACTTTGTTCTTACAAAAGCTGCGCCCTTACCCGGCTTTACGTGTTGGAATTCAATTACCTGGTAAACCTTACCTTCCATTTCAAAGGTAACACCATTTCTAAAATCTCCTGCTGTAATCATTGTAGTTTTCCTTCCTTGGCGATTTTCGTTAATTGATATAAGAGCTACACGCCAAAATCAGCCCATAAATTTACACACATATTTTACTATAAATTAAGTAACATTTCAATAGGTTATGGCAATATTTTTTTGTTTTTTGAGAAAAATCAGTAAATTTCAATCAATTCCTTGGGACTTTTTGTTAAATTTCTGATTTCTCCCTCTTTAATTATAACCAAATCCTCTATTCGACAACCATATTTTTGAGGAATATAAATTCCCGGCTCGACAGTAACCACGTTTCCCGGCACAAGCTGCTTTGTGCATCGAGAGCTAAGCGACGGAAGCTCGTGGATTTCCAAGCCCACGCCGTGTCCAAGCGAATGACCGAAGCAACCAAGATAATTTTCGTCGATTATTTTCCTTGCCATATTGTCCGCATCGGAGCAATTTACTCCATCTCGCAGCATATCAAGCGCCGCCCTTTGAGCACGAAGAACGGTACTATAAAGCCTTTTCATTTCCTCGTCAGCCTTACCTATGCAAATTGTTCTTGTCATATCGGAGTGGTAGCCCTCGTAGAGAGCGCCAAAATCCATTGTCAAAAAACCTTTTTTGAGTCTTGTATCGCTTGGTGTGCCGTGTGGCATTGATGTCTTTGCTCCGCTTATAGCTATCGTTTCAAAGCTTTTATCCTGCGCACCGTGCTTACGCATATAGTATTCGAGCTCTGCGGCGACGTCGTTTTCGGTCATTGTGGGTGTTACCGTTTTCAGAATGTGCGCAAATGCGCCGTCTGTAATTTCCTGAGCTATTGCTATTTTTTCAAGCTCGGCAGGAGATTTTATTTCTCTCATTGTTAAAACGGTATCGCCTATTCCTGCGAGAATCGCCTTTAGCTTACCCTTCAGCAGTTCGTATTCGTTAAGTGTTATGCTTTTGTCCTCGATGCCTATATACAATATCTTCTCTGACGATATTATATCGTTTAAGTATTCGGAGATGCTTTTTTCGGGCCTTATAACAGTATAAAGTCCTGCAAGCTTTGCCTGCGCTACCTCAATATATCTAAAATCCTCAAAGGCATAGGCGTTCTCTCTTGTCACAAAAAGCATTGCATCGGGATTATCAAAGCCTGTAAAATACAAGTGACTGACGCTCGATGTAATAAGGCAGGCATCAATTTTAAGCGCATCAAAATGTGAGCGCAACGCTTCAATTCTGTTTTTCATAAAATCACCTCTTTTTGTATTTTATCATACTACAATATGCTATGCAAGTATATTTTGTTGACATTTTTGAAAAAATGTGTTATACTATGTGAGTAATAACGAATTTTGGAGTGTATTTATGAAAAAGCTCATAGCATATATATTACTGCTCTGTATGTTAATTTCATGCGTTGCATGTGATAGAAACGATAGCTCCTCAAGCGAGGAAAGCACAAAGCAAACAAGCACCGAATCGCAAAGTGAAAGCAAAACCGAATCAGCTGAGGAGCTCGATACGGACAATTTCTCGTCAAGCGCAGAAAGCGAAAGCACAGAGATTA
Source organism: Eubacteriales bacterium (assembly GCA_045636605.1). Lineage (GTDB taxonomy): Bacteria > Bacillota > Clostridia > Oscillospirales > CAG-272 > RGIG2000. Next base: position 35,163 of record JAZTXV010000030.1, on the reverse strand, counting down.
GCGAATCGGAGCCCGAGAGTGAGCAAGAATCCACAACCGAGTCAGAATCGGAATCAGTCGTTGCTCCCATTACCGAATTTGGAGAGTTTTCGTCCGCCATCACAGGTGTCGGAAGCGCTTATGACAGACTGAGGCAGATGGGACTTTCAAAATCTGTTTACAACGTTGGCTCCGGGCTTACCAAGGACCAGCTTGACGCTGCACTTTCAAGCGCTAAAAAAATCAAGGCATCCGGCGCTATTATAGGATATAGCAACGCAAGCAAGCTGATTGGCCATTTCCTTGAAAATTCAGGCGAGGATTATGAAATCAATGTTGCTGATTTTTTAAAGGATGAAAATGCTCTTACAACTCGAAACGAGGAGCTTGCAAAGGCTCTGCGTGCCGCTGAGGCACTTGCCGTTGAGGGTGAATCGGTGAACGTATATCAAACAATGGAGCTTGTGCATCACAATCTCACAGGTGACTGGAAATTCGCACTCGGCTCTTACTTTACAAGCATTGAAATAACCGATCTTACAGTAGACGGAAACATTTATACTGCTACATTCACCTACAATGTAACAGATTTTTACAACTGGGAACACAGTAATTCCACCCCCGTATTTTCGGGCCTTGCCGCTACTCTTGTCGGAAGCGTTTCTCCGAGAGATTTGAACGAGCTTCACCGTGCAGGTCTCGCGCAGGAGTTTCTCTCGCACGGAGAAATCTCCTACACGTTCTCTTGGGCTAAGGGCTCGGCAGTCAATACTATTCCCGCACTTAATAAATAAGGAAAAGCACTCGTCACAAGACGAGTGCTTTTTTAAACTCATTTTATCAAGTCCTTGATAACCTCAGATGCTACAATAAGTCCGACGACGGACGGTATAAAGGCGCACGAGGCGGGGGGGATTTTCTTTTGCTCCCTCATTTGCTCGGGAATTTCAGGTATAATCGGTTTTTCCTCGGAATATACGACCTTGAGGGCTTTTATTCCTCTTTTTTTAAGCTCTGTACGCATTACACGCGCAAGCGGACAAACCGATGTTTTATATATATCGCTAACCTTGAAGGCGGTAGGATCAAGCTTATTGCCTGCGCCCATTGAGGAAATAATGGGTGTATCCGTCCTCTGCGCCTGCACTACAAGCTCTATTTTACCACTAACCGTGTCGATTGCATCGACTATGTAGTCATATTTTGAAAAATCAAGCTCGAAGGATGATTCGGGGGTATAAAACACCTTGTAAGCGGTGATGCTAATGCTCGGATTTATATCGAGCATTCTTTTTTTCATAACGTCTACCTTATATTCTCCTACGGTTGAGTGAAGGGCAATTATTTGGCGATTTATATTTGAGAGGGACACGGTGTCATTATCTACAATATCAATCGTTCCCACTCCGCTACGGCAAAGTGCCTCACAAACGTATCCGCCAACGCCGCCAACGCCAAAAATCAACACTTTTTTATCTCTAAGCTTATCGGCGTTTTCCTTGCCTAAAAGCATTTCGGTTCTTGAAAACTCCTCCATAATTGCTCCTCTCTTTTTAATTCTATGCTTTAATCATATCACACTGAAAGCAAAATGTCAATTTTTATTGAATTTTATATTTGCACTTTTCATATATTTTTACTGATTGCGTGGTGATTTAATGAACAGAGCAAAAAAATATTTTTTAAATGCAATTTTACTTAGCTGCGGAACACTCTTTTTACGTGCTATCGGGGTTGTATTTAACGCATATATATCGTCAAAAATCGGCGCACAGGGAATGGGGCTTATTGCTCTTATCTCCGGAATTTTCGGATTTGCCATCACCTTTGGATGTTCGGGGATAAATTTAGCGGTTGTGCGTCTTATATCGGCGGATTTGGCTCACGGAGGACACAGAATCGGTAAAATAATGCGATCTGCTATTTTATACTGCCTTTTCTTTTCGATTAGCGCAGGAGTGTGTCTATTTTCGTTTTCGGATGCGATTGGCGGAATTCTTCTCGGAGATTCCCGTGTTATTCCGTCAATTAGGCTTTTTGCGTTTTCGCTTCCTGCCATATCGCTGTCAAGCGCGATAAACGGTTATTTTTGCGCAGTAAGACGAGTTTACAAAAATATTGTATCTCAGCTTTTAGAGCAAGCCGTACGGCTTAGCGTGGTTTCATATCTTATCGTCGTTTTAGGTGGCAACGGAGTTGAATTTGCGTGCGTTGCGGTAGTTGGTGGCGGTGTTATAAGTGAGCTTTTAAGTGCTCTGTTTTCTGGAATTTTGTGCTTTTTCGACATAAAGCGTCACAAATTAAGCTCGGCAAGTGGTGGCCCGGGTGAGCTTCGTGGCATTTGCGAAATTGCTCTACCTGTGGCCGTGAGCGCTTATGTGCGTAGCGCCTTGACAACACTTGAGCATATTGCAATACCGTGGGGACTTCGACGGTGTGGTCAAGACTATGAGTCATCCATTGGCTCTTATGGTGTTTTGCACGGAATGGTTGTTCCTCTTTTGTTTTTCCCATCTGCCGTTTTGGGTGCATTTTCCTCTCTGCTTGTGCCCGAGCTGTCGGAGGCTTTTGCTCAAGGTAACAAGCGTCGTATTCAATACATTGTTTCCAGAGTTTTTGCATTTTCGCTTATTTTTTCAGTTGGCGTAAGCGGAATTTTTGTATCGTTTTCATATGAGATAGGAGTATATTTATACGGAAGCACCCAGGCGGGTGAATATATAAGGCTTTTAGCGCCGTTAATTCCGCTTATGTATCTTGATGGTGCGACAGATGCAATGCTTAAGGGACTTGGAGAGCAAATTTATTCGATGAGAGTAAATATCAGCGACTCCTTCATAAGCCTTTTGCTTATATTGATTTTATTGCCCAAAATGGGAATTTCGGGCTACGTAGTGATAATTTTTATAACTGAGCTATTCAACACAAGCCTTAGCATAATGCGACTGCTCAATTTAACGCAGGTAAGCACTCCTGTTGTAAAATGGGTTCTAAAGCCCCTTGTAAGTATAATTTTGTCCACTGTTATCGTTAGATTTTTGTTTGACTTTAACATAATGACAAGTATTTTCGGCATCGTTTTGAGCCGTGGCGCTGTTTTTGTCGAAATCGGAATGAGCGCTATTTTATATCTTGCCGTTTCAGTAATAATAGGAAGCATTTCAAAAGAGGACATTGAGTGGGGACGCAAAATAATGTCCTCTTAGCTCATAAGATACACAGGGTGGGCTATTTTGCATTTCCAGGGAAATATTGTTCATTGATTTATTGTTTGGAATATGATACAATAAAATCGTAAATTTACAAAAAAAGTTTTTATAGTATGCTATGAGGAAAGGAAGTTGATTGAAAAGGATAATATCTGTTCTATTGCTCATTTTATGCGTGACGACGGTGTTTGCTGTTCCTGTGAGTGCATCGTCAGGTGTTGGAGTTTATATAGATGGACAATATTTTAACGGCGGCATTCAGGTGTCTAATAATGCCACCTATGTTGGAATTAAAAAATTTGCCGCTTCTATGGATGCGAGCACCAAGGCAAGCTACGATTACTCTACTCGTACACTCACAATCAAAACAAGCAAGCTGACCTTGATCTGTAAGGACGGGGCTAATTACATAGTGGCGAATGGAAGATATTTATACTTTGATTCTCCTATCTATATGCGTAGCGGTGTTATGTACGCTCCCATTTTAACTCTTTATAAGGCATTTGATGCTAAAATTTCTTGGAGCAGTAGCTCTCACGGATTTTTTGTCACAAGAGGAAGCGGTGCCATTAAATCAGGGGACCAATTTTACCGTGCCGACGAGGTTTATTGGCTTGCAAAAATCATAAGTGCAGAGAGCCGTGGCGAGCCATTGCTTGGAAAAATCGCAGTTGGAAATGTAATTTTGAACAGAGTTAAGTCGAAGGCTTATCCAAATACTATTTACGGAGTTATCTTTGACAAAAAATACGGCGTGCAATTCTCGCCTGTCGCTAACGGAACCATTTACAATGAGCCTACAAGCGAAAGCATTATTGCTGCGAAAATCTGTCTTGAGGGATACACGATAAGTGACAAGATTTTGTATTTTGTAAATCCCAAGGTAGCACCAAACAGCTGGATTAGCAAAAATGGCGTTTTGTTTAAAACGATAGGAAATCACGCATTTTATTGCGATAAATAAAAATAAAAAGCCGAGGTTTCTCGGCTTTTTATTTTTCATTATAATACTAAAGTGTTGCAAGCATTACGGCCTTGATAGTGTGCATTCTGTTTTCGGCTTCTTGGAAAACGATTGATTTTTCGCTTTCAAACACCTCGTCGGTTACCTCCATTGCATCTCTGCCGAAGCGTTCGCCCATTTCTCTGCCTATTGTGGTTTTAAGGTCATGATATGCGGGCAGGCAATGCATAAACACTGCGTTTTCGCTTGCCATATTCATAATTTCCATATTAACCTGATACGGGGAGAGGTCCTCTATTCTTTGTGCCCATACATCAGTTGGCTCGCCCATTGACACCCACACGTCAGTATAGATTACATTTGCTCCTACAACTGCCTTTTTGGGATCTGTTTCGAAGGTGATGCTTGAACCGTTTGCTTTGGCAATTTCCTTGCAGGTTTCACTTAACTCTGCATTCGGGAAATATTCTTCGGGAGCGCAAGCAACAAAATCAATGCCCATCTTTGCACAACCAACCATAAGGGAATTCGCCATATTGAAGCGAGCGTCGCCCATATATACGAATTTAATTCCCTTAAGATAGCCAAAATGCTCCTTAATTGTGAGAAAGTCTGCCAAGATTTGCGTCGGGTGAAATTCGTTTGTGAGTCCGTTCCATACAGGAACCTTGGAATATTTTGCAAGCTCCTCGACAATTTCCTGTCCGTAGCCACGATATTCTATGCCATCGTAAATTCCGCTCAAAACCCTTGCGGTATCTGCCATGCTTTCCTTTTTGCCTATTTGAGAGCCTGTTGGATCAAGATAGGTAACGTGCATGCCCAGATCGTGTGCGGCAACCTCAAAGCTACAACGGGTACGAGTGCTTGTCTTTTCAAATATGAGTGCAATATTCTTGCCCTTGCAATATTCGTGCACCTCGCCCGCCTTTTTCTTCGCCTTAAGCGTCTGTGCCAAATCTATAAGTCCTCCGATTTCCTCGGTGGTGAAATCAAGAAGCTTTAAAAAATCTCTGCCCTTTAAAAAATTCATAATTTTCTCCTCGATTGAATAATCGGCTTATTTTGCCATACATTCCTTCAATATCTCAATCGCCCTTTCAAGCTCATCCATTGGAATGTTGAGCGCAGGCAAAAGTCTTATCTTGTTTTTTGCCTTAATTGGCAAAATTCCTCTTTCAAAGCAATCCTTCAAAACCTCTGTGGCATCTCTCTGTGTTTCGATTCCTATCATAAGTCCGAGTCCGCTTACGCTTTTTACTCCCTTTGCACCGTTAAGAGTGTCAAAAATATATTTTGAACGAGCCTTAACGCCATCTAAGAGCGCATCGTCAATTCTTGATATAATGCTTACAGCGCCGGCACAGGCCACGGGGTTTCCACCGAAGGTTGAGCCGTGAGAGCCGGGAGTGAGAACCCCCTCAACTCTTTCAAAAAGGAGTGTTGCGCCGATTGGCAAGCCGCCGCCAAGTCCCTTTGCGGTGGACACGATGTCGGGAGTGAAATCAAACTGCTCGTATGCGTAGAGTGTGCCTGTACGTCCGTTGCCCGTTTGCACCTCATCGGCGATTATTAGCAAATCGTAGTCGCCCGCAAGCTTAACGCAGTCACTGACAAAGGTCTTATCAAGTGGCAAAATGCCGCCCTCACCCTGCACCATTTCCATCATAATAGCACAGCATTTTGTGCTTTCTACGATTTTGCGAACACTTTCTATGTTATTTGCCTCTGCATAGGCAAAGCCCTCGGGAAATGGGCCAAAGTCGGTGTGAAAAACATCCTGTCCCGTTGCCTTAAGGGTTGTTATTGTTCTTCCATGGAAGCTATTTTTGAGTGTGATTATCGTATAATCGCCCTCGCCCTTGGTCATTTGCGCCCATTTTCTTGCGACCTTTATTGCGCATTCGTTTGCCTCTGCACCCGAATTTCCGAAAAACACCTTTCTCGCTCCTGTGCGCTCACAAAGGATTTTTGCAAGGGATATGCAGGGCTCGGAATAATAAAGGTTCGACACATGCTGGAATTTTCCGAGCTGTGCGGTAACCGCCTGTATCCATTCGTCATCTGAAATACCAAAGGTATTTACTGCAATTCCCGTTGCCAAATCTATGTATTCCTTGCCGTTGGAGTCAACAGCTATTGAGCCCTTGCCGCCGACAATCTCGATATCGAAGCGGGCATAGGTATTTGCAACGTATTGCTTGTCTGTTTGCTTATTACTCATTGTTTTTATCCCTAATTACCATTGTTCCTGCGCCCTCATCGGTGAGCATTTCTATAAGTAATGCGTGAGGTACACGTCCGTCAAGTATGGTTACTCTGTGTACTCCGTGCTCGATTGCCTCAATACAGCATTCAACCTTCGGTATCATGCCGCCCGAGATTATTCCGCTTTCGAAAAGCGCTCTTGCCTCTGCGATATCAATGCACGGAATTATTGAGCTTGGATCATTTCTGTCTCTCAAAATGCCCGCAATATCGGTCATTGTAAGGAGTCTTTCCGCACCCATTTTACCTGCAATATATGCGGCCGCTGTGTCGGCATTGATATTGTAAACGTTGCCCTCATTATCGCAACCTATTGTTGATACAACAGGAATATAGCCCTTTTCGAGCAGGTCTGTTATAGGCTTCACGTCAACCTTGGTGATTTTTCCAACATATCCGAGAGCCTCGTCCTTCATTTGCGCCTCTATCATATGTCCGTCAAGGCCACTAAGTCCTACGGCATCTCCCCCCTTGATTTCAAGGAGATTTACAAGACTTTTGTTTATCTTACCTGCAAGCACCATTTGAACGACATCTGCCGTTTCCTTGTCGGTTACACGAAGTCCGTTTAAGAACACGGATTCCTTGCCCATTTTGTTAAGCATTTCGGTAATCTCAGGGCCTCCGCCGTGAACGAGAACAATCTTAACTCCGATAAGATGCAAAAGCACGATATCCTCCATTACCTGCTCCTTAAGATGCTCGTTTATCATTGCGTTGCCACCGTATTTCACTACGATAATTTTGCCGTAATATTTTTGTATGTACGGAAGCGCCTGAGTTAGCACCTCGGCACGATGTGCGTTTGTAATTTCTATCGGTAAATTTTCCATTACGTTCTATAATCTCCGTTTATTTTTACGTAGTCGTACGTAAGGTCACAGCCCCACGCAACGCTGTCTGCATCTCCGTCGCCTAATTTGACAACTACTGTAATCTCGTTTTCGAGAAGTATTTCCTTTGCAATTTCCTCGGAAAAATCAACTCCTGCTCCGTTTTGGCAAACGAGGATTTCGCCCTTTGAGGATTTGAAATATACATCAACCTTGCTCACGTCAACGTCTGCGCCGCTATATCCTATTGCACAGAGGATTCTTCCCCAGTTTGCATCAGATCCAAACATTGCCGCCTTGACAAGCGAGGAGCATATGATGCTCTTTGCGATTATTTTTGCGTTTTTCTCGTCCTTTGCACCATAAACCTCACATTCAAGAAGCTTTGTTGCGCCCTCTCCGTCTGCTGCGATCTTGCGGCAAAGGTAAACCGTAATCGTATTGAGAGCCTTCATAAAGGCATCAAACGCCTCGCCCTCGCTATCAATTATTGGGTTTTGAGCCATACCGTTAGCCATAACGGTTACCATATCGTTGGTTGAGGTATCTCCGTCAACGCTTACCATATTGAATGTGCTTTTGATATCGGTTGAAAGTGCAATTTGGAGCATTTCGGGTGTTATATTGCAGTCTGTCGTTATAAATACGAGCATTGTTGCCATATTGGGATGAATCATTCCCGAGCCCTTAGCAATTCCACCGATTTTACACTCAACTCCGCCAACCTCAAAGCTTACGGCAATCTCCTTCAGACGTGTATCGGTTGTCATAATTCCCTCTGCGGCATCACGGCTTGCTTGGCTTTCTCTGTTCAAGCCTGAAATAAGTGACGGAATTGCGGTAGTGATCGGAGTAATATCAAGTGGCTGACCGATAACACCTGTTGATGCAACTACAACATCAGTTGTATCAATCTTGAGCGCCTCTGCGAGCGCGACACAGGTATTGGTAGCAACCTCAATACCATCGGCATTGCAGGTGTTTGCATTTCCGCTATTACAGATAACTGCCTGCGCATATCCGTTGGCTATATTGTTTTTTGTAACGGTAAGGGGAGCGCCCTTAACCTTATTTGTGGTATAAACCGATGCAGTGCTTGCAATTACCTCTGAAAAAATAAGCGCAAGGTCCTTTTTGGACTTGTTCTTTCTTATTCCGCAGTGCACTCCGTTTGCGTAAAATCCTTTTGCGGCAACTACGCCACCCTCGATAATTTTCATTTCTGCTCCTGTTTGATTATAGTTCAAGTGTTTTTGTTCTTTCGCATCCAAGCTTTATGTTCAAGCATTCTACTGCTGCTCCGGATGCGCCCTTGCCCAGATTATCATATCTTGCGACAAGTATTATTCTGTCCTCGTTTCCATAGACCTCAACAGACATTGAGTCCTTGCACGACATTGATGCGCCTGACAAGAAGCCTCCCTCATCGTTTGCGTCATTATAGGAAATGATCGGTGTGTTGTAAAGCTCTCTGTAAATTTGCTTGATTTCCTCTATTCCGCCATAGCTTAGCTGTGATTTGAATAGCGGTACGGTTACCTCCATACCCGAGTAAAAATCTGCTACTATGGGGCAAAATACGGGCGCATTCTCCAATCCCGTGATTTTAACCATTTCGGGAATATGCTTGTGCTTTTGAGCGATGCCATACTGTCTTGGAGCGTCAAGAAGCGGACTACGCTCCTCACTGCCATACTCGGCAATCATACCCTTTCCGCCTCCGCTGTAGCCCGTGATAGAATGTGCGGTAAGCAACGTGTCCTTGGGCAAAATTCCCGCCTTGATAAGCGGATACACAAGCGCAATAAATCCGCTTGCGTGGCATCCCGGAACGGCAATTCTTTTACTGTCTATTATCTTTCTTTCAAAATCCTCGCCAAGCTCGGCAAAGCCGTACGCCCATTCGGGATTTGTTCTGTGTGCGGTTGATGCATCTATGACGATAACGTTTTCGTTTTCTATCATAGATACGGCCTCTATTGCCGCCGCATCCGGTAAGCATAGGAACACAACGTCAACGCTATTCATAATTTGCTTGCGCGCGACAGGATCCTTTCTCAGCTCCTCGGGCAAGGAAACGATTTCAACATCGTCGCGTCCCGAAAGACGCTCCTCTATTCTTAGTCCCGTTGTGCCTGCCTTACCGTCTATAAAAATTTTCTTTTTCATTTTAAAAGTTCCTCGACATAGATTATTTGCTCGTTTACGGAGTCGTAGCCCGTTGAGCCCTTAGAGATTCTCTTTTTTATGCACGTTTCAAGAGAAATCTCGTCGTAAAGATCCTCCTCAAACACATTGGAAAAGCTCTTGTATTCGTCAAAAGGAACCTCGTCAAGTGTTATTCCCTCTTTTACGCATTTACCGACGATTGTTCCGACAATTTTATATGCCGTACGGAACGGTACGCCACGCTTTGTAAGATAGTCGGCTAAGTCGGTTGCGTTTATGAAGCCCTTCTTTGATGCGTTATACATATTTTCCTTTAGCGCCTTCATTGTCCTTATCATTGGAATGAATACGCCAAGGCATTTTTTGACTGTTTCTACACTATCAAAGATTGCTTCCTTATCCTCCTGCATATCCTTGTTATATGCAAGCGGGATTCCCTTAAGCATTGTAAGAGTTGCGATAAGATCACCGTATACACGACCTGTTTTTCCTCTTACGAGCTCTGCCATATCGGGATTTTTCTTTTGCGGCATAATAGATGAGCCTGTTGTGTAGGAATCGTCAAGCTCGATAAACTTGAATTCCCAGCTTGACCAAAGAATGATCTCCTCGCTAAAGCGTGAGAGGTGCATCATAATGGTTGCAAAAGCACTTTCAAGCTCGATGCAGTAGTCTCTGTCGGACACGCCATCAATAGAGTTCATGCAAACTCCGTCAAAGCCGAGCGCCTCTGCTACCATATCACGATCAGTTGGGTAGGTTGTGCCGGCTAAGGCGCAAGAGCCAAGAGGTGAATAATTCATTCTCTTTAGCGCATCCTCAAGACGAGTGATGTCACGAAGAAGCATCATACAGTATGCGAGCAAGTGGTGAGCAAAGGTGATTGGCTGCGCCCTTTGAAGATGGGTGTAGCCCGGCATAATGGTTTCGGTGTTTGCCTTTGCTTGCTCCAAAATTGCACCGATAAGCTCCTTAAGCATAGCAATTACATCATTTACCTCGTCACGCATATAGAGCCTCAGGTCAAGCGCAACCTGATCATTGCGGGAACGGGCAGTATGAAGCTTCTTGCCCGTGTCCCCGATTCTCTTGGTTAGCTCTGCCTCAACGAACATATGAATGTCCTCGGCATTTTCGTCAAATGCGAGCGTTCCGTTATTCAAATCGGTGAGTATGGAGATAAGTCCGGAGATTATTTCTCCAAGCTCCTCCTCTGTCAAGATGCCAACCTTACAGAGCATAGTTGCGTGCTCTATTGAGCCTCTTATGTCCTGCTGATACATTTTTTTATCGAAATGAATTGAAGAATTGAAATCATCGGCAAGCTTATCAAGCGCCTTTTCAAATCTTCCAGCCCACATTTTATCCATAGTTAAAATTCCTTAATTATTTGTTGTTTTTTGCGTTTACCTGCGCTTGAACCTTGATTGGAAGTCCAAAGAGGTTGATAAATCCTGCACTATCGGCTTGATTATATACATTATCCTCGCCGAAGGTTGCGATTTCCTCTGAGTAGAGTGAGTAGTCGCTCCATGCGCCTGCCTTAATCATATTGCCCTTGTAGAGCTTAATTCTTACCTTACCTGTCACATTCTCCTGTGTCTTATCAACAAATGCGCTAAGAGCCTCACGAAGCGGTGTGAACCATTGTCCGTTATATACGAGCTCTGCAAAGGTGATGGCGAGCTTCTGCTTTTCGTGCATTGTCATCTTGTCAAGGCAAAGTGTTTCGAGGTAGTTATGTGCGAAGTAAAGGATTGCTCCACCCGGAGTTTCATATACTCCACGGCACTTCATGCCTACAAGACGGTTTTCAACGATGTCGAGAAGTCCAATACCGTTTTCTCCGCCTACCTTATTAAGCGCAAGAATGATGTCCTTTGCGCTCATCTTCTCTCCGTTGAAGGCAACGGGAACGCCCGCCTCAAAGTCGAGGGTGATGTAGGTTGGTGTGTCAGGTGCCTGGAGTGGTGAAACGCCCATTTCAAGGAAGCCGGGCTTTTCGTACATTGGCTCGTTACCTGCATCCTCAAGGTCAAGTCCCTCATGGCTAAGGTGCCAGAGGTTTTTATCCTTTGAGTAGTTGGTTTCACGGTTTATCTTAAGAGGAACATTGTGTGCCTCTGCGTACTCAATTTCCTCCTCACGAGATTTGATTGTCCACTCACGCCAAGGAGCGATGATTGGCATATTGGGAGCGAATGCCTTAATTGCAAGCTCGAAACGAACCTGGTCATTACCCTTACCTGTGCAACCGTGGCAAATTGCGTCTGCGCCCTCTGCAAGTGCGATTTCTGCAATTCTCTTTGCGATGATTGGACGAGCAAAGGATGTACCGAGCATATACTCCTCATAGAGAGCCCCCGCCTTAACTGTCGGGATTATGTAATCGTTTACAAATTCCTCTGTAAGATCCTCAATATAAAGCTTTGAAGCGCCTGTTGCAAGAGCCTTTTCCTCAAGTCCCTCAAGCTCGTCAGCCTGTCCTACATTACCTGAAACAGCGATAACCTCACAGTTGTTGTAGTTTTCCTTGAGCCACGGAATAATGATAGAGGTGTCAAGTCCTCCCGAATATGCAAGCACTACCTTTTTGATGTTTTTCTTATCCATTTTTATCTTCCTCCGAAAATGATTTTATAATTACGTTACATATTATAAGGCCTTATTATGCTCTTGTCAAGGCTTTTTTGAAAAAATATTCAAAAATCGTGAAAATTTTTTTCCTTTTTATAATATATAGTGCATTTCAAATGAATATTTAGTGAATAATTAGTGAATATTATTCACTTTTTATGCATAAAAATGAAAATCCACCCTTTCGAGTGGATTTTTGTTTTGTTTTTTACTCAGATGCGTCCTCTAATATCCCGTATATTCTGTAATCAATTTGGTGCTTTGCATCAAGCTGTATTCTTACGGGAGTTGCACTACTTATTTCGGCATTATTGAGCATTGACCTTGGAATTATTATTTGATCATCCCATGTTGCGTTTCCGTCAATTATCAGATCCATATCGCTATTATCCGAGATAACCTGTGCCGTTATAACTAATGTGCCATCGACCATTTTGGCATCCTTATAGCCGAGAATTTCACAATATCCTAATCGATTTATTCGTCTTTCGATTACAACAACTATGTTTTCTTTAAAGAAATCGATGCTTACGCCATCGAGGGAGATCTGATTTGCCAAGGGATTTGTTTCGGGCTTTTTGCTTTGATAATCGCCTGAATATTGCCCGTTATCGCTTAAAAACAATCTAAGGTTGGTGTATATATGGCCACTTCCTATCTCCGCCTTATCGGTTTTGCCATTGTGGCTAACATATGCAAGCTCGCCTAAATATTTTTCCGTGACATAATTTATTTGTATATCGCCAGCCGAAATTCCACTTGGAAGCTCTGCCCTTGGAATGAGTATAAGACTGAGATTTTCACTGTCGCCCTTTGGCTCTGTTGGGGCTTGGTGCAGATCTATTTTAGGCACTCCGTCCTCTATTCTGAGATTGGAGAAGCCTATATCGGCATATGCCCTGTCATAGTAGCTTCGAGAGGAGATCAGGTAATAATAATTATTTATGTTGATACCATGACGGCTGAGGTTCGTTTTAAAACCAAAATCATACAGCTCCTCGGTTGTTTTAAACAGATAGAATACCTCGTAATAATCAAGATAATCCATCGGCGGATTATACGCCTGTATTCCTTCGCTAAGTATAACCTCTTTATAATATTCACTTTGCCGTGGTGGCTCGCTCTCAGCGGTAATTGTGTTTTGGCTTGCGATATAATCGTAATCCTCACACACCACCCTGCCATTTGCTCTTGAAATGTCAATTTTCGATTTTTCAAGGCTTATGAAGGTGTAGGCAGGCTCATATTCGGTGGGGGCTTCTCTTTCATCGTCGAAGAATCGCCTGTGCTCTACATAAATTGTTCCGTCCTCGTGAATGTGAGCATTTTCGTACACCTGAAGGAAGGAATTTTGATGCTTATACGGCGAATAATGAATTATTCCGGGCAAATCATAGCGCAGATCAGCAGATGCACCGTTGAAAATATCCTTTTCTTCCCTTATGAATGTAGCGTAATCCTCGGCATCCCTTATAAGCCAAAGCCTTTCATCCTCGTAAATAGGCAACTCGCCTTGCGTAGCAGAATATGTGACATTTTCCACACCTATATCATTTAGCTTAAGCTCAAGCTCAACACTGAAATTTATAGAATAGGATTCCAAGCCATGCTCCTGCGTTTTGGGAATGGCAATATAGGTTGAACAAACGAATGGGTAGGTTAGGTCATAAACGCCATTCTCAAAAAGAAATGTATCAAGAGTAATTTCCATTTTGCTATTGCTATAACGGAAATCTCTGAATCCGATTTTAATGTCGTTTATTTCCCTTTGATAATAAGGGTTGTCAATATAAATAACTATATTGTTCTCGAAAAACTCCTTATCAACAATTGGAGCTACCGCTGCGGAAAGGGCTGAGGCGTAGTCCTCGTATTCCCAAAAAATCATATAATTAAAGTCGTTGCCTTCTTTTGCGCTTGCTCCAAAATCGTATTTACCGTGAGATATGGTTGTATAATATCCCAAATCTACAAGATATGGCATTGCCATCAAGGATTGGTCGGTGCTTGGCTTATCTGTATTTTCCTCGCTCTCGCTTGAAGCATCCTCTTGGGTACTACTCTGTTGCGAGGACTCTTGCTCGCTTGATGAGTCAATATCGGTGTTATCGCACGATACAAAAAGCCCGACAAGCATCGAAAATGTCAAAAGCATTATAAGGAATTTTTTCATAACTACACCTCCTGCTTGGTATAATGACTCCTTCTAATTCCATTTTATCCGTATAATGCCTCGTTTGTCAATTATTTTCACTATCTTTTCATGCACTTTTCACAAAATATTCACTTGCAGTATATGACTTATTGTGTAAATTGTCGTGTTGTATCAATGCAAAAAAGAGGCGCAAGTGCACCTCTTTTGGAGCTTGTTTATTTGAGCTTTGCGAGAAGGTCAAGCATATCAAGCTTTTCCTGAAGCTCATAAATGTTGGTGTTTTCGTCAATTACAACGAGCTCTGTATCTGTGAGCTTTGCAAAAAGGCGTACATCCTCAACTGTAATTGCAGTCGAAACAACTGTATGGTGTGCGCCGCCTGCGTAAATCCAAGCTGCTGCACCTGTTGCGTGGTCGGGCTTTAGCTTCCACATAATTCTTGCAACAGGAAGCTTTGGCATTGGCTTTGGCTGCTTTACAAGCTCAATGCTTGCGCAGATAAGACGGAAGCGGTTACCCATATCAACCATACATACTGCAACACCGTCGCCCTCAACTCCGTCAAATACGAGTCTTGCCGGTGGCTCTTTTCCGCCAATTCCGAGCTGATGAACCTCAATTTTTGGCTTTGTTGATGCGAAATCGGGAGATACCTCGAGCATATGAGCGCCGAGAACAACCTCGTCACCTCTTGTGAAGTCGTAGGTGTAGTCCTCCATAAAGCCTGTTGAGCCCTTTCTTCCCTTTGCCATTTCAACAAAGATAGCGTTGAGCGCTGCGGTCTTGTAGTCGCCCTCTGCGCCAAAGCCATAGCCCATAGCCATCATTCTCTGTGTTGCAAGACCAGGAAGCTGCTTCATGCCGTGAAGGTCCTGGAATGTGTCTGTATATGCGCCGAAATTGCCAGCCTTAAGGAACTTAGCAAGAGCGATTTCGTACTTTGCCTGCTCCTTAACTGCGTCAAGGTCTGTTGTGTTTATATCATAGAGCTCGGCATACTCTGCCATTTTAGCATCTACCTCTGCATCGGTTACCTCGTTTACGAGAGCAACAAGGTCACCAATTCCGTAGTAGTTTACGTTCCAGCCGTATTTGATTTGGCTTTCTACTCTGTCACCGTCGGTTACGCTAACCTCTCTCATATTGCTACCAAACATAGCAACGTTAAGGTTCTTCGAGAAGTCAACTGCCCTTGCAACATCAATGAATTTCTTTATCTTTTCGATTACATCCTCGTGCTGATAGTAGCCAACAACAACCTCACGCTTAACGCCAAGGCGTGTAACCATAAAGCCGTATTCACGGCCGCCGTGTGCGGTTTGATTGAGGTTCATAAAGTCCATATCAATTTCGTCATACGGAAGCTTTTCGTTTGCTTGGGTATGGAAATGAAGAAGTGGCTTCTTAAGGAATTGAAGTCCCTTTATCCACATTTTTGCGGGGCTAAAGGTGTGCATCCATGTGATTACTGCGATACATTCGGGATCGTTTGTAGCCTTAGCACATGCCTCAACACAGCTTGCCTCATCTCTTACGGTTGCAACATAGGAAATCTCAACACCGTCGATTTTGTCATTCAAGTAGCTTGCGATTACCTTGCTGTCCTCGGCAACCTGCTTAAGACATTCCTCGCCGTAAAGATCCTGCGAGCCCGTAATAAAATAAACCTTTTTCATATTTGTTCTCCTTTTGAATTAAGAATTTCAGTTGAACCTTTTATTTTCAAGAGCCATAACCATATCTACACGAGTTTGGTGTCTGCCTCCTTCAAACGGGGTATTTATAAATATGTCTACGATATCGAGCGCAAGTCCTACGCCAAGAACTCTTTCTCCCATACAAAGAACGTTTGCATCGTTATGAAGACGAGTGAATTTCGCACTAAATGTATCCTGACAGCACGCCGCGCGAATACCTTGGCACTTATTTGCCGCCATACTCATTCCTATGCCTGTTCCGCAAATCAATATTCCAAGCTCGCTATCCCCTGCATTGATTGCCGCACATACCTTTTCGGCATAGTCGGGATAGTTACAGCTTTTATTTTCGTAGGTTCCGTAATCAACGTACGCAACGCCGATTTCACTAAGATGCTTTAGCACCTCTGCCTTCAAATTAAGTGCTGCGTGGTCACACGCTACTGCGATTGGTTTCATTTTATTCCCCTTATTTGCTTTGATTTTTTAGTCTTTCTTCTCTTTCACGCTCTGCCTGTGGCTTTCTGAGGTAATTTACACGAAGGTCAGAGTCTGTCGTATATTCGCCCTTCAATACCTTTCTGTATGCCACCTTGCCAACCCCATACGCATTGGAATATCTCAAATACTCGGGTGTGATTTGCTTGTTTTTTATGTCCTTTTCAAGCGTAAGAGAATATCCGTCGCCTGTGAAATATATTTTTTCACCGTATTTTTCGAGCATTGGCACAAGCTCGTCAAGCATCATACAGCACTCGTCGATTTGTGCTTCTCCGTTTTTATAAATACAAGTATAGACCTGTCCTCTGCGAGCGTTCATTATAGGGCACACAATACCGTCAAAGCCCTCGAGATTTACGCTTAGCGCCTCAGTTGTGCTAACTGCAACACACCTTTTATTTTTGCCGAATGCAAGTCCCTTTACGGTTGCAACGCCGATACGAACACCGGTAAATGAGCCCGGACCGTTTGCAACGGCAAACACATCAATATCGTCAACGGTTAATGAGGCTGAGTTTAGTATTTGCTTAACCATAGGAAGAAGAGTTTCGCTATGGGTATTCTCTGTATTTACTGTATAGACTGCAATCAACGTATCGTCCTCAAGTATTGCTACGCTTGAGGTGTTTGCAGTGGAATCCAATGCCAATATCTTCATCTTTAATCCTTTTCGATTGTTATCCTTCTGTACTCGAGGCTTTGTGGCACTCTCTCAATTTTTATACGATATGAGCCCTCGGGTATTGCCCACAGAATATTTTCGCTCCACTCGCAAACGCATATTCCTCTTTTCAGGTAATCGTAAAAGCCCATTGAATAAAGGTCGTCATCATCCTCTATTCTGTACACATCAAAGTGAAAAAGCTCTTTTCCGTTTTTGCGGTACTCATTCACTATTGTATATGTGGGACTTTTAACTAATGCGTCGGGGCAAAGCTCCCTTGCAAGTCCACGCACAAATGCAGTTTTTCCGACTCCAAGGTCGCCGAAAAGAGCGACAAAGTCGCACTTTTTCAGCATTTTTGCAAAGCTTTCCGCTATTTGTTCGGTTTCGGCTGTCGAGTGGGAAATAAATTCCTGTTTCATATTAGAAAAGTCCTGTAATTTTTCCGTTTTCGTCAACGTCGATATTAAGAGCCGCAGGAGCCTTAGGAAGTCCGGGCATTGTCATAATTGCGCCTGTAAGAGCAACCACAAAGCCTGCGCCTGCGCTGAGCTTAACCTCTCTTACAGTCAAGGTAAAGCCTGTGGGACGACCGAGTTTTGTCTGGTCATCAGAGAGTGAATACTGCGTTTTAGCCATACATACAGGGAATTTCTTGTATGCGGGATCAAGAGCTTCAAACTCTGCGATAGCCTTAAGTGCTACTGCATCAAATTTAACGTCTGCCGCACCGTAAATTTCTTTTGCTACGGTGATGATTTTGTCCTTGATTGACATATCGTCGGGATACAAGCAATGGAAGTTGCTCGGCTTATTACAAGCCTCAACCACCTTCTTAGCAAGCTCAATTCCGCCGTCGCCTCCCTTTGCGAACACCTCACTGAGTGCAAATTCTGCGCCCTTAGCAAGACAAATTTCCTCAACTGCTCTGAGCTCTGCCTCGCTGTCAGTGCCAAAGCGGTTGATAGCTACAACTACGGGAACGCCATACTTTTGGAGATTATCGATATGCGCCTCGAGGTTTACTGCGCCACGCTTAAGAGCCTCTACGTTTTCAACTCCAAGGTCTGCCTTTGCAACGCCACCGTTGTACTTAAGAGCACGAACCGTTGCAACGAGGACTACTGCTGCCGGCTTAAGCTTAGCAAAGCGGCACTTGATATCAAAGAACTTCTCTGCACCGAGGTCAGCGCCGAAGCCTGCCTCTGTAATTGTGTAATCTGCAAGCTTAAGAGCAAGCTTTGTAGCTCTTACAGAGTTACAGCCGTGTGCGATATTAGCAAACGGGCCACCGTGAATGATTGCAGGGGTGTTTTCAAGAGTTTGTACGAGGTTTGGCTTAAGGGCATCCTTAAGAACTGCCGCCATAGCGCCGTTTACGCCGAGATCACGACAGTATACGGGGCTTCCGTCATACTTGTAAGCAACGAGAATTCTACCGAGTCTTTCCTTAAGATCTGCGATATTTTCGCTAAGGCAAAGGATTGCCATAATTTCGCTGGCAACCGTAATCATAAAGTGGTCCTCTCTTGGAACGCCGTCCATTTTTGTTCCAAGTCCAACAACTACGTTACGAAGGGCTCTGTCATTCATATCGAGAACTCTTGGGAAAAGAATTCTTCTTTGGTCAATTCCAAGAGCATTTCCCTGCTGAATGTGGTTGTCGATAATTGCTGAAAGAAGGTTGTTTGCGGTTGTGATTGCGTGGAAGTCACCTGTAAAATGAAGGTTGATATCCTCCATTGGAAGAACCTGCGCATAGCCGCCGCCGGCTGCTCCGCCCTTTACGCCGAATACAGGGCCAAGTG
Organism: Eubacteriales bacterium; assembly: GCA_045636605.1. Lineage (GTDB taxonomy): Bacteria > Bacillota > Clostridia > Oscillospirales > CAG-272 > RGIG2000. The sequence continues at coordinate 16,279 of JAZTXV010000030.1, read as the reverse complement.
AGGGCTCACGAAGAGCGATAATTGCGTTTTTGCCGATTTTGCTCATTGCCATACCAAGACCAACTGTGGTTGTTGTCTTGCCCTCTCCTGCGGGAGTAGGGTTGATGGCGGTTACGAGAATAAGCTTTCCGTCAGGCTTATCTGCCATTCTGTTGAGGAACTCATCTGTAATCTTTGCCTTATATCTTCCGTAAGGCTCGTACTCCTCCTCATAAAGTCCGATTTTTGCTGCGATTTTTGAGATTGGCTCAAGGGTCGCGCCCTGTGCGATTTCAATGTCTGTTAACATTTTGAAATCCTCCTTTTCAAAGTCTATCATTAGTGACTTAATTATATCATACATTTTCATAAATTTCAAACATTTTTTATATATTTATTTACAAAATCGTAATTTTGTGGTATACTCTTCATATGCATAACATATTTTATATGTAATTTGCACTAAATTCATTCAAAATCTGCCCGTAGCACAGCTGGATAGCGCATCAGACTCCGACTCTGAAGGTCGTAGGTTCGAATCCTATCGGGCAGGCCAAAAAATCCCATCGCTATTTTGCGTTGGGATTTTTCCGAATTACAGGATGGCAGCATCATGCCGTATGATTTGAGTCAGCATTGATAAGCTTGCTTTTGAACAGTATTGTTAAAGGAGGATAGCATGGATTTTCCAATAATCGAGTTTTTTGAGGACGAGGGGTTTATAACGAAGGAGAGTTATCTTGCGAGTAATGAGGAGCTTGCTATCAAGCAGGCCATCCTTTCTCAGTACAAAATAGATACTGCTTTGCTTATATTTACGAGAAATTTCGAAAAAATCCAAGAAGATAGACCAGGGGCTTTTGAGGAATTTTACTATTTTAAAAACGGAAGCAATACAAACATATGCTATATTTACAACAAAAGCTTCATTGTTGCTTTGTCACCTCTTGGCTCTGCCAATGCGTCGGGACTCATGGAGGAGCTTGGATTTTTGGGAATTACCAAGTTTTTCGCCTGTGGTTCTGCCGGTCAAATCGACCACAATATCACATCTGCCGGATTTATTCTCGTTGACAGAGCGATACGAGACGAGGGCACATCATACCATTATTTAAAGCCTTCTGTTTATGTCGAAACGGACAAGGAGCTTACAAGCTTTATTGCTACATATCTTAGCGAAAACAATTTTGAATTCAATATTTCTACCACTTGGACAACAGATGCGTTTTTCAGAGAAACTCCCTTGGCAATTGAAAAAAGGACATCACAGGGGGCGGTCGCTGTCGAGATGGAATGTGCAGGTTGGGCATCGGTTGCCAAATATCGTGGTTACCAATTCGCACAGCTACTCTATTTTTCCGATGCGGTAAATCAAAATTGGAAATGGCGTCCCAACAAAAATGAATTAAAAAATACTATAATCAATTTAATGATTGATTGCGTTGAAAAATTCGTGAAAAGCAACAAAAAATCGACAAGCTCATAGCTTGTCGATTTTTGTCCTTTATTACCAATTAGTGTCCCAACGCTTTTTATATGTTCCATCGAGATGGTTCGGAGAATGAGATTTCTTTTGAGAGCTTAGCTCTGCACGCTTTTTAAGAAGCTCAAAATACTCCTTTTCGTCTATTGACAAAGAGATTTTTTCGCCCTTCCACGCGCTAAGGTATGCTGCGTTACAAATAAGGAGCGAGCGCAGTGCCTCACTGGCGGTTGCGACAAGTGGCTCACCGTACAGAATTGCGTTTGCAAAGTTTTGTAAAAGCGCCCTATGTCCGTTGTAATCCTCGTCAAAAATAATTTGCTCCTCAATATCTATTTTTTCGCACCTTCCTGCGCTAAAATCACGGGAATCGCACGAGAATTTTTGATATGTCAGGGTATTTTTTTCAAGTATCAGTCTTCCCCTTGTGCCTGTGATTTCAAGTCGGTTTGTGCCGGGATAGTCGCCTGTCGAGGCGATAAAAACTCCGCTTGCGCCGTTTTCATACTCGGCAAAAATCGTTGCCTCGTCCTCAACCTCTATATCGTGATGCTTGCCCTCATTACATATGGCGTATATGCTTTTTGGCATGCCGCAAAGCCACTGCCAAAGTTCAAGTTTATGCGGTGCTTGATTCATAAGCACTCCACCGCCCTCGCCTGCCCAGGTTGCACGCCATGCGCTCGAATCGTAATACGCTTTCGTTCTGTACCAATTTGTGATTATCCACACAGAACGGGTGATTTCGCCTATGCCGCCGTTATCTATTATGCGCTTAGCCTCAGAAAAGAGCTTGTTTGCCCTTTGATTAAGCATAACTGCGATAATTTTGTCGCTTTTTTTATGCTCCTCAATAAGCTCGCGCACAGCGTAGGTATATACGCCTATCGGTTTTTCACTGAGAACATGAAGCCCTGCCTTAAGGGCATCTATTGCAATAGTTGGGTGGAAATAATGCGGAGTTGCTATTATTACGGCATCTACTGTGCCACTGCAAATAAGCTCGTCGCTTGACAAAAAGACAGGAACACCCGGAAATTCGCCCTTAAGCGCATCGGCTCTTTGAGCATCACTATCACAAAGAGCGCAAAGCTCCATTCCCTCAACCTCGCCATTATATACCGAGCTCGCATGGGCTGTGCCTATATTTCCTACGCCGATTATTCCTACTCTTACGCTCATTTAAAGGAGTCTCCCATATTAACCTTAACCTCGGTATTTACGGTCTTCTTTTGGCGCGAGGTGGCAACTCTTTTCATAAGCTCCTCGTAGAAAAGCTCGTGATCGAAGTCGGCAACTGTGATTTCCGTGCCGAGCCACGACGAGAGGTGCATAGCGTTTGAAATGGTAAGACCGTTTATTCCCTCTCTGCCGTCTGCGACAAGAGGTGTGCCGTCAAGAATTGCTCCTGCAAAGGCGTTCAAAACGCCAAAATGCTGTTCATTCTTGCCATCGGTTTCAACCTCGCTTTGAACGAACTCGGGGCTTGCAAATGCTACCTCGTTTGTTTTTGAAAATTCGACCTCGCTTATTTCGCTTCTCCACATTGTGAGCTTTCCGTTTTCTGCGATAAGCTTTCCGTGCTCAAGTGTGATTTCAAAGCGGTTAGTGCCGGGGGTATCACCCGTTGTGGTTACAAAAATTCCTGTTGCGCCATTTGCGTATTCAACATAAGCGCTCACATCATCCTCAACCTCTATATCGTGCCATTTGCCATAGTGCAATTTTGCATCAATTTTGGTTGGCATTCCGCAAATCCACTGCCAAAGGTCAAGGTTGTGCGGGCATTGATTAAGAAGAACGCCTCCGCCCTCTCCTGACCAGGTTGCACGCCATCCGCCCGAATTATAGTATGCCTGCGGACGATACCAATCCGTGATTATCCAGTTTGTACGCTTAATTTGTCCCATTTCTCCGCTTTGAACGATTTCACGCATTTTACGGTAAATGCAATTTGTACGCTGATTCATCATAAGTCCGAAAACAACATTGCATTCGTCTGCAACCTTATTCATTTCAAGAACATGCTTTGTATAAACGCCCGCAGGCTTTTCGACGAGGGTGTGAAGGCCCTTCTTCATTGCCATTATTGCGTATTTTGGGTGGTCATAGTGCGGTACTGCAACAAGAACCGCGTCAACGCCTGAGTCCATCATCTGCTCGGCATCGTTAAAGCATTTTACGCTTGGGAGCTTTTCCTTTACCCACTCCATTTTTTCGTCGAGCAAATCACAGATTGCGTAAAGCTCAACGCGAGGGCATTTGCCGTCTAAAATATTACTTACATGAACTGTACCGATATTACCGATACCAAGTATTCCAAGCTTAATCTTTTCCATATTAACTCCTTAGTTAAGTCCCAACGATTTCAGATATTTATAGCTTTTTGCAAGGCACTCAAAGGGATCCTCGCCATAGGTGTGATCCTGCTCGACAAGAAGATGCTCCGCACCTGCATCGCTTGCACATGTGATTATTTTTTCAAAGTCGAGCTCACCGTAGCCGACGGGCGCCATTCTTTTTTCTTCACCCACCACAAGCAAATCCTTTAGGTGTATGCACTCAACTCTTCCCGCCATTTTGGTTATCCATTCGCTTGCACTCTGTCCTGCGTATTCCGCCCAATATGTATCAAAGGTCATACCGAGATGCTCAGCAGGGAACGCCTCGAGAATTTTGTTGATTATCATATCACCGTCCGCACATTTGCGGAATTCCATATCGTGATTGTGATAAAAAAGCTTTGCGCCATTCTCGAAGAGGATTTTTGCAGGCTCGGTAAAGTTTTCAATAAAGCTCACAAGATGCTCCTCACCAAGCGCCAAGCCTCCGGGCATACAGCCTATTCCTATGTTCTTGCATCCGAACACATCATGAAATTTTTTAACTATAAGAGGATCATCTCTTATCTCATCGGGACTCCAATGGGTAAGAACACATTCAAGACCGTTTTTCTTAAGCTCGTTTCTTAGCCACTCAGCCTCGTATTTGCAAACACCCGAGATTTGAACCTCGGTGTAACCGATATCGGCTACTTTTTTAAGTGATTCGGCAAAATCGGTCAAATTGGTTGCCTTATCACGAAGTGTGTAAAACTGTGCTCCTATTTTCATATCAATACCTCAGGTTTAGTCTGTTTAAAATTTCCTTTAGCGCAAGCGTGCCTGCATCAAAGGCTACATTTGTGTCATCATATACGGGAATTCGGCTAAGGCTTTCTCCGTTTTCGAGAGCACTAAGTCCGTGAAATTCCATAAGATGTGGCTCTAAGGTAAGCACCTCTCCGCCTTTTTTTGCGTACATATCAACGATTTTTTCAACGTTTCCTATTCCGTAGCCCGCACGAACAACCCTTTTGTCCTTCATTGCATCCTTTATATGCATATAGTCAACGTATGGCGCCAAAAGCTCCCACGCACCAAGCGTTTCGACATCGCATTGAACAAAGTTTGCGGGATCAAAGACTGCCTTTATTCTCGGGAACGATGTGAGAATTTTAAGGCACGATTCGGCATCATCGCCAAATATGCCCTTTTCGTTTTCGTGACACATTATGATATTATTTGGAACAACATCGCAAAATGCGCCGAGGCGCTCAAACACCTGCTGCTCATTCTTTGAGAAGAAGCTGAACATTCTTATTCTGTCAGAGCCCAGCATCTCGGCATACTCGCAAAGCCTTTTGAGCTCGTCAAGCTGGCGAGGAAAATCATCGGTAGGGTTATACTTTCCAACGGGAGAGCCGATTGACCACACACCGATTCCGCTATCGTCGAGTTTTTTCTTGATTTCCTTGATTTTTCCGTAGGAAATCTCCTTTATATTTTGACCGTCCACTCCTCTGATTTCGAGCAGGTCAATATTGTTTCTTTTAAGCGCCTTGATTTGTCCGTCCAAATCAACGCTTGCCTCATCGGCAAATGCACATAATCTCATAAAATCTCCTTAATTATACGCCTGAGTATGCGGAAAAACCACCGTCAACTGCGACTGTTATTCCTGTTACAAAGCCTGATTTTTCGTTATCACAAAGCCACAAAAGCGTGCCTACAAGCTCCTCCGGCTTGCCGAATCTGCGCATTGGAGTAGCGCTTAGAATCTTTTGTGTTCTTGGTGTTGGGTTACCGTCGCTATCAAAGAGCAAATCCTTATTTTGCTTAGTTACGAAAAAGCCCGGCGCTATTGCATTAACTCTTATTCCTGCGGTTGCGAAGTGAACTGCAAGCCACTCTGTAAGATTTGTTACTGCCGCCTTTGCGCTACTGTATGCGGGAATCTTGGTAAGGGGCTTTATTGCGTTCATTGAGGACACATTAAGTATTACACCGTCACCATTGAGCATATCCGGCGCAAATACCTGCGTTGGCAAAACTGTGCCCATAAGGTTAAGAGAAAATACGAAATCAAAATCCTCCTTATCAAGATTAAAGAAGGTTTTTATGTCGTCTCTAGCTTCGTCACCCGCTGTATAATACTCGTTTGCAGTTGTTGCTCTCGGGTTGTTTCCCCCTGCACCGTTTATTAAAATATCGCATTTGCCGAAGCGTGATAAAACATCGCTGTGAACGCCCTCAAGCGCTTTCTTATCGAGAACATTGCACTCATAGTACATTGCTGTTCCGCCGTCACGTGTGATTTCCTCGCACACCCTTTTTACGTTCGCCTCGTGAAGACCTATAAGCGCAACCTTGACTCCCTCGTTGGCAAGCGCCTTGGCAAAAACCGAGCATAAAACTCCGCCTGCGCCCGTTATTACCGCTACCTTATTTTTTAAGCTCATATTTATCTCCTAAAATCTGCTTGAATTTTTTCATATATACGTTCCAATCGTACCTTGACATAAAGTGTGTACCCTCTCTCAGATGATAGCCCACCTCACCGTCAATTGATGTGTCGGATCCACTGTCGACAAATCCATCCTTACCATAAAGCGTCCACGCATACGATGCAAGCCTACAGGAAAGGAGCTGACCGTCGTTATCTGCCCATACATCCTCAACGGCTGCGCCAACCATAAGATATCTCGGTGCAATTAGAGCCATAAGAAGATGCTGGTCAAACGGAAGGGCGTCCTCGTTTTTCACATACTTTAAGAACTTTTCGCTAAACCACCAAGGGAAAACCCTTGTGATATCCTCAATCGACTCATTTTTATCAATTTTTCCTCTTGAGATTGCCGCTCCGCAGCATCCGCTATTATTTGAACAGGTAAGAATAAATCTGTTATCGAGCGCAGAGGTAAGAATTGCGGTTTTACCGAGGCGAGAATGTCCTGCCACGGCTACATTGCTTGAATCGACCTCATTCCGTGTTTCAAGATAGTCCATACAGATGCTCGCCATATACGCCCAAAGACTTATTTTTCCAAACTCGCATCTTTGAGTGTCCTTTGAGAAAAATCCGTAAAGGCCGTTTGAATAGTCACCGTCATCGGTGGTTACGTTTTGATAGAAAAACGTCATTACGCCGAAGCCGTTGTCAATTATCTCCTCCATTGGAAGATATTTATTGGGCACATCGGGTGAAAAGCTTATGTATAAAAATACAGGAATTTTTGATTTGTTTTTCGGCAAAATAAGCTCCGTTCTTACCGTGTGAAATTTGCCGTTGCTTTCAAAGGTAAAAAATACGCTTTCCCATTTTGCCTTGCCTGCAAAATCGACTCCCTGCTCCTCTGTCTTGATGATTGGCACAAGCTTTTCGGGAAGATGTCCGTACTCCTCTGTCAAGAAAAGCTCCTTTAGCGCCTCTCTTTGCTTCTGCCAGGTGACAAGGTCAACCAATTTGCCGTCTGTTTTGAAAAAATTGGGGATTTTTCTTGCTTTCAGTAATTCTTCCATATTATTTCTCCGTCATTTTTTCGACTGCCTCAAAAAGTCCCGCGATATATGTGGCTCCAAGGGCTCTGTCATAAAGTCCATAGCCATATTTGCCCCTTTCGCCCCATATCATTCTACCGTGGTCCGGGCGGACATATCCATCAAATCCGCCTAAAACGAGCGCCTTAACGATGCCAAACATATCTATCGAGCCACATTCTGTCGGATGGGCAACCTCGTGAAATTCTCTGCTTGCGGTTATTTTGATATTGCGAAGATGCAAGAAGTGAATTCTGCCTGCATATTTCGATGCCATTTTTAAAAGATCGTTATCACGTGACGCACCGAGAGAGCCTGTGCAGAAGGTGAGTCCGTTTGCCCTTGAATCTACAATTGAAAGGAACCTGTCTATGTTTTCCTCATTTGTTATAATTCTTGGCAGTCCGAAGATGCCCCACGGCGGATCATCGGGATGAATTGCCATATTTATGCCTACGCTCTCGGCTACGGGAATAACGCTCTTCAAAAATATCTCGAGGTTTTTCCAAAGTCCTGCCTCTCCGATTTCCTTATAAATAGCAAGCAATCTTGAAAGCTCTGTCTTGGTATAACTTTCATCCCATCCGGGAAGTGACAAGGAGCTTTTTTCGGGATCCATTGCCAAAACCTGCTCCTCGACATATGCCAAGGAATTTGAGCCATCCTCATTTTGATGCTCCAGCTCACTTCTGAGCCAGTCAAAAACAGGCATAAAATTATAGCATACGCACTTAACGCCTGCCTTGCCAAGACGCCTTATATTCTCACAGTAATTTTCAATAAGCGCAGAGGCATTAGGCCCGCCGTACTTAATTTCCTCGGGCACGGGAACACTTTCGACCACCTCAAACTCAAGCCCGCTTTTCTCGGCGCTTTGCTTTATAGCGAAAATGCTTTCCTCGCTCCATACTCCACCGGGTGCAACATCGTAAACTGCCGAAACGATGCCACTCATCATAGGAATTTGTTTTATTTTATCAAGTGTTACGGGATCCGCCTCTCCGTACCAGCGGAATGTCAGCTTCATAGTAAATGCTCCTTATATTTTGTTCGTTAATCTTATTTTAACATAATTATTTTTACAATGGAATTGTATTTTTGTGCGTTTTATATTGCATTTTCGAGCATATAATGCTAAAATATATGCAGATTAACTCTTTTGGAGGATTTTATGGCTATAATTGCGATGTATGAGGCAGAGGATTTTTCAATAAGTCACTCCTTTGACACAAATCCTGTTGACACTCATTTTGACTATCACATTCATGACAGCTATGAGCTTTTTTGCCTTGTGCGAGGAAAGGTTGGCTATATTGTTGAGGGCCATACCTACAAGCTCAAGGCGGGAGCGGTTTTGCTTATGAGAAAGGGCGAAGCGCACAAGCTCATTGTAAACGAGAGTCAGGAATACGAAAGATATGTTTTGAATTTTCGTCCCGAGCTTTTCGCCACTCTTTCGCCAAGGCTACTGACTCCATACACGGATAGAGCGCTCGGGGCTTCAAATCTTTATCTGCCACAGTCGCTTGACATATCAGCTATTTCGATGCTTGAAAAGGTATTTAAGGAAGCTCCGCTAATTGGCGCAAGAGATGCGGTTATTATAAATGTTGCTTCTCTTTTGGCGAGCATTGGAATTGCTTTTTCAAGCGCCGATGCAAAGCCTCCGCATCAAGAAAACGAGCTTGGTGGCGCTATTATTTCATACATAAATGAAAATCTTTTGGGAGAGCTTTCGCTTAAAAAAATCTCAAGTGAGCTACATATAAGTCCTTCTCAAATCAACAGAATTTTCAGACGCATTTCGGGAACATCGGTTTATGATTATATTTTGTCAAAAAGGCTCATTTTGTTTCAAGAAAGGCTATCAAGCGGTATGAGTGCGTACGAGGCAAGTCAAGAGTGCGGATTTCGGGATTATTCGTCCTTTTATCGCCTTTACAAAAAGAGATTCGGTGTGTCTCCCACAAAACAAAGGTAAATAAATTATACCTAATAAAAGTAAAATACGCTACACAGAGTAGCGTATTTTGTCTATAAAAGCTTTACAAGCTCCTTTAAATAGTCAAAGGAGAGTCTGTCTATAATTTCCTTGTAGGACAGAGTGTTTTTGCCATTTTCAATGCTTTCCATTATGGCATTGAATATTTTTTTACGAATTGTAATGAGGATTGATTTTTCTATCCAATATTCAAAGCGTGTGTTTGGGGAAAGCACCTCGTTCTTTTTCATTTTTATATACATATCAACGCCGTCAGACGTATCGTGCCACAGATCAACAAAAGCAAAATCGTATTTTTTACTCGGCATCTCGCCCTTTGCATATTCAAAGGCATCCGCCTCTATGATGATAATCTTGTCCTTGTTTTGAAAATGCGGCAAAATATACTCGCAAAACAGTTTTATCGCATCCTTGCTTTTTTCGACAACGGTGACATTTGAAACATCTTCCTTAAGGGATGCCATATACGCAAAATAGCCCATTCCAAGTCCAAAGGTAATAACGTTGCCTGTTGCATTTTTGATAGGCATGCTCATTGTTTCGATTTCATTTGGCTTGATTGCCATCCACTCTACGCCGTTTTCAAGGATTGCGGGAAAAGAAAATTCCTCGTCAAAATATCCAATATTGCACACCTCCCGAAAATCGTCGAAAAGTGTAAAATCATCTCTTACAAAGCCCTCGTATGGCTTGTATTTTTGGTGTGACAATGTCCAATTCCCTATTTTTTGGTCGAAAATAGGTATTGTCTTAAAATATGGATTTTCTTTGTATTCACGGGGATCAAGTCTGCGAATTGATGGGGCGAAATAATACTTGTGCATTTCGCTCTCAAGCTCGTCATCCTCGATAAATGCACTGCTCAAAAACTTGGAAAAGGCATACTCCTCCATGCCCTTGTCACCCAAGGTGATTTCGTCTATTATTTCCTTAGTGACAAGCAGCTCAAGCTCATTTAAATATGCGACGCAAAGCTGCAAAAACAAGTCATTTTTGGCTTGTATGCTATCTATTTTATTCAGTGCTTCAAGCTCCTGTGCAGTAAGCATATTTTCCCCTTATCTTAACTCACGTTTGAGAGTATATTATTTTCTTAGTGCATTTTTTGCAGCAGTCATGGTATTCGTCAAAAGCATTGAAATTGTCATAGGTCCAACCCCTCCGGGAACCGGAGTTATAAATGATGCCCTTGGCTCAACGCTCGCAAAATCAACGTCGCCTGTAAGCTTTCCGTCTGCTTTTCTGTTCATTCCCACGTCAATAACTATTGCTCCGTCCTTTACCATATCTCCTGTTACGAAATCAGCCTTTCCAATAGCAACGACGAGAATGTCTGCCCTTCTTGTTACCTCGGCAAGATTTTTTGTTCTTGAGTGGCAAACAGTGATGGTTGCATTCTTATGCAGAAGAAGCATCGCCTGTGGCTTACCAACGATGTTGCTTCTTCCGATTACAACACATTCCTTACCCGTAATATCAACCCCTGTGCTTTCTATAAGCTTCATTACACCTGCAGGTGTGCACGGCAAAAAGCTATAATTACCTATCATTATTTTTCCAACATTTACGGGGTGGAAGGCATCTACGTCCTTTTCGGGATTTATTGCCAAAATAACTGCTGTTTCATCAAGATGCTTTGGCAATGGAAGCTGGCACAGAATACCGTGAATTTTGTCGTCATTGTTAAGTCTTTCAACTAATGCTATAAGCTCCTGTTGAGTGGTTTCTGCCGGTAATCTGTACACCTCGGAATAAAAGCCGACCTCTGCGCAGCCCTTCTCTTTATTGTTTACATACACCTTAGATGCGGGATCATCACCGACGATTATTACGGCAAGTCCCGGACGTACTCCGTGCTCTGCCACCATTCTCTCGGTTTCAAGCTTTAGCTCCTCTCGTACCTGCGCCGATACAAGCTTTCCGTTAATTATTTGTGCCATTTTCATTCACCTCTTGCGTATTTTCTATTTTTTTCGGCCCTTCAACCTTGCTCACAAGGAAATTTTCCTTTCCCCTTTTAAGTGTAACAAAGCTATATGTCATAAGTGCAACGCCTACGATTACCGATAACAGAGCTACGAGCTGTGACACTCTTATCACATCGGGAATCAGATACAGGCTATCTGTACGGAGTCCCTCTATCCAAAATCTTCCAATACCGTACCACGTCAAGTAGGTATAGAATATTTGTCCGTTGAATTGGTGAAGGCGCTTGGTTTTTGTAAGCTTAACGAAAATAAGCCAAATCGCCAAAAATCCTATCAAATTCCAAAGGGATTCGTACAAAAATGTTGGGTGGTAATATCTCGTTATCACTCCGCCGTCCGCTCTTATTCCCATTCTCAAAAAGATATCGGTTTGCGTTCCGTGTGCCTCGGCGTTGCAGAAGTTTCCCCATCTTCCGATAGATTGAGCAAGCATAACACCCGGAGCTAAGAAATCGAGAATTTTAAAAATATTCATCTTCTTTTTACGGGCAACGATAACAGCCGCCGTTCCGCCTGCGATTATTCCGCCGTAAATTGCAAGTCCACCGTTCCAGACTGCAATCATTCTTCCAAGTGTGGCAAAAAGATTAGAGAAAAAACCATCATTTGTTGTTACTATATAGCTATCTAAGCTAAACAAAATGTAATAGAGCCTTGCGCCGATAATTCCCGACAGCACTGTGAAAAATGCCAGGTCGATAAGGTCATCGGTGCTCATATTGTTTTCTCTAAATCTAAACCAAACGTACAAAATCGCACATATAATTCCTGTCAGAATTATGAGCCCGTACCACGCAATCTTGAAATTGCCAAGCTCTACAGCATTGGTGTTGATTTTCATCTCGTCTATTCCAAGTCCGGGAAACGAGATATAATGCGTTTTTAGAGGGAACATATTACTCCTCCGTTTTATTTATTGGATTCACCACGGACATAGCATATGCATCCTCGTGATAAATTTTGTTGAACAATCCGCTTACGTAATCATAATCGACTGACAGTATCGAATCAACAGTGTCAAAAATGTCGGTGCTTTCAAGGTGATTGGTGATAAGCGCCTCCGCTATGTCGTCGGTTGAATCAAACATTTTTATATTGGTTGCATAGATAGTTCTCTTTGCAAGCTCAAATGCCTCTCTGTCAAGCCCCTGCGCCTTGGTTTTTTCGATAAACGAAACGAAATAATCGTATACTGCCTCGGGATCCTTTGACTCTGTGGAGATAACGTTGAAGGAATAAAATTCACTGTGCTCAACGCTTGCATCAAGATCAAAGGAGATAAGATTTTGATCGTACAAGGTATTGAAGAATTCTCCGGAGCGAGAGTATAGAATTTCGTTAAGGATTTGTATTCCGTAAAACTCCTTCATTCTCTCGTTTGGATCGCTTGCAATATTGTTGTTTTTTATACCTATTGCCATTATGGGCTTTGATACGGCAAGAGAGCATACGCTTCTCTTTTGATAAACGCCCGAGGGCTCGTCATCGCATTCGTAATCTCTTATTATTGTTTGCTCAGGCGCATCAGTGAGAATTTTGTCACAAATTCTCTCCACCTCATTTACGTCTATATTTCCGCATACGGCAAGCGCCATATTACGAAGATTATAGAAGGTATAGTAGCATTTATATAACACATCTGCGGTGATTTCGGCAATTGATTCGATTGTGCCTCCAACGTCGATTCTCACCTTGTTCTTTTGGTACATTGCCTGCAAAAGTCCCTTTTCAAGCCTTGCGCCCGGATGGTCATCGTACATTCTGAGCTCTTGACCGATTATTCCCTGCTCCTTTTGAACAGTTTGCTCGGTAAAATAGGGGTGTGTTACAAAATCAAGAAGATATTCAAGGCTTTCGTAGAAATTATCGGTTGTTGAGAAAAGGTATGCCGTTCGTGCGTTTGAGGTGTATGCATTTGCGCTTGCTCCTGTTTTTGCGAAAAGCTCAAATGCGTCCTCGCCGTTTTCACACTCAAACATTTTATGTTCCAAAAAGTGCGCTATTCCATCGGGAACTACGGTGAACTCATCTTCACCCTCAAGCTTGAATTTGTTGTCGATTGCGCCGTATTTGGTTGTAAAGAGCGCATAACTTGAGGTCATATCCTTTGGAAAAACATATACTCTCAGTCCTGTTTTGTGAACAAACGTATAATATTTTTCTCCAAGTAGCTTGTTTTCTTTAACAGTTATATTAGCCATTTGCTCCCTCTCCCTTCAAAAAATACACAGTATCAAGAGTTATTCCTCTTGCGTACTCGGCAATTTGCTCTATTGTGGTAGCATCTACCTTTTGTGCTTCGCCGATTGGCTCGTCAAAATTACCCGATATTTCACGGTTTAATGTCCACATTTCCATAGCAGACGGGCTGTCATATATATTCATATAGCCATTTTTCAAGGATTTCTTTGCGCTATCAAGCTCTTCGCTTGTAATTTGAGATCTTTTTACATTTTCAAGCTGCTCCAAAATTGCATCCTCGGCTATTTGAAGATTTGACGGCTCTATTCCCGCTGACACGTACATAAGTCCGCTTTTTTGAGTTATCATAGAACGACAGGTATAGCACAGGCTCTTTTTCTCTCTTACATTCACGAAAAGCTTTGATGTAGGGGAGCCTCCATAAACCTCGCAAAACAGCTGGGCTATATGATAATCTCCGTCCTCGATAGTTCTTCCGGTTCTAAAGCCCATACAAAGCTTACCCTGCGAAACATCTTGAATTTCACAGATGCGCTTTACCTCGCCTGCTCTTTTAACTATTTGAGCCTCGCCTATGGTCTCGGGCTCTCTTTCAATTTTGCTGAAATGTGCCCTCAAGGCATCTGCAATCTTTTCTATATCGAGCTTGCCGACCGCATATATTTCAATTCTGCATTTTTTGAGTGCCTCAAGATATGCTTCGTAAAGTGCTTTAGGTGTAATTTTTTCGACGTCCTCGACATTTCCGGTTTTCTTTATCGAAAACACCTCGCCCTCACACATAATTTCTGTGCAACGATTTAGGGCGTATCTACCCTTATTATTTATCTCTGCGTTTATTGCATCGATAATTTCAAGCTTCTCGCTTTCTGTGTATTGCTCGGAAAACACTCCGTTTTCAAGATATGGATTGAAAACGATATCGCAAACAAGCTTAATCATCTCGTCGGTTACGTTCGTACCTGCGGTGTATTTATCATTTAGCATATCCGCCAAAATTCCGAATATATGGAATTTTCCTATGCTGACATTACGTGCAATAAGCGAACCGGAATACAAGAACTGAAGCCGTTTGTCAATCTCCGCTTGCGACGGATAGCTTGCACTTGCATGAGTCAAAATTCTTGGAACGAGTGAATTCAACGGCGATTTCTTCTCGTCAATTTCTGTAACGAAATTAAAAGAAAAATAGTTTGTTTTAAATTTTTCTGTTTCTATATAGTTTATCTTTACGCCCTTGGCAATTTCTATAGATTTAGTAATCATTTTTAGCACCTCCGCTCAATATATATATTTTACACTATATTTATTTATTTTTCAATAAAATTCTTTACTTTGTTAAAAATATATGTTAAAATGTATTTATAGTATAGATTTAATTAGGAGTACCCCACTATGAATCCAGTAACAAAAGCAGTAAAGGCATTTATAGGAGATGTAAATTTCAGTGATCCCGTTCCTGTTGGAAACGGTCACATCAATTCAACATATCTTGTAAAGACCGCTAACAATTCCTATTGTCTTCAAAAAATAAACACCTCTATTTTCAAGGACATTGACGGTCTTATGAACAATATCGAGGCGGTGACCGATCACATCAGAAAAAAGAGCATCGCTCTTGGAAGAAATCCGTATCGCTCTACTTTGAAATTTTTGACCGCAAATACCGGCAAGTCATATGTTTTAATTGATGATGCTGCATACAGAATGTATCACTACATTGACGATGTATTTACCATTGAAAAAATGGAAAAGGCCGAGCATTTTTATCTTTCCGGAGTTGCTTTTGGAGAGTTCGCAAACTTTTTGAGTGATTTTGATGCTTCTTGTCTTGCAGAAACGATCAAAAATTTCCACAATACCGCATCAAGATATAATGATTTTGAAGCGGCTATTACGGCAAACGCATCGGGAAGAGCCGGTAAAGTCGAGAATGAGATTGCCTTTGTTCGTGCAAGACGTGATTTCATGTCAATGTTCGTTGATAAGCTTGCCAACGGTGAGCTTCCTCTTCGTGTAACTCATAACGATACAAAGCTCAACAACGTGCTGTTTGACAACAAAACAGAGGCTCCTGTGGCTGTAATTGACCTTGACACAGTTATGCCAGGCTCATATCTTTATGATTTTGGTGATGCTATACGCTCCGGCGCAACACACGCCGCAGAGGACGAGCCAAATCTTGATTTGGTAGATTTCGATCTTGATTTATATCTAGCTTTTGCAAAGGGATATCTCGAGCAGTGCGGAAAATCTCTTACCAAGACTGAGATTGAGCTTCTCCCATACGCTTCTATTATGTTGACTCTTGAATGTGGTATGAGATTTCTGACAGACCACATAAATGGCGACACATATTTTAGAATTAGCCGCGAAGGACACAATCTTGACAGATGCAGAACTCAGTTCAAGCTTGTAGCTGAAATGGAGAAAAATCTCGATAAGATGAGAGAAATTATCAATTCTCTACTTTAATAAACATCAAAAGCCCACAAAATGTGGGCTTTTCTTTTAAATATTAGTTTTAAATATTAAAATAAGAAAAAATAAAAACGGCATCGAATGATGCCGTAATTTTCGTTTTTATCGAAAATGCTCATTGAAAAACCAAATAAAGAAGGGGGATGAGAAACGAAGAACTCAACAACTTTGTAAGAACAAAGTAGTTCAAGCGTTCGGTCTATTAGTATCAGTCAGCTGAACACATTACTGTGCTTACACCTCTGACCTATCAAACTTGTAGTCTACAAGTGACCTTATCAACTTA
>JAZTXV010000029.1:0-23328 GCA_045636605.1 Eubacteriales bacterium | reverse complement strand
GTTTGAGCAGGTCACGGAATACAAGCCCTCTTGTGTATAGCCATTTGCGTAAGTAGCAGTCTTAACATATTCGTGACCGGTAGTACCTGCGATAGTCTTATCGCAGTTTTTGCAGTCAAAGCCGTCAACGCAAAGTCCTGTACCCTCGTAAATGTGTCCGCCATAGAACGCCTCACACTTATCTACACCGTAAACGATGGTTGTTTTGTTGTTGCTTTTCGGCTTATGAGTTGCATAATCATAATCACTTGCACTTACAAAGGTTACATTGTTTTGGCTCAAGGTGTAGCCTGTGTTAAGAGCGGTGCACGCATCAACGAGCTTTTGAGCATCAGCTTGAGAGCCTGCATAGAAAAGGGTAATCTTCAAAACATTGCTGTGCCATTGGTCAAAGCCACCAAGCAAGTTTGCAAAAACACTTGTTTTGGAGAAGAAATTATCCGAAACATAAAGGAATGTGTCCTTATCGCCCGGAGTTGACTCGCCAAAGAAGCCTGTTCCTACTGACTCAAGGTTTGCACCGAGAATGATCGTTTTGCTCGAAAATGATTTTCCAAATGTATTGGTTCCTATTGAAACGAGGTTGTTTGGAAACTTTACATACTGCAAGCTCGCAGTACCGCCGTTATGCTGGCTACCAAACATACCGTTGCCCATTGTTATAGGCTCGGTACCGTCAAGGAATTCAACCACCTTGATTACACTGTTGTAGCTTGCAAACAACGAGCTTCCGTAGCTTGTAACAGATCCCGGGAACTGTACAGATACACAAAGTGGGAAGTTGCCTGTTCCTGCAAAGTAGGAATTGGAAATTGTTGTAATTCCGCTTGGAATTTCAAGCATTACAACAGACTGCTTTGCGTACTGAACTGACTGAGCCGCATTGAGCTTTGAAAAATCAAAGTCAAAGGTTGTGTTGTCCTTTGTAACATAGTAGGTTGGATAGGTAACATAGTTGCCGTTTCCGTCTGTCAAAAGGACTCTTTCGGTTGTTGTGAATTTGTCTGACGGTGCTACAAATCCGTCAATTGTGGTCACGCTTCCAAAATCAACATCAAGTGTCGGCTTTTGTGGGAGCACAGATGTTGCAGAAGCGGTGATAGCCAAGAGCATTGCACAAGCTGCAATACAGATAGCCAAAATCAATCTTTTCTTCATCGTTTTTCTCCTTGCAGGGAAGCCCCTGCGGGCATAAAATTCTTATACAGTTTAATTTTACCATATATAACATACATTTGTCAATACACATAATAAATAAAATCTCTCCCTCATTTTTGTGCAATATACACAATTTCAACAAAATTCACTACAAAAAAGAGCCTGAAAATTCAGGCTCTTTTAATTGTATTTTTTAGTTTTCCTTGTAAGCAGGAGCAGG
Source organism: Eubacteriales bacterium (assembly GCA_045636605.1). Taxonomy (GTDB): domain Bacteria; phylum Bacillota; class Clostridia; order Oscillospirales; family CAG-272; genus RGIG2000. Next base: position 21,950 of record JAZTXV010000029.1, on the reverse strand, counting down.
AACAAGAGCTACAACGCTTGCAAGAGTTACGCTCTTGAATGTAGCCCCGCCGATTGTGACATCGCTTCCGCTATCCTTTTGGATAAATACAACGCCGTCATCTGTGATTACATATGCACAGATTACGAGGTTAAGCTCTACGCCTGTGTTCGCACCAAAGCTGATGGAGCAGTCAAAGTTGCTGTATTGATGGTCAATCTCCGCTTGAACTGACTTTGTTGTGTTAACCTTGTTATCTTTATCAAAGAATTCGCCATCGAAGCCCTTTGCATTTGCGATTACAACACCATAGGTGATGTTGCCATAGAATCTCTTATAGAGTGCAAGGCTATCAAGGTTTACTGTATATCCGCCGTTGATGGAGTTCTTTTCGGGGTTGGTTGAGTAGCCCTTTGCGGTAAATATGGGCTTGAGTGTTTCAGAAGCATCATACTTTGTGCAACCCTCGTTTGAACAGCCATATTCATGCAACCCGTTCGATGTAAGGCTTTCAAATGTAACCCTTTCATAATTGGTATGACCGTCAGTGCCCGGAAGCTTCGCTGGGCATCTTTCACACGACACACCATCCATACAGTCGCCTGTACCATTGGTATAGTTATGAACATCGTTATAGAATGCCTTGCACTTATCGTAGCTGTAAACGATTATGCTTGTTCCCTCGCTTGAAACCATATCCTTATAGAATTGCTCTCCATTTGAATAGGTGTACTCAACAGCCTTAGCCGATGAAATTTTTGCACAAGCAGAAAGAACGCTTACATTATCACCTGTGTAGATAAACAAAATATTCTTTGAGTTATCTGTAAGAGTGTCGGAAATTGATTCGAGTGTATGAGGTATATACATTAGTGTAAGGTTACCGCAGTTACCAAATGCGTTGCCAAGAGTTGTTAGTCCCTTAGGAAGCTTTATATTAGTCAAAGCAAGCGAAGATTGAAACGCATAGTCAGGAAGCACGGTCACTTGACAGTTTTCAAGGTTTTCAACGGTTTTCAATGCATATGTTTGTCCAAATGCGTATGAACCGATTGTTGTTACGGTTGACGGAATGTATATTGCACCAAGTGTTCGGGAATCGTGGAAAGCATAGTCCCCGATAGTTTGAAGTTGTGATGTTGGGTTGATTGTAATTGATCCACTCTTCTTAAATGCGGACTGAAATGCGCTTTTTTCAATTGTAGTAACGGTGTCGGGCAATGTGAACACGAGGGTCTCTGTATCTTGGAATGCACTTTGTCCGATTGTTGTTAGCTGTGTGCATTCAGATAGGTTTTCGATAACGAGCTTTTTGCATCCCCAAAACATGCTTTTTGAAATTTTTGTAATGCTGGTTGGTAATGTAACGCTCTCCAAGGCTGAGCAACCGTTAAACATTGAAGATCCAAAGGTTGGATTTGCCTTTTCAAGATTAGCAATTTGAAGCTTGGTGTTTGCTTTAAACATATCTCCTGCGCTTGAAAAGTCAATTGGATGATTACATCTAACCTCTACCAAGTATGATTGGCTTCTCATACAGCATACATTATCCTTTGCTGATGTTACATCGCTTGGAAATTCGAAACGGACAATGTTGTTAAGCTTCTTTGAACCACCACTTCCGCTTGTTGCATAGGTATCATAATAACCGGTGGATTCGGCAGTATTAAAATCTCTTATTGCTTGATCAAGGGCGGTTGTGTCCAAATTGAATACACCGTCACTTGCCTCCAAAACTACATATGATGATGGGAAAACATAGTAGCTTGTGCCGTCATCGGTTAGGATACAAAGTGAGGTTGTATCTTTACCGTCATCACTAATCTTTTTTAGTGTGGACAAATACTGTCTTGCGTTGTCAAGACCCGGGTCTGCGTTTAGCTTAATGATTGTGCCATGCTCTGCACTTTCGGTTTTGGAAACGACAATTTCCGCAGCAAAAGCGGAGATAGCAAGTGTCAAAGCAAGTACCACTATCATTAGGCTAATTAAAAAAATCTTTTTCTTCATAGCTTTCTCCTTTACGGGAATGCTCCCGTGGCATAAAATTCTTATACAGTTTAATTCTACCATATATAACATGCATTTGTCAATATGCATAATAAATAAAATTCTCCGTCCTTTTTCGTGCAACATTCACAATTTTGACAATTTTTATTGCAAGCAAAAAGAGCCTGAAAAAATCAGGCTCCTTTGATTTTGCTTCTTATTCGTCTGCCTCGGCGAGCTTTTGATATGCCTCGAATACAGCCTCGATTATTTCCTCGTCGGTTTCTGTTTCGATATTATCCTCACCGTCGATTTCCTCGGTGTAGATACGGAATACTATTCCCTCGCCCTCTCCGACGCCATCAAGGGTGTCAATCGGCTCGAGAATGGTATAAATCCTGTTTTCTCCGTCAACATCAAACGGAATTATAACTCCGTCATTGTAGAATTTAATCTCGTCTCCGTTTTCGTCAAGGAGTGTGATTTCCTCTATCTCATCATCAAGGAGAATGTCGATGATGGTTAGCTCCTCGTTCATATTTTCGTCCATTTCTTTTACCTCTCTCGGAAATCAATACATTCCGCCCATGCCGCCCATTCCTGCGGGCTGTGCGGGTGTCGGATTTTCTTCCTTTTTATCTGCTACGATAGCCTCGGTTGTAAGAACGGTTGATGCTACGCTTGCGGCATTTTGGAGAGCGCTTCTCGTTACCTTTGTAGGATCAACGATGCCTGCCTCCATCATATCGCAAAATACCTCGTTATATGCATCAAAGCCGTATCCGATTACGCCGCTTGACTTAACCTTATCTACGATAACTGCGCCGTCAAAGCCTGCGTTTTCCGCAATTTGACGAAGCGGCTCCTCAAGCGCACGGAGTACGATTTGAACGCCTGTTCTTTCGTCACCCTCAACCTCGCCAAGAAGCGCTGCTACGTTCTCGATTACGTTGATATATGCGGTTCCTCCACCTGCAACGATGCCCTCTTCAACTGCGGCACGTGTTGCGTTAAGAGCATCCTCGATACGAAGCTTCTTTTCCTTCATTTCGGTTTCGGTTGCCGCACCGACCTTGATTACTGCAACTCCGCCCGAGAGCTTTGCAAGTCTTTCCTGGAGCTTTTCTCTGTCAAAATCGCTCTCGGTTGTCTCGATAGCTATCTTGATTTGCGCAATTCTTGCCTTAATTTCCTCGGGTGCGCCGTAGCCACCGACAATTGTGGTATTTTCCTTGTTTACAATCACCTGTCTTGCTCTGCCAAGATGCACAAGAGATGTGTCCTTAAGCTCAAGTCCGAGTTCCTCGGTAATTACCGTTCCGCCCGTTAAAATTGCAATATCACGAAGCATTTCCTTGCGTCTGTCACCAAAGCCGGGAGCCTTAACGGCAACGACTGTAAAGGTGCCTCTGAGCTTATTAAGCACGAGAGTGGTGAGCGCCTCGCCCTCGATATCCTCTGCAACGATAAGGAGCTTTCTGCCCGTTTGAACGATTTGCTCAAGGAGTGGCAAAATCTCTTGAATGTTGCTGATTTTCTTATCTGTTACCAAAATCAAGGCATCGTCGAGAACTGCCTCCATTTTGTCCATATCGGTTGCCATGTATGCGCTGAGGTAGCCTCTGTCGAACTGCATTCCCTCAACAACCTCACAATAGGTTTCCGTTGTCTTTGACTCCTCAACGGTGATTACGCCGTCGGTTGTTACCTTTTCCATTGCATCTGCAATAAGCTGACCGATTACGGCATCGCCCGCAGACACGGTTCCTACTCTTGTGATATCCTCCTTGCCGTTTACCTTCTTGGAGTGTGCGATAAGAGCGGCAACTGCGGCATCAACTGCCTTTGCAATTCCCTTACGGAGCACGATTGGGTTTGCTCCTGCTGTAACGTTCTTCATTCCCTCACGAATGAATGCTTGGGTAAGAAGGGTTGCCGTTGTTGTTCCGTCACCTGCGGCATCGTTTGTTCTTGATGCGACCTCACGAACGAGCTGTGCGCCCATATTCTCGCAGGGATCCTCAAGCTCAATTTCTCTTGCGATGGTAACGCCGTCATTTGTAATGAGCGGTGAGCCGTAGCGACGGTCAAGCACTACGTTTCTGCCCTTTGGGCCGAGTGTGATTTTTACTGTGTTTGCAAGCTTATCAACGCCTCTGAGCATTGCGTTTCTTGCGTCAATTCCGTAAAGTATTTCCTTTGCCATATTCTATCTCCTATTCTACGATTGCAAGAATGTCGTCCTCCTTGACGATGATGAATTCCTCGCCGTCAAGCTTGACCTCTGTGCCCGAATATTTTCCTATGATAACCTTATCGCCAACCTTAACGGTCATAGGCACACGCTTACCGTCAACCACGATGCCATCTCCTACTGCAATTACCTCTGCGGTTTGGGGCTTCTCCTTGGCGCTTCCCGTCAAGATAATTCCGCCCTTTGTGGTTTCTTGCGCCTCAAGATTTTTGAGAACTACTCTGTTTGATAAAGGCTTTATTGCCATTTGTTTCACCTCCGTTTTAGCACTCTTAGAGTTTGAGTGCCAATTTACAAAATATATTCTATATCTATAAGATAAGAAAATCAAGTGTTATTCGGTATTATTCACAAATATATTTAATTTTATTCACATATTATTCATATTTGATAAGTGGTTAAGTTGGAAAGCATTGGTTGGGGGAATCGGGGGGTGTTGTTTGGATTCGTTAGGGCGTGTACGTCGGGGAGCCGATCGGATTATGAGCAAGCATAATGCTTCCACACTTAGAATATATTTTGACAGGTGGTGATTTTATGCTTGAAATTATGAATTTGATAAATTCGGTGCTTGGAGAGGTTGCTCTGCCGCTTACACTTTGCTTGGCGGGGACATTTTTTATTTTTAAGATTCGGGGGTTCTATATTTTGCACCCCGTTTCCACGCTTCGTACGGTTTTGCGCTCCTCGGGTGGCTTTCGTTCTCTTTGCGTGGCGCTTGCGGGCACTCTCGGCGTTGGCAACATTGTCGGGGTTGCATCCGCTATCATTATGGGTGGTGCGGGGGCGGTTTTTTGGCTTATTGCAAGCGCATTTTTAGCAATGGGAATAAAATATGCCGAGGCATATCTGAGCATTTCCCACAGGCGTGGATGTAAGGGTGATTACTACGGCGGAGCGCCTTATTACATATCCGACTCCCGCTCAGGGGGGCGAGGGTGGAGGCTCGGAGCGATATTCGCCGTGGGATGTGTGGCAAATTCGCTCAGCACGGGGTGTCTTGTGCAGCTCAACTCAATCAGCGGATTTTTTTCAAAGGGAAGGCTACTTTTTGGAATTTTAATTGCTTTTGTTGTATTTTTGATAATAAAGGGTGGCAAGAATAGAATTGAAGCTACAAGCTCTGTTATCATACCCTTGCTTAGCGCAGGGTACATTTTGATATCACTTTACATCATTTTTACCAATTTGGGCGGGGTATGTGTCGTTTTTTCGAGAATTTTAAGAGATGCGCTCGGTATAAGAGAGGTCTTATCCGGGGCTTGCGGATTTGGAATATCAAGTGCTATCAGATATGGCGTTTCGAGAGGTCTTTTATCAAACGAGGCGGGGTGCGGTACTGCCCCCACGGCACACGCAACATCCTCGCTTGACGCACACTCCCAGGGGTGTCTTGGCATTTTTGAGGTTTTTTGGGACACGGTCGTTTTATGCACTCTTACTGCCGTTGTAATTTTACTCGCCGACATAAGCGAGCCATCTCCGATTTTGCTTGCAATTCGCTCGTACGGCAGGTTTACAGGTGTTTTCGGAGAGGCATTTATCTCAGTGGCGTGTGTGCTTTTTGCGCTTGCCACGGTCAGCTGTCAATATTTTTACGGGGTATCGTCCGTTGAATTTTTAAGTCGCCATGAAGGTGCAAAGCGAGCATTTTTGTCCGTTTTCCTTATCGTTTGCGTTATTTCCTGTGTAATTTCAAGCTCGCTTATGTGGCAAATTGCGGATTTTATTATCGCTTTTTTAGCGTTGTATAATATCGTTTTTCTTGTTATTTTATCAAAGGAGCTTTCTTAATGGGTACATCATTTTTGTTTTTTCGCTTCTTTTAGGTTTTTTAGTTGATGCTTGTCCTTTTCAGGTGTCGATTTTTGCATATGTGAACAAAAACTGAATTTTTTCCATTTATTGTATATTTTTTATGAGTTTTATTGACTATTTGGAAAAACAGTGCTAAAATAGTCCTATATTTTAATTATTATAATTTTTAACCAAGTAAAACAATCAAGAGGAGATAAAAATGCTTAAGCTAACCGATATAACCAAGTGCTACCCGACGGGCGACACGGTCGTCAATGCGTTGAGAGGCGTCAATCTTCAATTCCGCAAAAGCGAATTTGTTGCCGTTCTCGGTCCTTCGGGCTGCGGCAAGACCACTCTGCTTAATATAATCGGCGGTCTTGACAAGTACACAAGCGGTGACCTTATCATAAACGGAAAATCGACAAGGGATTTTAACGATAGCGATTGGGACACGTACAGAAATCATTCCATTGGCTTTGTTTTTCAAAGCTACAATCTTATTCCGCATCAGACGGTGCTTTCGAACGTTGAGCTTGCCCTTACGCTCTCGGGCGTATCAAAGGATGAGCGCAGGAAAAGAGCCATTGAGGCACTCGAAAGAGTTGGGCTTGGAGATCAGCTTCACAAAAAGCCAAATCAGATGTCCGGCGGTCAGATGCAAAGAGTTGCCATTGCCCGTGCGCTTGTAAACGATCCCGATATTCTTTTGGCCGACGAGCCGACAGGTGCGCTTGACTCCGAAACAAGTGTGCAGATTATGGAGATTTTGAAGGAAATTTCCAAGGATAAGCTCATTATTATGGTAACTCACAACCCCGAGCTTGCCGACACATATGCTAACAGAATTATTCGCCTTAAGGACGGTCAAATCGAGGGGGATACAAATCCTTACATTGACGAGGCGGTCACAATCAAGGCTGACCAGAAAAAGAAAAGGTCCATGTCCTTTATCACTGCTCTGTTTTTGTCGCTTAACAACCTTATGACAAAGAAAGGACGCACCTTCTTAACTGCCTTTGCCGGCTCGATAGGTATTATCGGAATTGCGCTGATTTTGGCAGTATCAACGGGTGTCAACAACTATATAAAGACGGTCGAGGAAAGCACAATGTCCTCGTACCCGATTGAAATTCACGAGAGCACGATGGACACAACATCCATGCTTGGGCCATTGCTCGAGAGCACGACGATTGAAAATCAAAAGCCCAACACGATTTATTCAAATGACGTTATGATAAAGGTTATGAAGGCCTTTGCGACGGGTGTAACCAAAAACAACCTCACTGCCTTCAAGGCTCATCTTGAAATTAACGAGAAAATCACGGATAATGCCACCGACATCAAATATCGCTACAAGGCGGGGCTTAACACATATACTAAGGTTTCAATAACTGACGGAGATGGCAAAACCACCTATACGTATCGCAGAAATCTCGGTGATATGAACGACCTTATGTCAGTTATTATGTCAGGAAATCTTAATGCAAATGCGTCTGTTAAGAGCTCCGAGATTTGGAAGGAGTTTGTCGGAGATATTGACTATATCAAGACACAGTACGAGGTTGTTGAGGGTGGCGGACGCTTCCCCGAAAACGAAAACGAGGTTGTGCTTGTTGTTGGCAAGGATTTGCTGATTTCCGATTTTGTTCTTTATATGCTCGGCATAAGAGATTCGCAGGAGTTAAGGGATTATATCATTTCAATATCAGATGACGATCCCGAAAATGATAAGGTTATTAACTCTACAAGCTACTCATTCGAGGAAATTTTGAATTATGAGTTCAAGGCGTTGCCTGACTCTAACAGATTTAAGGTTGTTGGCGGAAAAATTGTTGAGCTGTCTGCCGGTGAGATTGATTCTCTGTTGGCAAAGGATGATTCTATTACCCTTAAGGTTGTTGGAATTGTAACTCCCGTTGACGATAACGCAATGGCATCTATCGGCTCTATTGGCTACCTTGAGGGGCTTATGGATAAGGTGATCGCTGCGTCTGCCGATTCCGATGTGATAGTTACTCAAACACAGAACACGGTGACCAACCTTTATGACGGATTTCCGTTTGCAGGCTTTGATTTTGACATTTCATCCCTTCAGGCATTCATTGCAAGCGATCCGAAATATGCCGCATTTGCACCGTATATTTCTACAAATGAAAAGCTCATTGATGCCTTGAACAGTTATTTAGCCCCCGAAATTGAGTCGCTTCTTATTCCCTACGGCACGCCCGGAAGCACTGTTCCTTACGGTGGCTACACGTTAGCAGATGCGCCAAGCATCATTTCTGCGCTTTCATCGGTTGACGGTGTTATGCCAAAGGCATTGGCAGGATTTTTGATGATGGATTTGTCAAAGGATCCGACAAATATTGCAGCTATTACAAATCTTGTCAATATTATCAACTCTATGATTGAGACAAAGGATTACAACGATGTTCTTTCTATGCTCGGATATGTTGACAAGAGCAATCCGTCAACAATTTTGATTTATCCTCGTGATTTTGAAGCTAAGGACATCATAAACGAGCAAATTAAGGCATATAACGATTCCAAGCCCGAGGAGGACAAAATTTCGCACACCGACCTTGTTGGAACTCTTATGAGCTCGGTAACGACAATTGTCAATGCAATCTCATACGTTTTGATTGCGTTTGTGGCGATTTCACTCGTCGTTTCGTCGATTATGATTGGAATTATCACATATATCTCCGTTCTTGAAAGAACGAAGGAGATTGGTATTCTACGTGCGATCGGAGCATCGAAAAAGGATGTATCGAGAGTATTTAACGCCGAGACACTTATTGTTGGATTTGGCGCAGGTGTTATAGGAATTCTGGTTTCTCTTATCTTTATCGTGATAATCAACGTCATTCTTCACGCATTGACGGGAATTGCAGAGCTTTCGGCTATTCTCCCTGTCGGCGGTGCAATTGCATTGATTCTTATCAGTATGTCGCTTACACTCATTGCGGGATTGGTTCCGTCAAGAATTGCAGCTAAGAAGGATCCTGTTATAGCTCTTAGAACTGAGTAAATAATATAAAATGCGCACCTACCATAAGGCAGGTGCGCATTGATTTTTACGGAAGTGAGAGAAAACAAAAAATCCCGCTAAAAGCGGGATTTTTCGTGTACTAAAAGTTTTTGAAATTAAAGCAAGATGCCAACGTCGTATATAGCTACTTCCTTACCAACTACCTTTGTCTCGCCGGTTTCAGGGTCTGTACCATATACATCTACGATAGATGCCTTACCAGGAACCAACTCTACGGAAGCGGTGATTACGTCGACTGTTTCAACTGCTTCTACTTCATAAGTAGGTGTAGTATACTTCATAGTTTGCTCTCCTTTTTTTAGAATTAAAGTACTTTAATACACTGTCATTGTATCACACTTATATGTGTTTGTCAATACCTTTTTGAAAATTTTTCCGTTTTCAAATATTTTTTGTGTATTCTCTTTATTCGACAGAGATAAGCTTTGTTCCCGTAGCCCCGTCAAGCGCATTTATGCTTTTCACAAGATTGTCAATATCCACGCTGAGATGCGAGATATCGAGTGTAACAACAACGTGCGCCCTCGAGTTTATGGGCAGGTTTTGCGAAATTGTCAAAACGCTCGCTCCGTTTTCGGCTATTACGTTCAGCGCCTCGCCGAGTATTCCCGCCTTGTGCGAGAGAGTAAATGATATTATCGCCTTATGACATTCCATATCGTCGTTTGGCGCAAATACGTAGTCCCTGTACTTATAATACGTGCTTCTTGAAATGCCGACTGCACGAACAGCCTCGCTTACGTCAGTCATTCTTCCGCTTGCAAGGATTGCCCTTGCCTCTATTACCTTTTCATAGCAGCTTGGGAGAATCGCCTTGTCAACCAACAAATATTTTCCCATTTTTCTCTCCTTAAGTTATAAAGCGTAATTACCAAATCTTTTTGCGTATCATATCGGACACAAAGCTGAGCATTTCGTCCTTTTCGAGCACATTTTTATGGATTACCCTGCGGCTCTCAATTCCGTCAAGACCGTACGGCGCTTTAACTCCCGTGTAAGCATTAAGTCTTGTAACAGCGTCAAATTCTCCGTCAAAGCTCTGTCCGAGCGCCGTCATAACGCTTGATGCGAACTTATATGCGGATGCAGTGGAAAGAATGACGCACGTGTCTGTATTTTGAGAGTCCTGAGCCCATTTTTCGTATACACTCCACGCAACTGCGGTATGGGTGTCCATAAGGTAGCCCTTCTGCTCGTACACGTTCTTGATTGCCTCATAGGATGCCTCATCGTCCGCATAGCCTGCGTCAATAAGCTCTCTTATTTGAGATAGCTCCTCAGGTGTTACCGTGTATTCTCCCTTTTCTGCAAGATCTCTCATATATTTAGCGCATTTTTCTGCGCCGCATACGATATAGAGGAGTCTTTCGAGATTTGAGGAGATAAGAATGTCCATAGACGGAGATTTTGTTACATGGAAGGCTCTCTTTTTGTTATACGTTCCGCTCTCAAAGAACTCAGTCAAAACCTTGTTCTCGTTAGATGCGCAAACAAGCTTTCCGACGGGGAGTCCCATTTTCTTTGCAAAAAGTCCTGCAAGAATATCTCCGAAGTTTCCTGTGGGAACGATATAATTTACCTTATCGCCCATTTTAATTTTGCCTGCGTTGACAAGCTCGGCATAGGATTTGAAATAGTACGCAACCTGTGGCGCAAGTCTTCCTATGTTTATAGAGTTCGCGCTTGAAAGCTGAACACCCTCCGGCAAAGCGAGCTCGGAGAAGATTTTCTTAACTCCGCTTTGAGCATCGTCAAAGTTGCCCACAACGGCGCAAACGCAGGTGTTTTTACCCTCGCAGGAAACCATTTGTCTTTCCTGAACTGTGCTTGTTCCGTTTTTGGGATAGAATACGATTATTTTTATTCCATCAATATCCGAGAAGCCCGAAAGCGCGGCGCCTCCCGTATCTCCGCTTGTTGCGGTGAGGATTACTATATCGTCGGTCATACCCGTCGATTTCTTTGCCTCAACGATAAGGTGAGGAAGAATTTGAAGTGCAACATCCTTGAATGCGCAGGTCGGTCCGTGGTAAAGCTCCATAACGTACGCACCGTCAACGAGGCTTAGTGGAGCATAATCGTCACCCTCGGCGAATTTTCCGCCGTAGGCTCTGTCAAGGAGCGCCTTGAACGCATCGGTCTTGTCCTCGCCCTCAAACATAGAATCGTCTCCAAAGAAAAGCTCAAGAACCTTTGCGCTGATTTCCTTAGGACTCATTTTGGTAAGGGAATCCATCGGGAATTTGAGCGCATCAAAGCTCTCGGGCATATAAAGTCCGCCGTCCTTGGCAAGTCCCTCAAGGATTGCCTGAGCCGACGTTTTTCTTGTTTTTTCATTTCTTGTGCTTAAATAAAACATTTTTTAAAATACCTCTTGATTTTTTCTTTTCTATATGATACACTATTTCCAAACGAAATACAAGTGTTTTTGAAATAAAGACTCAAAGAAAGGTAATTTTTTTATGAAAATTGCAATTTTAGGCTTTGGTGTAGTAGGCTCGGGCGCATTTGAAGTGCTCGAAAATGCAGGCTACGAGGTCAAGCGTGTTCTTGATATCCGTCCTCACAGCGAGCTTGGGGACAAGCTCACCTCAAATTACGACGACATTTTAAATGACGGTGAAATCGGAGTTGTTGCAGAGGCAATCGGCGGTCTTGAGCCTGCGCACACCTTTGTTGTTAAGGCTCTCAAGGCGGGCAAGCACGTTATAAGCTCCAACAAGCATCTTATCTGCGAATACTATGACGAGCTTCACACCTTAGCAAAGGAAAACGGAGTTACCCTTCGCTTCACATCAAGCGCAGGAGGCGGTATTCCGTGGCTTTACAATCTCAAAAGAAGCGTTCGCTGTGACGATATCTACAAGGTTATGGGTATTATGAACGGAACAACAAACTTCATTCTCGACGCAATGATAAGCAACGGATGTGACTTCGACGAGATTTTGAAGGAAGCGCAAAGGCTTGGCTATGCAGAGGCAAATCCGAGCGCCGACATTGACGGTCTTGACACGGCAAGAAAAACTGCCATTTCCTCGTCTATTGCATTTAATACTATTATAAAGGAAGAAAACGTTGATATTTTCTCTCTCAGATACATCAAAAAATGCGATATCGACTATATCACGGGTAAGCTCGGAATGACTGTTCGTTATCTCGGCTTTGGCGTTAAGAGCGAGAGTGGCGTTTCCGTATTTGTTGAGCCTGCTTGTCTTCCGGCAAGTGCTCTTGAAAGCAACGTAACAAAAAATAACAATATGATTTCTCTTTTTGGACGTGACGTTGGTCGACTTTCCTTCTTCGGTCAGGGAGCAGGAAAATATCCTACGGGAAATGCGCTTGCTCAGGACGTAATCGACGCAGTTAAGGGCATAGGAGAGCTTGAATACGCTCCCGCTTCCGTAAAAATCGATAACGGAGTGTGCAAAAGGAAATACTATATCAGAACAATCGCTGATTTTGATTTTGATTTTGCGAGCACCGTTGAAATCACAGACGGCAATAAGTATATAATAACCAATGAAATCACCGTGTCAAGAATGCACAAGATAGCGAAGAAAATCCGTGCTATTGACGAAAACGCATTCTTTGCCGGTATTGAGGAGTAATATAACATGATAAAGGTAGTAAAGTTTGGCGGATCTTCTCTTGCATCGGGAGAGTCATTTGCCAAGGTAAAAAAAATCATTGATGCCGACAGCTCCAGAGCAATCGTTGTCGTTTCTGCGCCCGGAAAGCGCTTTAGCGGTGACACAAAGGTAACCGACCTTTTGTATTTGCTTCAAGCACACATCAAATACAATGCGTCCTTTGATGATATTTTCACAAAGATCAAGGAAAGATACAACGAAATCAAGGCATCCTGCTCTCTTAGCGTTGACCTTGAGAGCGAGTTCGAGAAAATAAGCGCCAAGCTCAACAAAAAGACGAGCGTTGACTATATTGTTTCCCGAGGCGAGTATCTTAACGCAATCCTTATGGCTGAGTATCTCGGCTACAAATTCGTTGACAGCGCAGATTGGCTTGTGTTCAACTATAACGGAAAGGTAAACTTTGAGAAATCATACGAAAATCTTGCACAAATCGTTGAGAGCTCATCTCATATTGTAATCCCCGGCTTCTACGGAGCTATGCCTGACGGAAGCATTAAGACCTTCTCACGTGGCGGCTCTGACATCACGGGTGCTATCGCTGCAGCGGCTATCAATGCAGATATGTATGAAAACTGGACAGACGTAAGCGGTATTATGACTGCAGACCCAAGAATTGTTGACAATCCAAGACCTATTGAGAACGTTACCTTTGCAGAGCTTCGTGAGCTTTCTTATATGGGAGCTGAGGTTCTTCACGAGGAAACGGTATTCCCCGTAAGACAAAAATCCATTCCTCTTTATATCAAAAACACAAACGATATGAACGCACGCGGAACTCTTATTATGGAGAGCTTCGATGAGGATGAGGAAGATAAGAATGTGCATTTTATTACAGGTATCTCCGGTAAAAAGCACTACTCGATTATTACCATTGCAAAGAACAGAATGAATGACGAAATCGGATACATCAGACGTGCTCTTGAGGTATTTGAACGCTTTGGAATTTCGATTGAGCACATTCCAAGCTCCATTGACTCCTTCTCTGTCGTTGTGGCATCAAGCGCTGTTGAGGGCAATCTTCACGAGCTTATCAGCGCACTTAACGAGGCTATCACCCCGGATACGATTAAAATTGCAAACGATGTAAGCCTTATCGCTATCGTTGGAAGAAAGCTTGCGGCTAATATCGGTATAGCAGGCAAAATCTTCACCTCTCTTGGTGAAAACAATATCAACATCCGTATGATTGAGCAGGGTGCTGACGAAATAAATATCATTATCGGAGTTGACGATAAGGATTTCAAAAACGCAATCAGAGTTCTTTATAATTTAAGTGAGGTTGATGAATAATGAAAAAGGTTAATATTGGTATTCTCGGCGCAACAGGCGCTGTTGGCCGTGAAATGTTGAAAATCCTTGAGGAAAGAAATTTTCCTGTTGGCGAGGTTAGACTCCTTGCAAGTGCAAGAAGCGTTGGTAAGAAAATCCCATTTATGGGACAGGAGCTTGAAATTAAGCTCGCAGATTTCGGCGCATTTGAGGGACTTGACATTGTTCTCGGCGCCGCATCAAACGCAGTTGCAAAGCAGTTCAAGGACGATATCGTAAAGGCGGGAGCTGTTTTCATTGACAACTCCAGCGCATTCCGTATGGACGACTCCACTCCGCTTGTAATTCCCGAAATCAATCCTGAGGATGCATTTAAGCACAACGGAGTTATCTCCAACCCCAACTGCTCTACTATTATCACTCTTGTTGCCGTAAACGCAATCAACAAGCTTTCAAAAATCAAGGGTATGGTTGCATCGACATATCAGGCTACAAGCGGAGCAGGTGCGGCAGGCCCTGTTGAGCTTGAGACACAGATGAGAGCGCTCCTTGAGGGTGGTGAAATTGTTGCCGATGTATTCCAGCATCAAATCGTCGCTAATGTAATTCCTCATATCGGCTCATTCCTTGATAGTGGCTACACTGCAGAGGAAATGAAGATGCAAAACGAGGGAAGAAAAATCCTTCACCTACCCGAGCTTAAGGTTACATGCACATGCGTTCGTGTTCCCGTTGTTCGCTCCCACTCCATTTCCGTAACTGTTCTTACCGAGGATAAGCTCACCGTTGAGCAGGTAAGAGAGGCAGTTGCGACAGAAAACGGCTGTAAGCTCTTTGACGACGGCGCAAGCAAGGTATATCCTATGCCTATCGTTACCTCCGACCAAGACCTCGTTTATGTTGGAAGAATCAGAGAGGATCTCGTTTTCGACAACGCAATCACTCTTTGGTGTTGTGGTGACCAGGTAAGAAAGGGAGCTGCTACAAACGCAGTTCAAATTGCTGAGCTTTTCACAAAATAATTTGCAAAAGCACATAAAAATGATATGCAAAATAAAAATCGCCGACCTGTGTCGGCGATTTTGTTTTCTTTTTAGCTGTTCACCAGTGTATTGTGACAGAGCCTTTATTTCTTGATTACGCAAATGGCGCACCAGCCGTTTTCGTGAATTTCCTCAACGATTTTGAAGCCGTTTTCTTCGATAGACTCATACACGTCGTCGCATCTTTCGTCGATTATCCCCGAAAGAACAAGTCTTGTTGTGTCGTGCATATACTCCGATATGTCGGGGAGCAGACGAATTATGATATCTGCCACTATGTTGGCTGTTATCACGTCATATTTTCCACTCTTAACGCCCTTCAAAAGATCAGAAACGCCACATTCAATGTTGACCACATCATTATCCTTGACATTTTCTCTTGCCACCTTAACGGCAACGGGATCTATATCATAGGCATAGCATTCCTTTGCGCCGAGCTTCGAGGCGCATATTGCCAAAATTCCGCTTCCGCATCCAACATCAAGCATTTTTGTGTCGGCGGTAACGTATTTTTCAAGAAGCGTAGCGCACAGACGTGTTGTTTCGTGTGTACCTGTGCCGAATGCCATACCGGGATCCATTTTCACGATTACCTTATCGCTTGCTCCCTCGTATTTTTCCCACATCGGAACGACAACAAGACGCTCGCCTATCTCGATTGGCTTATAATACTGCTTCCAGGAGTTTGCCCAATCGTCCTCGCAAAGAGAAATAAGCTCGATTGTGTGTTCGATTTTGAGGGCATCAAGACGCTCCTTTAAGTACATTGTGTAGTATTCCGTCGGCTTATCGGCGGTGACGTATATTGATACAGCTGCCACCGTTCTGTCGGCGTTCAAGACGCTTTCGTCGATAAGGTCGCCATATACGCCGTCAAGAATTCTGTCCTCGATATCGGAATAGTCCTCTATTTGCAAGCCGTTTGAGAGCATACTCATAACTGCGCACAAATCGTCGAGCTGCTCAACCTTGACGGTGACCTTTATTTGTATCCATTGGTTGCTTTCCATTATTTTTTACGTTTAAAGAAGGATCTCCATTTAGATGCTCCGTCAGAGCCGTCCGTACCGTCTGCACCTGTTGCGCCGTCTGTGCCGAAGGTTTTTGCAAAGCTTTGGAGAATTTCCTTTTGCTCCTTGGTTAGATTTTTGGGAGTTTCCACGTTGACCTTTACGTATAGGTTGCCACGAGGACCTCTGCGATACACGTCGGCAATTCCTCGTTGCTTAAGGGTGAATATGGTTCCGGTTTGCGTACCCTCGGGAATTGTGAAATCAACCTCTCCCTCAAGGGTTGGAATTTTAATCTCCGCACCGAGTGCAACGTCAACAAAGGAAAGCGCAACATCGCAGTACAAATCCTTGCCCTCACGTTCAAAGATTGCGTGCGGACGAACGGACACGTCGATTACCAAATCGCCCGCAGGCCCGCCGTTTCTGCCTTGATTTCCCTTTCCTCTAACAGCAAAGCTTTGTCCCTCGTCAATTCCTGCGGGAACCTCTACCGTTTCCGTTCTCTTGACTCTTACCATGCCCTTGCCACTACAATTCTTGCAAGGATTTTTGATAATCTTACCTCTGCCGTGACAGGTGGGACATTCGCTCTCAGTTTGCATAATTCCAAATACTGTGCGCTGTTGAGTTACAACTCTGCCTCTGCCTCGGCAGGTAGGACAGCTCTCAACGCCGGAGCCACCGTCTGCGCCTGTGCCATGACAGTGCGAGCAGTTCTCTATTCTGCTGAAGGATATCTCCTTTTTGCATCCGAATGCGGCTTCCTCGAAGGTAATGAACAAATGCGAGCTTATGTCGCTACCCGAAACGGGGCCGTTTGAGGCGCTTGACCTGCGTGAGCCGCCGCCAAAGCCACCACCGAATGCGCCGCCAAAAATATCGCTGAATATGTCGCCGAAATCGAAGCCGCCACCGTGGCTGTATCCGCCTCCGCCACCACCCGCCTCAAATGCGGCGTGACCGTATGCGTCATACTGCGATCTTTTCTCGGGATCAGACAGAATTCCGTACGCTTCGTTTATTTCCTTGAACTTTTGCTCCGCCTCTGCGTTACCCGGATTTACGTCGGGGTGGTACTTCTTCGCTAACGCTCTGTACGCCTTTTTTACTTCGTCGGGGGTTGCATTGCGGCTTATGCCCAAGACCTCATAATAATCTCTTTTTTCTGACATTTTTATACCTTTTTTGCAAAATGATGCCTGATGTGGCTGTTTTTTGCATTTTTTATGTTAAAAATTAAATTGAATAAACGCACAATAAGAATTCGCACAAGCGAATTCTTATTGGTTGTATTGCGATTAGTTATCTGCTCTGTCCTCGAAGTCGCCTGCGCCTGCGCCGTCCTCAGCAGCTCCGTCGGGAGCATCTGTCGGTGCGGATTGCGCATAAAGCTTTTCTGCGATTGGGTAGAATGCCTTTTCAAGAGCCTCCATATCAGCCTTAATTGCCTCTATGTCCTCGCCCTTAGCGGTTTCCTTGAGCTTTTCAATAGCATCTCTTACGGGTTGCTTTTCCTCTTCGGTCACCTTGTCGCCGATTTCGTTCAAGGTCTTTTCGCATTGGAAGATAAGGCTTTCTGCGTGGTTTCTTGTTTCAACAAGCTCCTTAGCCTTTCTGTCCTCCTCGGCAAATCTCTCCGCCTCCTTGATAGCCTTATCAATATCCTCTTGACTCATATTTGTTGAGGATGTGATTGTGATGTGCTGCTCCTTACCTGTGCCCTTATCTGTTGCAGATACGTTTACAATACCGTTTGCGTCGATATCGAAGGTAACCTCGATTTGAGGAACGCCACGTGGAGCGGGTGCGATGCCATCAAGAGTGAACATACCGAGTGTTGTATTGCCCGATGCCATTTCTCTTTCGCCCTGAAGAACGTGAATTGTAACTGCTGTCTGGCTATCAGCCGCAGTTGAGAATACCTGGCTTCTTCTTAGGGGAATGGTTGTATTTCTTTCAATAATCTTTGTGCAAACACCACCGAGTGTTTCAATTCCGAGTGAAAGCGGTGTTACGTCAAGCAACAGAACGTCCTTTACGTCGCCACCGAGAACTCCTCCCTGGATTGCCGCACCGATTGCTACGCACTCGTCGGGGTTGATGCCCTTGAAGGGCTCCTTGCCGATAAATGCCTTAAGCGCCTCTTGAACTGCGGGAATTCTTGATGATCCGCCAACAAGAAGAACCTTGTCAATATCAGACGGTGAAAGTCCTGCATCAGACAATGCCTGCTTTGTGGGCTTCATTGTTGCTTCTACGAGGTCTGCTGTAAGCTCGTCAAACTTTGCTCTTGTAAGAGTTGCATCAAAGTGCTTAGGACCTGTTGCATCAGCAGTGATAAACGGAAGGTTGATGCTTGTGCTTGGAACGCCGGAGAGCTCAATCTTTGCCTTTTCTGCCGCTTCCTTAAGTCTTTGGAGAGCCATTTTGTCATCACGAAGGTCGATGCCGTGCTCTGCCTTGAATTGCTCTGCAATCCAGTTGATAATCTTGTTATCGAAATCGTCGCCGCCGAGCTTGTTGTTACCTGCGGTTGCAAGAACCTCAAATACTCCGTCGGAGATTTCAAGGATTGATACGACGAATGTACCTCCGCCAAGGTCGAATACCATAATTCTTTGGTTTTCTTCCTTATCCATACCGAATGCAAGAGCTGCGGCGGTTGGCTCGTTTATAATTCTCTTTACCTCAAGGCCCGCAATCTTTCCTGCGTCCTTGGTTGCCTGTCTTTGAGCATCGCTAAAGTATGCGGGAACAGTGATAACTGCCTCTGTTACGGTTTCTCCGAGGTATGCCTCTGCGTCTGCCTTAAGCTTTTGAAGAATCATAGCGGAGATTTCTTGCGGGGTGTAGCTGTGACCGTCGATTGTCACACTGTAATCTGAGCCCATATGTCTTTTAATGCTCGCTATTGTTCTGTCGGGGTTTGTAATAGCTTGACGCTTTGCAACCTGTCCTACCATTCTCTCGCCTGTCTTTGAGAATGCAACAACTGAAGGAGTTGTTCTTGCTCCCTCGGGATTAGGAATTACGATAGGCTCTCCGCCCTCGTAAACTGATACGCATGAGTTTGTTGTACCCAAGTCAATTCCAATAATTTTTGCCATTGTTCTTTTCCTCCATATATTAGGTTAGTGTTTATTTTAGATTTTTGCTTGCTTAATTAGTTTGCAACCTTTACCATTGCATATCTGATTACCTTGTCCTTATACTTGTATCCCTTTTGGAACACCTCAACTATGGCACCCTCGGGGAGTGACTCATCGTCTATATGCATAACTGCGTTGTGGTAATTAGGATCAAAGGTTGTTGCCTCAATTTCGGTTACGCCTATTTTGGCGAGCGTTTCCTTCATTGAGCTTATGATGAGATTTATGCCCTGCGACATTTTTTCGTCGGTGGCATATGCGGTGATCCGCTCTATGTTGTCAATTACCGGCAGAATACTGATAATTGCCGACACGTATGCGTCCGAGTAAACGCCCTCTCTTTCTCTTTGGGAGCGCTTTCTGAAGTTTTCATACTCCGCTAAGGCTCTGAGATATTTGTCGTTTAGCTCTGCGACCTTTGCCCTCTCGTATGCGAGCTCCGCTCTTAGCTGCTCCTCAACGGTGGGTGTCGGCGCTTCCTGCTCGGCTGTTGCTTCGGGGGTTACCTCGGGCGCAGGCTCTGCATTCGGCTCTGTTTGTTCTGCTGATGGGGTTTCGTTTTCGTTCATTTTTACCTCTTTTCGTCATCGGGGACATCTGCGGGTGGTGGCAAAAGATTTATCTCGGAGAGGTTGTTTATTTCCTCTGAGAGCTTATCTATTGTTGCAAGCACCTTGGAGTAGTCCATTCGGCACGGCCCGATAATTGCTATTGCGCCTATCGTTTTTCCGCCGAGCTTCAGGTTTTTGTAGATCATGGTGGAATCATTCATAATCTTAACCAAATTCTCGCTACCGATGAATATTTTTGTTTCGTCGTCGCTTTGATCTATTGTGCTTACGGCGTTTATGATGTCGCTCTTGTTTTCAATTGCCAATATCATTTGCTGAAGCTTATCGAGATTACTGTATTCGGGATATTGAAGAAGTCTGTTAAGTCCCTCTACTCTAACCTCTGCGCCAAGCTCGTTCATAGCCTCATAGATGCTCTTTACCACCAAGCCGACAAGTGCCGGACATTCGGGGATAAGCTCCTCCATTTTGACAATGAGCGATATGTTGATATTTTCGATTGAAACGCCTGCCAAAACACTGTTAAGCGTTTGCGAAAGCTTTATTATAAGCTGCTGTGTTACCTCGAAGGTGGGCTTGATGTTTTTTGTTTTAACGTTGTCACTGCCCGAGGCAACCATTACCAATATAAAGCTATGCGGATCAAGATACATCGTTTCATATCGTCTTATCGTAATATTCGTGGGACGTGGGCGAAGCGATACGGCCGTGTAATTGGTCATAGCGGATGCCGCCTTACGTGCCTTTTCGAGAATATTATCAATTTCCGACATTTTGACAGACAGAAGCTCTGAAAGCTCATCTGCCTCTCTTGTGGTCATATCGTACTGTCGAACAAGGGTATCAACGTAAAAGCGATATCCAAGCTCCGATGGGACACGACCTGCCGAGGTATGAGGCTGTTCGAGATATCCAAGATCCTCAAGCTCTGCCATTTCGTTTCTTATAGTGGCAGATGAATATGGAATTTTCGCCTCTTGAGTCAAATATCTTGAACCAACCGGCTCGCCTGTTTTGATATGAGCCTCGACGATTGTCTTTAATATAAGCTTTTTTCGGTCGCTAAGCTCTGTGTAATCAGGTTCCATATCGCTTTTTACCTCCTTTTCAGATTTTAGCACTCTTTTGTGTCGATTGCTAATCTCTATACATAATATACCACTCTTTGCCCTCTTTGTCAATAGGTTTTCAAGAAATTTTTGCCCTTTTTAGCAATCGACGCTTTTTAGTGCTAATCGATATTTATTTAGTATTTTTACCCGTTTTTCGCTTAATATATAATTTATAATGTAGTTTTTTTGGCAAAAATATTGACTTTTTTAGCATTTGGTGATAAAATGGTCGCATAATAGAGTCTAAGGAGATTTTTATGAAAAGCACATCCGTTGATATAAGAAAAATCACAACGCTCGGCGTTCTCACTGCTATCGTTGTGGTTCTACAGCTTGTTGGAAATTACGTTGCAGTCCCCATTGGCGCTGTATCTATTTCGATTTCTCTTTCGCTTATTCCGATTGTAATTGCATCCACCATGTACGGTCCTTGGGCGGGCGGTTGGCTCGGCTTCACCTCGGCTATTGTGATTTTGCTCTTTAACGGCGCAACCTTCTTCCTTGGACTGAATCCGTTTGGAACTATCGTAACGGTTTTGATAAAGGGAATCGCAAGTGGCCTTTGCACAGGAATTGCCTATAAGCTTCTTCATAAATTCAACAAATATATTGCCGTTTTTGTAGCGGCGGCCGTTTGCCCTATTGTAAATACGGGAATATTCTTTATTGGCGGCTTGATTTTCTTCTTTGATGTTTTGCCGCTTATAGTAGCGGGAGCGCTTATTAACTTTACAGTTGAAATTATTGTTGATATGATATTCAGTACCTCTATTATAAGAATTGCAGATGTTGTGAAAAAATAATTTTTATAACTAAATGAAATAAAAAAGGAAGTGAAAATCACTTCCTTTTTGCTTTTGTTTAGTTATGCGTTCTCTTTTCCAAAAGGTGGGAGAGCATCGAGGCTTGTGCCTGCTTTAGCGCTTACACTGTTAAGTGATACGGTGTAGAGGGTTGCATCATTCTTTTCTACCTTTGAGCAAGCACTGTTTGTGTCTGCGCTTTGAATGAACTCTACATCTGCGCTATCTGTATATGCGTAGAGTGAAATTACAAGCTCAAGGT
>JAZTXV010000028.1:0-4066 GCA_045636605.1 Eubacteriales bacterium | reverse complement strand
AGGTAAGCCACAACCCCGAAAGCGAGCTTTTTGCGCCTATGCGCTTCGAGCGCCCAAAAATCATATATAATGAAAAAACAAAGCAATACGTTTTGTGGTGCCACTATGTAAAGTACCCCGGCGACCACGGAAACGGCGACGGCGAGGGCGATATGGGGCTTGCCGTATGCGACAAGGTAAACGGAAAATATCAGTGGCAGGGCTACTCCGCCCCCATTGACCAAATCGGCAGAGTAAGAGATATGACCGTTTACAAGGACATATCGGGCGATGCGTATCTTATCTATGACAAGCACGTTGTCGTAAGCTCAGAGCTCGGTACAAGCACGGACAGATGCTTATATGTGGTTAAATTGAGCGACGATTATCTGTCATTTACCGACACATATTCCCGCATAGAAAGCGCCGCTTGGCGTGAAGCACCCGCCGTTACCTATAAAAACGGCTACTACTATATTATCACATCGGGGCTTTCGGGCTGGTCGCCTAATCAAGCAAAGGCGTTTCGCACCAAAAGCCTGCTTGATGAGTGGGAGGACATAGGCGATCCCTGCGTAAATGACGACACACACACCACCTTTAACGCACAGGGCACGAATATCTTTTGCGTTGAGGGAACAGATGCTCACATTATGATGCTTGAAAGGCATAACACGGAAAACTTCCTTAAAAGCTCGTATGTTTGGCTACCGATAATCTTTAATGACGATAATACCGTTTCGCTTTGGTATTCGTGGAGCTGGCGTCTTAGCGAGCTGCAAAACGGCTTGCTTCCAAACGCATTTGACGGCTTTTCGTGCCGAGAGGACTACGAAAAATATCTTCAAATCAAGGACGAGCTTGAGGCGCTTTTAGACGAGGAGCTCAAGGACACGCCAAAGGGGCGAGGCTTCTGCCATCAGTATTGGGGATTGAAGCGCTACCTTCTTTGGAACAAATACGGTCTTGTATGGAGTTCTCCCGCAAAAAGAAATCCGCATATTAAATTCGACTGACTCTGCCCGGTGCAAAAAAGAAATCAAAAAAGCAAGTGTTACCACTTGCTTTTTTTGATTTTAGCGCCGATACGGCGATTTTATTTTTGAAGGGTTGGGTAGTCCTTAAATTCCACTATCGGCTCACCCTTTATGCCGTCGCTCTCGAATACGATAATCTCGTTTTCGCCCGCCTTGAGCACAGATGCCGGCACGTACAGACTGACCTGTGGCCCGATTTCCCAATATCTGCCGAGGTTGAAGCCGTTTATCGTCACGAAGCCCTTCGTGAAATTATCGAGATATAGGAATGTGTCCTCGGGCGCATCGACAACGAATTTACCTCTGTAAAAGCTTGTCGGCTCGGTTGGCGCTACGTCAAAATCAAGAGCGTCGAGGTTGTCCATCGGCAACGTATATACGTCCCAGTTAAAATGAACTCTGCCACCGAGCAAAAGTCTGCCCGCTATTCCCTTTTTACGCATCATTTTAGGCCCGAAATTCGCTCTGCCCATATTCTCAACCAAAATTGTAAGTGTGTCACCCGATTTTGCGTTGATTTTTACACTTTGACGCTCGTCATTTATGTAAATGATGCCTTGGAGTGTCGAATTTACGTAGATTTGCGCTCTGTCGCCAAGACCATCAATAGCGAGGTCGATATCGTTATAATCACGGTTCAGTCTGCTCGTATATGCGATATAGCCGTAGCCCTGTCCGTACGATTCCATACATTTCGGCACGTTGGAGAATTGCGCCTCGCTAAGATTTTTGAGGTTGCCAAAAAGGGCTGTGCGCTCTGTCAGCTCGACCACGCCGTATGCTCTTTTTTTGCGATTTTCAGGCACAGGTGGGGGTGTTTTGCCCGTATGTCTTGCAATTACCTCACGAAGCGCCATATATTTTGGAGTAATATCTCCGCATTCGGTAAGGGGCGCATCATAGTCATAGCTCGTTACGTCGGGGGCGAATTTTTCGTAGTGGTTTGCGCCGCTTGTAAATCCAAAGTTTGTACCGCCAATTAGCATATACATATTGAGCGAGCCACGCTTTAGCATATCGTCAACCACTCCGGCGTAGTCCTCGGCGCTCGTTGTGTGGTGACGGTTATCGCCCCACGCATCAAACCAGCCGTTCCACATCTCCATACACATCTTCGGGGAGTCGGGGAATAAAATATCGTGAGCGCGGAAGTTTTCCTCAACACGAGAGCCGAAATTGAGCGTTGAAAGACAGCCCTCTATTGTGCCGTCACGCAAATCAGCCTCGCCCGTTCCGTCAGAGGTGAACAGAGGCACGTCAATGCCGTGCGAGCGATATATTTTGTAGAGCGCCTTAAGGTATTCCTTATCGTCGCCGTAATAGCCGTATTCGTTTTCGCACTGAAGCATAATGATATTTCCGCCATTCGTACACAGGTGCGGGCGAATTTGGTCGAAAAGGGCGCTAAGATATTTCTCAAAGCGCTCCATATAGGTTGCGTTTTGGCAACGGATTTCCATACTGTCAAGCGTCTGAAGCCACCACGGCAAGCCTCCGAATTCCCATTCGGCGCAAATGTACGGGCCGGGACGCACTATTGCCAAAAGTCCCTCGTCGTTTGCGATTTTGATAAATTCGCAAATGTCAAGATTGCCCGAAAAATCGAACTCGTCTATTTTCTTTTCGTGCATATTCCACGCACAGTACGTTTCTACGCAGTTAAGCCCCATAGCCTTCATTTTTTTGAAAATGTCACGCCACGTGTCCTTCATGTTCCTGAAATAGTGCACCGCACCCGATATTATCTTTATCGGCTCGCCATCTAAAACGAACTGATTTCCTTTAATTTCAAATTTCATTGTAGTACTCCTTTTTTGTAGTAATTTCATTGTAGCATATTTTGGAGTTAAATTCAATAAAAAACAAAAAAACAGTCACATAAGCGTGTTATCCTTAACGGAGAACACGCAGCGATATAAATCCCTTGCGGGGATTTGCGATATTCCCTTGCGGGAGCGATATAAGGCTACGCCTTGCGATATGCCCTCTTGGGCGTGAGGGGATTTATATCATATCGCATTGGAGCGAAGCGACAATATATCGCACGAGCAAAGCGAGTATATCGCATTCGCACAGCGAATATATCGCCTAACAAAAAAGAGAGAGCATTTCGGCTTGCCGATTTGCTCTCTGAAAGTATTTTTTGATAAAGTGCGATTATTTGAGCCTTTTTGGAACATTTGTAAGCCCTGCCAAATAGTCAAGGGAAACATTGTAAAATTTTGCAAGAGTGATAAAGTGGTGCATTGGCATTTCTCTTTTGCCACTTTCGTAAAGGTGATATTGCTGACGAGTGATTTTTAAAACCATAGCAAGCTCGTCTTGCTTTTTATCGCTGTCCTCACGTAAATCTCGTAGTCTTTGATAAAAATATCCCATTACGCCACCCCCTTTGCTTCAACTTTTCTAAATTTTATCATTTTCATTCGTTTGAATGCTTGCAAGTTGCTCGTTTGAATGCTAAAATATATTTAGTAGTATGCAGAAAAGGAGTGTTTTTATGAACTGTACATTTTTCGGACACCGTGATGCGCCCGAGAGGATTAAGGAAAAATTGAAGGGGACAATTTTGTCGCTTTTGGAAAATGGAGTCGAGTGCTTTTATGTCGGAAACAACGGAAAATTTGATTTTTTGGTGCAAACGGCGCTGGCGGAGCTTTCCTTAGAGCATCAAATAAAATACCGTATTGTTCTTTCCCGCATTGACGAGTGCGCTCTTAGCGGAGCGCAGGACAAAACGATTTTTTGCGAGGGAATGGAGCAAGCGATGCCGAGATTTGCCATTTCCAAAAGAAACGAGTGGCTCATTAAAAACTCCGCAGTTGTCGTCGCATATGTAGTCGATATCGCTTCAAATAGCTCCGCTTGGATAGAAAAGGCGCGCAAAAGGGGCTTGACGGTGATAAATTTAGCAAAATAAGCAAAAAACAGCCACATAAGCGTGTTATCCTTAACGGAGAACACGCAGCGATATAAATCCCTTGCGGGGATTTGCGATATTCCCTTGCGGGAGCGATATAAGGCTACGCCTTGCGATATGCCCTCTTGGG
>JAZTXV010000027.1:0-79977 GCA_045636605.1 Eubacteriales bacterium | reverse complement strand
CTTGATTGAAAGAGTTGGCGTAGTCGAAAAGCAGGCAACGGGCATTGAAATTTCAATGTCTTACGGCATTAACGTTATCAATACAAGCATTTACGATGCATCCCGTGCGGGAATAAATATTTCTGAGGGTACATTTGGCGGTCATATAATTGACGGATGCGATGTATTTGACACGGTTAAGGAAACGGGCGACCACGGCAGGTTTAACTCGTGGGGCAGGGACAGATTCTGGCATTTGAGTGACCTTGCGCAAAGTGAAATTCACAAGTATGCCTATCTTGACTGTATTAGCAAAACGGTTATAAGAAACAGCAGATTCCGTTGTGACAGGGGCTGGGATATTGACCTTGATGATGGCTCATCAAATTACGAAATCTACAATAATTTGTGCTTAAACGGCGGCATAAAGCTACGAGAGGGCTTCGGCAGATATGTTCATCATAACATTACGGTGAACAACTCTATTCATATGCACGTTTGGTATGAAAACAGCGGAGATGTGGTTGAAAATAACATTATTTTCACAGAATATCAGCCGATTTTAATGGGCAATAATTTCGGAAAAAGAATTGATTTCAATATCTTACACTCAAAAAACACAAGGAGCATCAAGGGCGCACCCGAGCTTGAAGAAATTACAGGAATGGACAAGGGCTCAATAAAGGTGAAATGCGCCTTCGCAGATGCAAGACACGGTGATTACACGTTGCTTTTTCCTGAGGGACGTGGCTTTGACAATTTCCCCCGTGAGTTTGGTGTAAGATATGAGCCGCTTAAAAGAATTGCAAGGACTCCTGTCTTGCCCAAAATCAATCAAAGTCAAAAAAAGGGCAAGTCCAATATTATTACACTATTTGATATGAAAATCAAAAACATCGAAACCGACGGTGAAATGTCGGCATTTGCAACGGCAGGCCATAACGGAATTCTCGTTTGCGATGTTGACCAATTCGCAGACGCTTCGGCAAAGGGTATTTTACCCTGTGATGTAATTGTTGCCATTGACGAAAGGGAAATAAACTCTCTATCCGACCTCGAGGGCATTACAAAGAGCGAATTTCTTTCGTCGAAAATTACCGTATGGCGTGCGCCCTCACGGATAATTTTAAGCTAACGCATAATTAAAGCCTCCTACGGTATGTAGCCGTAGAAGGCTTTGTTTTATTTTTGCACCTCGATTATGCTATGAATATCTACTCGAGGAATTTTGGTGTAGGCTCTGCCGTTTTTATATTCTATGGGGAGCGAGGTACCCTCAGGCTGTAAAATGAGGGCGCTTGGCGCTTCGGAAAGTGCAATTGAAATTTCGATATCAAGTGTGGGTGGCACGTGATCATCGGTTGCGCACTCGGCGTTTGCGTGAGTTCCGCAGGCATTGACAAGCTGTATCATAAGTGTACCGTCCTTATCAAGCGCTACCACCTCAAGCACTCCGCAGGCTTTTTCAACCCTTACGATTGGAGAATAAAGCATATCGGAAATTTGCCTCATCAAGCGTCTTTGCAGGTACTGTGTTGAGCTGAGATATTGCTCTCCAATATCGAAGCCGATTGCTACAATTTTTCCCTTTCCACAGTTCATTATAGCGGACATGGGGGCATATGGCCCGTGCTTTTTATTGGAAACAAATGCGAGAGACTGCGCATCGTTTGCTATTATCTCACAAGGAGAGAATGCGACACCAAGCTCGTTTTTATCAAGGGTGAAAAGGTATGGTATATAGTTTTTTGAGATGTTTTTTTCGTGTCCGTCCTCTGTTTCCAGCATTTCGGTATTTACACACTCGGGCAAATCCTCTACGGTAAAGGGTGAATCGCCACATTCGGCAAAGATTTTGCAGGTGTTTTTGCCTATTAGCACGAGATTTCCGCCGTTTTTGGCGTAAGTCAAGAGCAGCTCTAACGTTTCGGGAGCAAGTCCGTGACTAAGCTCGGGAACGACTATCATTTCATACTCGCTTACATATTTTTCAAGAGTGTGCTCGCAGACTATTTCGAGGGATTGTCCTATATCACACAGAAGCGCAGTTGCTCCCATCGTCCTTTCAAAGCCCGTGCGTGAGAAAAGATTTTTTGCCTCACGATATCTGTCATAGGTTGATAGCAAAAGCGCCGCCTGATGTATCGGTCTTCCGCGGAAGCAATACGGCTTTCTTTTGCGCACAAACTCGGACACGTCAAGCAAATTTCTAAGCTCCGCCATATTGGGTGAGCCGTCTCTTAACTGGGGTACATAATTTTGAAATGCTCCGCCAAGCGAAATTACGGCCGCCGCCTCCTGCATTATTTGTATTGGATGCTTGACGGCATATGCTCTTTTTGCGCCCGAGGCGTGTCTGAAATTCCACGACATTAAATCCCACGGAAGCCCCTGCTGAGCGAGCGCACGCGCGGCGTATCTTGCCGAATTAAAGCCGTTTGAGGGGTTGAGGTCGCCGGACAGAAAGTCGACATTGGCGCAAACCCTTTCCGGCATATGATCGCTAAATGCCCAATTTGATGCAATCTCAAAGTCGGGATATTTTTCGTGAACGATATCAACATATCTCCTTACGTATCGACGAAAAAGCTCTCTGTGATATTCACGATATTCGTGATAGTATGGATCGGCGGGTGTAGCGGGAAGCTTGCCGCAAAGGTCAATTCCCGTTTCCGCTTCAAATTTTGAAAGTGATTCAGGGCGAAAATCGGGGGTTGCCATCCAGCAATCTCCGTCTATCCAAATACCGTTAGCCTTATATTCCCCTGCGAGCTCGAGCATTTGAGGTATGAGCAGCTCATCAACATATTTTCCGTCCGTACGAGTTGTGCCCTCTGTCAAGGTTCCATCCGGATTCATAACTGCTTGATCGGGATTTTCGGCGCAATATTTAATGTCATATACGCCCGAATAGTGCATATAAAGCGCTACGTCCTCCTCACGAGTAACTCTTCTCCACAGCTCCAATGTATCAAGAGCGAACTCGGGCATTGCATTTCCGATTTTTGTGGGATAAGACACCCATCCACGATGTCCCTTACAGTCGATTTGAATGAAATCGGGCTTTAAGGTGCGACATATTTCACGAATATCGCTCTCGCACAGGGTTGCACCCTGAACAAATCCATCCTGCGGATTTGCGTGATAATCAAAATGCAAGCCAAAAAAGCTATCCTTCCTTTTTTTCATATACTCTCCTTTGGATTTCGTCTTAATCAATTATGATTTTCGAGCTATCAAGCGCACGTGATGTGGCGGTGAGGGTGATTTTTTGATTGCCGTGGCGTCTTAAAACAACGACGCTTCTTCCCTTGTATGCGGTGTGTGTCGGTGCTGTATAAAGCTCCTCGGTTGTTAGATCTCCGCTTGCAACGCCGATTATATCTGCGCCCTGCGCCTCGTAGGCGATAATGGGGGCTTGCTGTGTGCAGAGTGCGCCGTTTTCGTCTTGAATTTCGACATTAACGTAAATGATCTGAGTATCGGGGCGCTTGGTTGACCTTGTAAAGTATGATTTTTCGGGTAGCAAAGCAATTTTTTGCGGTGCGCCCTCGGTTTTAAGGGCAGACTCATATATCTTATCCCCCAAGATTGCTCTTGCAACGACCTTACCGGAGTGATATTGCGTTTTGAACAGATAGACTCCGTTATCGGTGCGGTCAAGCGTGTCAATGAGCGTACCGTTTATCCAAAGCTCCATTTTATCACATTCGCCAAAGACATAGATTTCAATGTCCTTGCCCTCGTATTCGGGATAGCACCAGCTATGCTCACATTCATAGAAGCCCCAGGCGCTTGGGAAATGCGGTATTCCCGTGTTCTTGGGGTGGCGAGGCGCAATATACGGCTCGGCTCTAAGCTCCCACGCAATTTCACGGTAATAGGATTGAGGCTTTCTGACTCCGCAGATATCAATATCTCCGCAATTTGCGATATGATAAGGGTAATCAAGAAGTCTAAATCCCTCGCCCTGTGTCATATAATCAACGTGTCCTATGCCTGTTTCGCCGAAATAATCCCATGCAGTCCAAACGTAGTCGCCCAAAATTCTTGGGTTGGCAAGCTGCTGCTTGATAGTGGAATAGGCGCAGATTGGGAATGTTTCGGTATTTATAATAAGCCTTTGAGGAAATCTTATAAGGTCCTTGTCTATTCTGTATTCGAGATAGTTATAGCCGACGATATCAACCGTATCGGCGGTTGGTGCCGTTCTTGCGGCAAAGCAATCCATTTCGGTAGCGGGAAGATGCTTCGTTTCATTTTCGAGAGCAAACTCCTCGCTATTGTCCCACAGGCTGCAAAGCGCATGAGTCAAGGGGCGTGACGTATCAAGCGAGCGAATTGCATCGGCGATATTTCGCGCGATAAAATAGCCGTTTCCTCTGCCCGTCTTTTGTGGAATTTCGTTACCCGTTGACCACATTATAATTGACGGGTGGCATCTGTTGCGACGAACGATAAGGTCAACCCATTTTTTATAGTTGCCCTCAAAGAACGGGTGAAAATCGTCGGTCTGCTTACCCTGTGTCCAATAATCAAACAGCTCGTCGATAACGAGTATTCCAAGACGGTCGCACGCATCATAGAGGTGGGGGGACTGAGGATTGTGAGATAGACGTATTGAGTTGAAGCCTGCCGCCTTAAGCCTTGCTATACGGCGGTATTCTGCCTCGGGGTATGATGCAGCGCCGATTGGCCCGTGGTCATGGTGGACGCATCCGCCACGAAGCTTAACGCTCCTTCCGTTTATAAGAAGTCCGTTTTCCGTGTCAAAGCGTATCGTTCTTATTCCGAATACGCTGACATCCGTATCCTTCACTCCGTCAAGCTCAAGCGTTGTCCTAACACTATACATATTCGGCGCATCTACGTCCCAAATCTTGGGGGAATTGATAGCAAGCTTAAGAGTATATTTATTTTCTCCCTCGTCTGCGACGATGCATTTCTTCACCGTGTAAACGGGCGCTCGCTTTCCGTCCTCAAAGATTTGGAGAGTTAGCTCGCCCTGCGCCTTTTTGCCCGACACGTATGGGATTTCGGCAGTAAGATGTGCCGTTTTTTCGTTCAACTCATCTGTTGTGATATGCACGCCGTACGGGTGAATATAGGAGCTGCTGCACTCGCAAAGATACACATCACGGTAAAGTCCCGAGCCTGTGTACCATCTTGCGTTTGGCTGTGCCTTATTGTTTACTCTTACCGAAATGATGTTTTCTCTGTCATATCTTAAATACTCGGTGATGTCTATGAAAAAGCTATTGTAAGGGTACTTATTTGTGTAAGCAATTTGGTCATTGACGAATATCTCGGCAATTCCGAACACTCCGTCAAAAATAAGAATGTATTTTTTGTTTTTTCTCGCCTTGAAGGTCTTTTCGTATTCGCCATAACCGTCAAGAAAATATCCGCCGGAGGAACGGGCGCTTGAGGTTGCGCTTCTTTTCTGTATTATGGAAAAATCGTGCGGTAGGTCAACCTGTGATTTTTCGCCCGAATTAAGCGAAAAGAGCCATCCCTTGTTAAAATTGAGCTTTTTCATTTTATTCTCCTTTGTTTAATTTAGTCGACAAGTGATTTTATCACTGTTGGAAAATCTCTGTAATCGTCTATTGTAAAATAGTTGAAATCGGATTTATACACACTCTCGTCATTGCCACCGAAGCCGTAATCATCGCCGATATATACAACCTGGTCGTGCTTTATGCCGTTTTCTTGGCAATAAAGGTCGAGGGCATAGTATTTATTATATGGCTTAGGTGACATATCAAAGGATGACGAGCCACCGACAAAAACATTATAATCGCCAAACGCCTCGCACACCTCGTCGTAGATAGCACGGCGCTTTTTTCTATCGGGATCAAAGGCAAGCTTATCGGCTTGAATTGCCTTGGTTCCGAGGATTGCGAAGGTGATACAGCCCGATATGTGATATTCAACAGAGTCGCCCCTGTATTCGTTAAATCCGTATTTTTCTCTGAAATATTTCACCTTACTCTCAATTTCGGGCTTATTGACATCAAAGATAAGGTCACGCACAATTTCGATATCCTCGGTCTGTGAGTTATAGGTTGCGTATTGTAGTCCGTAATTGCCTATTATATCAATGGGGTAATTGCCCATTTGATTAAAAATTCGTCTTGCCTGTCCTGCGCCCACCATTAAAAGCTTATATTTTTTTGACAGAGCATCAAGTGCGGCTCTGTTTTCGGGTGTTAATGCTTCCTTGTGTTGAGTCAGCGTACCGTCAAGGTCGAGCGCTATGAGTTTGATTTTACTTATATCCATTTTATTCCTCTTATTTTCTTCCAAGCTTTTTGAGAATATCGTCGGGATTGTTTGTTGTTATGAGTGTCGCACCGAGCTTGCGGCATAGCATAAGACGTGATTTTTGGGTTATGCTTGCGCCCACCCACGCCTCGATTCCCTTTGATATCAGATAATCGTAATGAGCTTTTTCGGTATTATCAAAGATGCAAGCGCAATACAGATACGTGTCGGGGCATATTGATACGTGGAACATCTCGTGATAGGGGTAAAAGCCGTGAAGCTTATACCTTTTGCCGTGATTTTTATAGACATATTCTAACACCCATGCATCAAAGCTGTTTATTACAACCTTATCTGCCATTTCGTATTTTTCGACCAATGCAAGCGTTTTTTCGATACATTCGATACAACGACTCTCGTTTTCCTCGCTATAATACTCCTTGATTTCAAGATTGAGGGCTACTCCGCTATGTGCTGCAAGCTCAAAAAGCTCCTCAGGCGTTGGAATATGCTCGAAAGAGCCGATATCGCCTGCGTTAAGAGAGCGAAGCTCCTCAAAGGTCATTTCGCTCACTCTGCCCTTGCCGTTGGTGGTGCGGTTTACGGTATCGTCGTGAATTAAAACGAGGTGTCCGTCTCTTGAAAGATGTATGTCCGTTTCTATCATATCAGCGCCCGCCTCGCACGCCGCCTTGAATGCCGTCATAGTGTTTTCGAAGTAATTATAGGAGTCTCCACGGTGTGCGGCTACTGCCATTCTATCATTATATGTAAGCTTCATTTTCCTCTCCAAAAATGTCGTAATTCATCCACAGAACAGTGTATCTGTCCTTTAAATCCTTACCGTAGGCTATTGCATTTTTGATTTTCTCGGGAGTATAGGTACGATAAAACTCGTCCATATTAAGACCAACAAGTCCCAATATTTGCTCAACCCTTTCAGCAGATGGGCAACGCACAAGGATTTCGTTTATTTGCTCTCTTTTTTCGGAATAAAGCTCAAGGCGACTTGCTTGATATCTTCCCATTTTATCTTGGAGAGCAACGCATCCGCTTCCCACCTTTTTTCCGTAAATTTGCTCTATTTTTTGTACGTATTCCTCACGGCTTGGCGAGAATTGCGTCTTTGGGAGTGTAGCGCTAAGCAATCTTTGTCTTATTCTCGCAGTGATTACGGTGGAATAAGCAACGTCTATTCCGTGCGGCAGATATTTTTCGCCGTTTACAATACCCGTAATCTCGAAAAAGTGAGAAAGATGATGCTCACTGCCCGATGCGGGGCGGGAGTTGGTGGCAAAGGACATCATTATACCGACAATCACGAGAGCCTCGGCAAGAATTGCGATTGCACTCTCGTCCCTTTTTAAAATGCCGTCAGCCACGCTTACGGTTTTTTCTATCATTTCGTAGGTGATATCGGATATGTATTTGCAAAAATACTCGCCGTTCAGAGCAACGGACAGCCACCAATCATTGAGTGCAGAATATTTGCCTATTATATCTCCGTAGCCTGCAACGATCATTTCCATAGGGGCATTTTTAAGCACCTCTGTGTCGGCAATTATTGCATTGGGCAGTCCCGCAGGCACGGTTTCCTTCATACCCTTAAGTATCATTGCGGCACCACTTGATGCGTATCCGTCCATTGACGGTGCGGTTGCAACTATCATATACGGAATTTTTTCAAAATAGGACACGTATTTACAGATATCCTGTATAACGCCCGAGCCTACTCCTACTATCAGGTCGACTCCGTCTATGTGTGAGGTAACCTCGGCTATTGCGTCCTCGTTTGGCACAAGAATCCTGTCACCGGGGAAAATCACGCTTTTTGTGCTTTTGCCCTCGAGCGCACGCTCAACATCACCGTTTGTTGCTCCTATTGTGTTTTCGTCCGCTACGATAAGAATTGAGGTGTATTGCTCGCACAGAGCTGTCAAGTGAGCGATTGCGCCTCTTTCGACGATTACGTGTTCAATATCGCATCTGTGCTCTCTTCCGCAAGAGTCACATTTTATTCCCTTCAGCATTGTGTTTACGTCCATTTCAAATCCGTCCTATTCTTGAATTTTAATACTATAGCTTTATTATACAATTTTACTGCATAAAAGTCAATAACTACAAAAAATTGCGTTGCTCTTGCAACGCAATTTTTATATTTTCTAAAGAGAATTCATATAATCCTCAAGCTCGCTTTTGATAACGGACACCTGTGGGCCGTAAATGACCTGTATTCCGCCACCTCTCCTTATAACGCCTGCCGCTCCGCTTTGCTTTAGCAGAGGCTCATTTACAAGCTCAGGATTTTTGACGCTTACACGAAGTCGTGTGGCGCAGTTGTCAAGATTGACTATATTATCCTTGCCGCCGAGCCCCTCTAAAATAAGCGCGCTGATGGTGTCTCCCGATGTGTCGGCGGTTGTTGGCTCATCCTCACCTCTGCGTTTTTCGTCATAGTCGGCTCTTGTATAAAGCTTGACCTCGCCGTCACCTATCTCTCTGCCCGGGGTTGCATAATTTCTTTTCAATATCAGATATCTGAACAAAAAGAAATAAATAATAAAATATGCTATTCCAACGAGGGGAACCATTATCCAATTAGTCTTGGAATTTCCTTGAATTACTCCAAACAGAAGCAAATCTATAATTCCGCCCGAGAAGGTCATTCCAACGCCAACACCGAGCAAGTGCATAAGCATATATGCAAGTCCTGCAAAGAGAGAGTGTATGACGTAAAGGAGCGGAGCGACAAACAGGAAGGTAAACTCTATCGGCTCGGTTATTCCTGTTAGCATTGAGGTAAGAGCCGCAGACAGAAGAAGGCCTCCTGCTACCTTTTTCTTTTTGGTGTCTGCACAGGTGTACATAGCAAGAGCCGCACCAGGCAAGCCAAAAATCATAAGCGGGAACTTTCCGCTCATAAATCTCGTTGCAGATACGGAGAATGCCTGAGTTGCGCTTGATGCAAGCTCGGCAAAGAAGATGTTTTGTGCACCGTAAATCATAACACCGTCAATAAGTGCGCTTCCTCCAAGTCCTGTTTGCCAAAACGGCAGATAGAAAACATGGTGAAGGCCAAACGGAATTAAAATTCTTTCAATAAAGCCATAAATGAAGGTTCCTGCGTAGCCTGATTTTAAAACGAGGTCGCCAAGAGCATAAATACCCATTTGAATATACGGCCAAATAAAGAACATAAGCACGCCCACAAGAATATAGACGGCGGTTGATATAATTGGCACGAAGCGTGTGCCGCCGAAGAATGAGATTACGTTAGGAAGTCGAATTTTATAGAAGCGGTTGTTTAGGTATGCCACTCCCAATCCGACGATAATTCCTCCGAACACTCCCATTTGAAGCGAATTTATACCTACTACGTTTGCAATCGTTCCCTCCTGCATTGAGCCATCGGTCAGCTTGCCCGTGATTTCGAGCAGGGCATTTATTGTTTTGTGCATAACAAAGAATGCAATAGCGGCAGACAGGGTTGCTGTTGCCTTTTCGTTCTCTGCCATACCGAGCGCTACGCCCATAGCAAACAATAATGGCAGGTTGTCAAAAATTACTGTGCCGACAGAGGCAAGCAGGGTGAAAAGCGAGTAAAGGAAGGTGCCCTCGCCCATTATTCCCGTCAAATTATATGCCTCGAGCATTGCGGGATTTGTAAGAGAGGCGCCGATTCCCAGCAGAAGTCCTGCTATTGGAAGCAGTGCTATCGGAAGCATAAAGGCTCTTCCTACTCTTTGAAGCACACTGAATATGCCTGCCCCTCGTCTTTTGGTTTCGGTTGTTGTCATTTTGTTTCCTTTCTTATTTTATATCGGGTGATATCACCTGATAATTTATTTTGTGCTATAATACATCGGCGTGTCCTTGCCTGCGCTTGTCACTCCGAATTTATAGGCTATATTCTCAATTTTTTCGGGGTTTGTAATAAGAACGGCGGTTATCGGGTTGAAGCCTCGCTCTCTTATCAGCTCTATATCGGCACGGCAGAGTGTGTCGCCCGCTTTTACTCTTTGCCCCTCCTTTACCATTGGCTCAAAGCCCTCTCCGTTAAGCTCGACAGTATCGACGCCTATGTGAATCAATATATCGAGGTCGTTTTTTGTATGAATGGTATATGCGTGCTTTGTTTTGGCAACTGTTTCAACAGTTCCCGTAATTGGGCTTGTGAAGATATCTCCCGCTGGATCCTGAGCGAAGCCTCTGCCCAAAAGCCCCATCGCAAAGGCATCGTCGGGGATTTCCGCTATCGGTGCGCTTACTCCGTCACATACTGCAAGCAGTCTTTCTTGCTTTTTTGAAAAAATCATTTCATATTCACCATCCCCTCGCAGAATTTAACTATTGCCTCATACGCCTCCTGCTCGTCCTCCCCCTCTATTTTAAATACAAGGGGCGTTCCGTGAGTTGCGCCAAGACTCATTACGGACAAAAGGCGCTTTGCATCCGCCTCCTTGCCGAGAGCATCAATTATGATTTTTGATTTAAAGGCTCTGGCACAGGTGGCAAGCGCGCCTGCCGGTCTTGCGTGAAGTCCGTTTTCGGCAAGAACCGTGTATTTGTATTCTTTCATTTTTTCTCCTCGCTTGTTTTTTGTTTTTTTCCACACTCCTTAATTATCATTTTGTCTTTTTTGCCCCATGTTATTCAAATTTTGGACAATTTGATTTTTTATTGCATTTTGCGATAGGTTATGATATACTTAGAGTGTAATTCTCTTTTAGGAGCTTTAATTATGAAATTTAGATTTAAGGGCACGATTGATGAATTTGTAAAAAAATATTCGGAGGCACGTGATAGCTTTAATGAGGAAAATCGTACACGTGGCTTTGAGCTTTTGGTTTATTTGCGTGGCGGATTTATTGAAATTGCTGTTGAAAAGGGTAAGGACGGCATAGGCTATTGGTTTAAGGCTCCCGTTGTCGAGAAAGACGGATATGTGGAGCTTGACGGTGAAATTTTGCCCGATTCAGATGCAAAAATGAGGTGGTATGAATGGATTTTGCTCGGTCTTTTGGTGACGGCCCTATGTGTTCCGCTTTTCCTCGCCTGTATTTTCACAAAATCACTTCCGTTCTCAACTAAAAAGAAAAGAAAAAAGCGTCTTTGCGCTTACCTGTGTGACTATTTGGGATGCGAAATTGTAAATGAATAACAAAAAAGCTGTTGCGTTGCAACAGCTTTTTGATTTTATTTCAAATGTACCTTTGCGCCCGACGGAACACAGATGATTTCTCTTTCGTCGTATTTGAACCAAACGTCAAGGGCGCTTGGGTTATACACGGTCTTCATATCGAGAGAAAATTCAAGGCTGTCATAGGCAGTGATGTAGTTGTAAATTTCAAGATTTGTTGCGTACCACACATCATCTCTGTTTGCAACTGCTTCGCAGAAGCGCTCCATACGGTCCCAATCCTCTTGAGTTCTGAACTCGTAGGAGTGTCCCCATACATAGAATAGCCAGCCCTCTATATCGAGCCATCTTGAAATTGCGGTTCCGTTTACAAACTTTTCCGCAAGCTCGAAAAGCCTTTCGTCTGCGTGGTGGCAGGTTGACGGCATTCTGAGCCAATCTCTGTCTATTTTAAAGCTGTGGTGAGAGGCAGTAGTGCGTGAGTATCTTATTCCCGCATCACGAGCAACTCGAACGACAGTATCGTTATACGTGCCGAAGGGATATGCCATTCCTCTTACGATATCGCCCGTAAGCCCCTCAAGGATTTCTCTGTCCTTTAGTATCTCGTGCATCATAGCATCAACAGGGAGTCTTTCAAGGAATGGATGCATAAGGCCGTGAACTGCGACCTCGTGACCTGCGTAAAGCTCCTTTACCTCGCTTGCACGAACAGCCTGCTCGCCGTTGCTTTCTCTGTTCAAGAGCCATTGGGAATTAAGATTAAAGGTACCCTTAAGATTGTATTTATTGAACAAAGCAACAAGGGCTCTGTCCTCCTTTGGACCGTCATCGTAGCTGAAGGTGAGTGCCTTAGGCTTACCCTCAGGAAAGAGTAAAACATTGTTTTTCATTATAATCTCCTTTTTTGTGGGTGATGCGTCGCTTAATCCGGGTTTCTTTCACCCAAGAGCACACGGTATTTTTGGTAAAACTCCTCGAAGGTGCCCGCATCAAGCGCATCTCTGATTTTTTGCATAAGCTCATTATAGAAATAAAGATTATGAAGCACGCAAAGACGCATACCGAGAGTTTCCTTCGCCTTTATAAGATGTCTTATGTAGGCTCTTGAATAATCACGGCAGGCGGGACAGCCGCAGCCTGTGTCTATTGGGCGGTCATCACGCATATATTTTTCATTCAGAATGTTCATTTTACCGTTCCAGGTGAATAAATTACCGTGTCTTGCGTTGCGGCTCGGCATTACGCAGTCAAAGAAATCTATGCCGTAATGAACTGCCTCGAGAATGTTGCAGGGAGTACCTACGCCCATAAGATATCTTGGCTTGTTTTGTGGCATATGTGGCTCTACAACGTCGATAATTCGGTACATATCCTCCGTTGACTCGCCTACGGCAAGTCCGCCTATTGCATAGCCGTCAAGGTCAAGGGCGGCAATATCCTGCATATGCTTTATACGCAAATCCTCATAGGTTCCGCCTTGATTTATTCCGAAAAGCATCTGGTGCTTATTTATGGTGTCCGGCAAGGAATTAAGCCTTTCAAGCTCCGCCTTACAGCGAACGAGCCACCTCGTTGTACGCTCGCACGAATTCTTTACATACTCATATGGGGCCGGGTTTTCGATACACTCATCGAACGCCATAGCGATGGTTGATGCAAGATTGGACTGAATCTGCATACTCTCCTCGGGGCCCATAAAAATACGCTTACCATCTATATGAGAGGCAAATTTAACGCCCTCCTCAGTGATTTTTCTGAGCTGCGCAAGGGAAAACACCTGAAATCCGCCGCTATCGGTCAAAACAGGTCGGTCCCAATTAAAGAATTTATGGATTCCTCCCAGGTCATGAATGAGCTTATCGCCCGGACGAATATGCAAGTGATATGTGTTAGACAGCTCCACCTGGCATTTTATTTCCTTTAGGTCTGCGGTGGAAACGCCGCCCTTTATTGCGGCACACGTGCCGACATTCATAAACACGGGGGTTTCTATCGTTCCGTGAACGGTTTCAAGACGGGCACGTCTTGCTCTGCCCTCGGTTTTTAAAACTTCAAACATTATTTTATCCTTTCAAATTGCCTTTCAAGAAAGTGCTTTGTTATCTCAAATGCGATTGGTCTTCCGTGGGGACAGTATTTAATATTATCAAAAGAGAGAACTCTGTCACATATCCATTTTATGTGAGCCATATCGTAAATTCTGCCTGCCTTGATTGCCGCCTTACAGGATGCCTGATACAAAGCCTTTTCAAGACGCTCCTGTCTTGTTAGCTGAGCGCTTCCCTCTCCGAGAGCAAGTCGTGAAAGCAGCTCCAAAAGGGCGTCAGCTGCCCCTGACGGCTCGATTTCCGCAGGAATTTCGATAATGCTTGTGCTTGTATCGCTTACCTCAACCGAAAAACCGACGGATTTGATTTCCGCATCAAACTCGCTAAGCGCTCCTATTTCGTCCGAGGTGAGATGCACCTCTATCGGAAGCATAAGCATTTGCGAGGTCGGGCTTGTAAGAGTAAGCTTGCTCTTTAGCTGCTCAAAGATTATTCTTTCGTGCGCAGCGTGCTTGTCGATAAGGTACATTATATCGCCAAGCTCCACTATCACATAGGAGTTGAACGCCTCGCCGATAATTTTATAATCGGGGATTATTTTTTGTGGCGCCTCGCTTGGAGCATCGGTTGGCTGTGAAGCTTCTCCGTAGCTTAGCTCGGTAGCGTCTGCCGGTTGTGTTGTTATTTCCTCGGCGGGGATGTCGGGCATTGGGCCTTGACGTGTCGGAGTAGGTGGCACAAGCTCGTCGATATCGACTGTATGAGGCTTGACAATTTCGCCAATAGGCTTATCAAAGCCATCAGGGATATAGGTGCCTCCCGTTGAATCTCCACGAACCAGAAGCACGTTGCTTCTTGAGTCAAACATTATCCTTTGCGGTCTTGGAGCATTTCTGTCATTTACGGGGAACGGTGTGGTATGCAACGGAGCTGCGGCTACCGTGCTTTCCTCATAAAGCTCAGGTCTGGTAATAGACGTTGATAACGCCGAGCGAACGGCATAGTAAACAGAGCTGAATATTATGCTTTCGTTTGAGAATTTAACCTCAAGCTTTGCGGGATGAACATTTACGTCAACGAGAGTGGGATCAAGCTCGATATTTAAAACGCAGAAGGGGAACTTGTCTGACGGAATATAGGACTGATATGCCTGCTCGAGCGCCGCACCCATTGTCTTGCTTTTCACAAATCGGGAGTTGATATAAAAGCTTTCAAGATTTCTATTTGCCCTGACAAGCTCGGGTGTGGAAATATAGCCGTTTATTTTTATTCCGTTTTCATTTCTTTCGACCTTGATTACCTTCTTTGCAAAATCCCTGCCTAAAACGGCATAGATTGCGTTAAGGAGATTTGAGTCTCCCGCCGTGACGAATTTTGTTTCTCCGTCAGTGATGTATCTAAATGATATATCGGGGCGTGAGAGCGCAATCTTCTCTATCATTGCGGTAATGGTTCCCGTTTCCGTTTTGTCCGCCTTTAAGAATTTCTTCCTTGCGGGAACGTTGTAGAACAAATCCTCGACTATGATTGTCGTTCCGTTTGCGCAGCCCGTGGGAATATGATTGATAACCTGACCTGCGTGACATTCCAAAAGTCCGCCCAGCTCTGCGCTTGGAATTTTTGACATTATTCTGAGCTTGGACACGGATGAAATAGCGGCAAGTGCCTCGCCTCTGAAGCCGAGTGTCATTATGCTGTCAAGGTCGTCTGCTATTTTGATTTTACTCGTTGCATGGCGAAGAATGGCAACGGGAAGCTCGTCAAATTCTATGCCTCCTCCGTTGTCGGTTACACGCATAAAGGATTTGCCACCGTTTTTGATTTCTACTGTAAGAGAGGTAGCGCCTGCGTCAATGGAGTTTTCAACAAGCTCCTTGATAACAGACGAGGGGCGGTCAACGACCTCGCCTGCGGCTATTAAATTTGCAACCTCAAAGCCGAGCACGTTTATCGTTCCCATAGCTCTCTCCCTTCAATTTCGTTAATTTATGAGCTTTTTAAGCTCGAATATAAAGTTCATAGCCTCGATTGGCGTAAGAGTGTTTATATCTATTTTCTTTACTCTGTCGGCAATCTCATAGATGCCGATGTCCTCGATTGACATTTCCATTGTAGGCGCACCCTTGCTTGATGACTCGTGTCTTACGGGCGCACCCGCCTCAATAATCTCATTAAGGATTACTCTTGCGCGCTTGACGACCTCGTTTGGCACACCAGCGAGCCTTGAAACCTCAATGCCGTAGCTATCGTCAGTCGGGCCCTTGACTATCTTGCGAAGGAATATGATGTCCTCTCCACGCTTCTTTGCGGCAATATTGTAGTTGACAACGCCGTCTATTTCGTTTTCAAGCGAGGTAAGCTCGTGATAATGCGTTGCGAACATCGTTTTTGCACCGATTTTTCTGCTTGCGGTATATTCTGCAATAGCCTTTGCCATACTCATACCATCAAAGGTGCTTGTTCCTCTGCCTATTTCGTCATAGATTATGAAGCTACGCTTGGTGGCGTTTTCCAAAATGTATGCAACCTCAGTCATTTCAAGCATAAAGGTTGACTGTCCCGATGCCAAATCGTCCGATGCACCAACACGGGTAAACAGCTTATCAACTATTCCTATTCTTGCACTTTTTGCAGGAACGAATGAGCCGATTTGCGCCATTACCACGATGAGAGCGCTTTGACGCATATATGTGGATTTACCCGCCATATTCGGTCCTGTTATGAGCGCCAAGCGGTCGGTTGTGGTGTTAAGGAAGGTATCGTTGGGAACGAAATAGCTATCCCTTACGAACTGCTCAACAACGGGGTGACGTCCGTCCTTTATGTCGATTACGTCACTGTAATCAACCTCGGGGCAGACGTAGTTGTTTTTCATTGCAACCTCTGCAAGTGATGTGTATGCGTCAAGGCGGGCAAGCAGAGTTGCGCTTTTTTGTATTCTTTTAAGATTTTTGGCAACCTCGTCACGAAGCGCAATAAATATATCGTATTCGATCTGAGCGAGCTTGTCCTGAGCGCCAAGCACTGTGCCCTCCATCTCCTTGAGGTCCTCGGTGATATATCTTTCGCAGTTGCTCAAGGTTTGCTTTCTTATGTAGTGTGGGGGAACCATATGAAGAAGCGATTTTGTCACCTCTATATAGTAGCCGAACACACGGTTGTATGCGATTTTAAGGGTTTTGATGCCTGTCTTTTCTCTTTCGCTTTCCTCAATTTTCAAAATCCAGGATTTTCCGCCGGACATAACCGTACGCAGACGATCAACATCACCGTTTGCGCCGTCCTTTACCATTCCGCCCTCACGAATTGAGAACGGTGGTGCATCCACGAGCGTATCGTCTATCATTTTGAAGATGTCCTCGAGGGTGTCAAGGTTATCTCTTATGTAAACAAGCTCGGGGGATCTTGCCGAGAACAAAAGCTCCTTGATTTCGGGAATGACGGAGATTGTCGTTGCAATAGCACGCAAATCCTTTCCCGAGGCAGAGCCGTAAACGACCTTGGTCATAAGCCTTTCAAGGTCTAAAATAGACATCATAAGATGGGCAATTTCCTCTCTCAAAACGAAATTGGAGACCATCTCCGCAACTGCGCCCTGACGCATCGAGATTT
Organism: Eubacteriales bacterium; assembly: GCA_045636605.1. Taxonomy (GTDB): domain Bacteria; phylum Bacillota; class Clostridia; order Oscillospirales; family CAG-272; genus RGIG2000. The sequence goes on along the minus strand of JAZTXV010000027.1, from coordinate 62,928 downwards.
TTTTGACGTCAAGAAGCGGATGCTCAACAAAGCTTCGGAGCATTCTTGCTCCCATTGCGGTTTTTGTTTTATCGAGAACACCGAAAAGGCTTCCTCTCTTTTCCTTGTTTCTCATTGTTTCGCACAGCTCAAGGCTACGTCTTGTATTGAGGTCCATATCAAGATATTGTCCCTCTCCGTAAACGTTCAGGTTATTCATATACTCTATGTCCTGAGTCTTTTGAGTTATGCAGATGTATTCAAGTATCGCTCCCATTGCGCAAAGCATGGGCTCGTCATTTTCGTATTTTACGGTGAAATCGGCCCCAAATTGAGCCTTCACTCTTGACAGTGCGTTGGGATAGTCGAAGATTTCACTATCTCCTTGGAATTCGCAAAGCGCACCGAGCCTTGTTTTAGCGAAATCATAGATATACTGTGCGCCCTGCTGTGTGGCGTTTACTATAATTTCGGTAGGAGAGTACGTGCCGAGCTCATTTAGAAGCTTGCTTCCCTCATTGTCGATTGAGGTGGCGCTTATTTCTCCTGTTGATACGTCGGCAAAGCACATACCGACACGTGCGCCCTTTATGCAAATGGCGCAAAGATAGTTATTTCTGTTTGCGGGAATGAGGTCGGATTCAAATACTGTGCCGGGGGTGATTTCTCTTATTACCTCTCGGCGCACGAGTCCCTTTGCGGTGGCGGGATCCTCGGTTTGCTCGCAAATTGCGACCTTATAGCCCTTTGAAATAAGCTTACCTATGTATCCCTCGGAGCTGTGGAACGGAACGCCGCACATAGGGGCACGCTCCGCTTCTCCACAATCTCTTCCTGTAAGGGTTAGATCAAGCTCTCTTGATGCGGTGAACGCATCCTCGAAGAACATTTCATAAAAATCACCAAGACGATAAAACAGTATAAAGTCCTTATACTGCTCTTTTATTTCAAGGTATTGTAGCATCATCGGCGTCATACTGTTCTATCTCCGTTCTTCTGATTAGTGATTATGTCCGCAGTCAGATCCACATGATCCGCAATCGTGTGAGCAGGGACGGCGACCTGTGATTTGGAATTCAATCTCACCGTAAACCTCGCTCATAAGGTCATCCATTGCCTTTTGAGCCTCAGCGGCTGCAAGATATACCTGCGATGCGGTGATTTGAGCTACAAGCTCATTCATTCTATTCTCAATAGATTCAATGATTGCTTGGTCAGGCTCGGGCTTCTTGTACTCCTCCTGGAGAGCTGTCTGCTGAACGTTGAATTCGAGCATAAGTCCTTGAAGTCCCTCATCTGTGTTGTAAGCAGCCATAGCTGCCTCCATAGCTACTGATCTCGGATCTGCCTTTATTGCTTGTCCGAGCTGGGTAGCGAGCTCCATAATTTCCATAAGTGTAACTCCTTTGTTTTATATTTCACCGTACAGAGCAAAGGTGTCTGCGCGGGTGATTGTGAGTGTAATGAATTTTCCCGTGTAGTCCGTATCCGATTCAAAGTGGACTATCTTGTTGCTCTCTGTGCGAGAGGTATATATTTGGTTGTTATTTTTGCTTTTGCCGTCAACGAGCACTCGCACGGTTTTGCCTATCATAGCCTCGTTTTTTGCCCTTGAAATATCGTTTTGAAGATTGTTCAGCCGTTCAAAGCGCAGTTTTTTTATTTCGTCGGAGATTTGGTCGGGCATTGAATATGCGGGTGTGCCCTTACGGGGTGAGAAGATGAAGGAATATACAGAATCGTATTCTACTCTTTTTATGATATCGAGCGTGCGCTCAAAATCCTCGTCACTCTCGCCCGGGAAGCCGACAATTATATCGGTGGTGAGGGCAATATCGGGGCGTTGCGCCTTAAGAGCATCTATTATACCAAGATATTTTTCTATATCGTAATGACGGTTCATTTTCCTTAGCATCTCGTTTGAGCCTGACTGAAGCGGCAAATGAAAATGGTTTGCACAGCACTTAAGGGATAGCGCCTCAATCAATCTGCTTGATGCGTCCTTGGGATGAGAGGTCATAAGGTGTATCCAAAAATCTCCGTCAATTTTTGAAATCTCGTGAAGAAGATATGCAATATCGTATTCACCGTCAAGGTCCTTGCCGTAGGAGTTTACATTTTGTCCTAAAAGGGTGATGTCACGATATCCCTGAGCGACAAGCTCGCTAACCTCGCATATTATATCGCTTGGCATACGGCTTCTTTCTCTGCCACGCACATATGGCACGATGCAATAGGTGCAGAAGTTGTTACAGCCATACATTATGCTTACCCACGCACGATGCGAGCTTTCTCTCACAACGGGAAGCCCCTCGGCAATTTGCGGTCTTTCGCTATCAAGCAGGAATGTACGCTTGCCCTTATTAAGAGCATTATAGATAAGCTCGGGAAGCTTGTGAAGTGATCCTGTGCCAATAGCAAAATCCACATAATGATACGAGTGCTTTAGTTGGTCAGAGCGGTGAGATTGTGCGCTCATACAACCGCAAACGCCTATTATCGTGTTGGGATTTCTTGCCTTATTGTGCTTATATCTGCCTATTATGGAGAGCGCTCTTTTCTCGGCATGATCTCTTATAGCGCAGGTGTTTACGATTATTACATCAGCTATTTGCTCGTTATCCGTGAGCGAATAGCCCAATGACAGAAGAATTCCTCTTATTCTCTCGCTATCCGCCTCATTTTGCTGACAGCCGAGCGTTATTACGAATGCGAGCAGTCCCTTGCCCTCGACAACAGAGCGTACTCTTTCTCTCAGCTCCGCCTGTCTTGTAAGCTCTGCTGCGCCAACAAAATTATCAAGCATTGGTTTTCCCTTTATGATTTAAAATATATATAGATAATATTTTATCATATAAAGGGCAAATATGCAAGTATTTTGGGAAATAATTTTAGGAGAATTTGGTTTTTGAACAGCAGGCAGAGGGCGGAATGTGAATTTTCAAGAGTTACAGGGGCATCTGTGAGGACAAAAATATGAAAAACAGCCACATATGTGGCTGTTTTTGTTATTTTTGGTAGGTATCATAGACGCTTTGGAGGCGGTGCGGATAGTCGGTCATTATGCCGTCTGCGCCGATTTCTATAAGCGCTTTCATTTCCTCTATGTCATTTATCGTCCAGTATTGAACGGAAATATTGTGCTTGTGGGCGTTATCTACAAGGCTTTTTCTTGCGAGGGTGATGCCGTATTCCTCCATTGGAATTTGGAACACGCTCACATTGTCACGGTAGAAGAAATCCAAGCCAAGGGCGGCAAGAGCGACATATTTTACGACTCCGCCTGTGCCCGGTGAGCACATAAAGGTGCTTGGCACTGTGCCGTCTGAAATGTACTGCTGATAGAGGTCGAAGATTTCTCCGTGGAATGAGGCAAGAACTACTCGGTCAAAGGCGTTATGCTTTTTTAGCAGGTCTATTACCGCGTTTGCACACTCTATTCCCTTTTCTCCGCTTTGCTTGATTTCAACATTTATACGATTGTTTGGGAATGCTACAATAAGCTCCTCAAGGGTGGTTGCCAAAAATACGGTTTCGTGTCTTGGAGCAATTCCGTCGGGGTATGTGACATCGGTTGGGTATTTTTCCTCTCCGTCCTCGCCCTTGAAGTGCACACGAGCTGTGCCCTCGACGAGCGAATCGTTTTCGTCTGTTTTATTGGTATAGCCAAAGTCAACCTCTTGAGATATTAAGTCACTGTAATTCCAATCTGCAATAGCGCCTGTGACGTTTGTTTTTCTGTCAAGGGTGGTATCGTGAGAAAGGATTACAACACCGTCCTTTGTGATGCTGACATCGGTTTCCATCATTACACGACTATCAACACTGTACGCATTATAGAATGCCTCAAGGGTGTTATCGGGAAATTCCTTGTTGCCGCCGCCGTGAGCTATCAGAATTGGCAGCTCTGTGTCCTTACGCATGGGATTTTCGCCATCAAAGCTTTGTGGCTCGGGAAGCAGGAAAACAATCAGATATGCGAGCATAAGAACGGCAAGTATTATGGCTGTTATTTTAAGCCGCTTCATTGTTTTGTTCTTCATATGTCACCTCGTGTGTTTGATTTAAGACTCAAAGGGTGATTGTGCTGACCGATTGGGGCGGAAGCGAATAGGTTGTGCCGTCAAGAGTGATAAGCACGCTTTCGTAGTAGGGGTTTTGCGCCACCACAACAATCTCGCCGTCGGGGTTCTTAAAGGCGGTGCAAAGAGATGACATTTCGCCCTTAATCTTGATATATTTTGCACCACGCTTTACAAAATGCGAGTAGTGCTTCATAAGATAAAGCTCGGGGGTGTATTCGAATTTGCCGTTTTCAACGTGAATAAGGGAGTTTTGTCTCCAGCCCCACGTGCTTGAGCCCTCGTCTTCAAGGGAGATGTTCCAATACACATATGCGCTTGCGCCAAAACGGAAATAGTGGCGCATAAGGGCGGCAACGTGCATCATTCTCTGCCACGTGTTTTTGCCGTCTCCACATTCGCTTTCGGTTTGAATGATTTCAATATCGGGGTAATCGTCCTGTGTTTGAGGCAGAGCGAATTTACCTGCCCATTGATAGCCGACGGCCTTGATGTATTTTCTTGCATTTTTGTCTTGCATTGCATAGCCGAGGTAATCGCTGTATCTTGTCCAGCTGAAGCGGTCGTCACCCTCGGGGCCGTTGATCGTTCCGAACATTACATCAACCCCTGTGCCCTCAATTGCCTTGCCAAGATAGCCTCCGATAAATTCGGCAAGCTGATTTCCACGCCATACGCACGACGGGAAGATTTGATTTGAACAGGGCTCGTTTTGAGGACATACGTGAACGAGTGGAATTCCGTGAGATTTATATGCATCTATGTATTTTCTGAAATAAAGGGCATATGCGGCAAGGTTTTCCTTTGTCATGTTGAAGGTGCCGCTACTGTATGCGTGGCGAGTTTTAAACCAAAGGGGCGGGCACCACGGAGATGCGAACATTTGGAGATTTTTTTGACGCTTTACTGCCTCTTTTATGAGCGGAAGCAGATATTTTTCATCACGCTCGATTGAAAAATGCTCCATTTCATAGTCGCCATCTGTTTCGTTATAGGAATAAAAATCAAGGGAAAAATCGCTTGCACCCATTGGAGTACGGCAGTAGTTAAAGTTGCATTTATCCTCATCGAAAAGCTCGTCAAGAGCGGTTTTTCTGTCCTCTTCGCTAAGCTTTCCAAGCGCTACTGCTCCAAGCTCGCTAAAGCACGTGCCGAAACCACGGATTTCTTGCACCTCCTCGCCGAGAGTGAGCAAAATTCCGTCACCCTTAGCAATATCTCCCTTTTGCCATTGTTTTCTTTCGGTTGATGTTATTATCATAGTTATTCTCCGTATTTTATATTTTTGCTTTGTATTTACATATTACCATACATTCCGTTATGTTTCAAGTGTTAAATAAAAAACCGACTTTAAAAAGTCGGTTTTTATCTGACAAATCAATATGGGCTATCTTTCGCCCTCGTCATTTTCCTGTACCCTTGATATGCTTTCCTCTGAGGTATTATTCCCCTTAACCTTGGTGGTTTTCTTTGCAGTAAGTGCGATTTGTCCGGACATATACATAATGACAAGGCCAAACAGAACCATTACCGTGCTTGTATAGGTTATTGCCGGTATTATGTATTCCTTGATTATCGCACAAATTTGAACTGCCAAATCTCCTCCTACGCAGATAGCAAATACAAATCCAAGCATTGTAAGTGCGCCGACAAAAAGACTTATCATTATTCCGTATCCGAATATTATTTTACATATTGAAACAGGTCTTTCAAGCTTTTTTATCACCTTTTGCTTAAAGGCATTATAGGAGCTTTTGAAATTTTGAATTTTTTCTGTCATTTCATTGTCCTCCTTATATTCCAAGTATGGGTAGCCAACCCATAAGTATAATTACTTGAATCAAGAATTGTGCGCCAACCCACCAAAGATTGTTTTTGAAGGTCTTTCCAAAGTCGGATTCCGCAAGTGACATTCCCGCATACATTCCAAGTCCGAGTGGCGGTGTTATGCCACACATTACGCCACATATTGACGGGAGCATTGCCGCTCCTATAATCGGATTTATTCCAACCGATGCAAAGCTTGCTATAAACACAGCACCAAAGGTTGCAACAAGCGATGAGCCGGGGATTACCATTCCAAGAAAGCAGGTAAGCAGGCAAATTATGAGCACCAATACGAATTTGTTCATATCGGCATCAACGATAAAGTCCTTGAGCTCTATTGCAACATTCAAGTCGTTAAACAGTGCGCCTATCATATATCCGATTACGCACACACCGACTGCGGGAGAGATGCTCTTTATTCCGTTTGAGAACATAGTAGCTATTTTATGAGGAGTCATTGCCTTTTTGTCCTTGCACATCAAAATTGCGATGAATGCCACAACTCCCGGCAAGAAAACAAGAAGCGCGCTTGAAAATGCCTTTGCTCCCGCAACACCGAGGCGCGCGGTAAAGAATGTATCCTTAAAGAAATAGTCAAGAAGAAACGGTACCAACAAAATTATAGGCAAAAGCAGTCCCTGCCAGCCTGTTTTCAAGGTTTCTCTTATGCTTGGAATTTCATCCTTTGAAAGTGGCTTAACCTTGTAATATTTGCAAAACGCAAATACCATAACAAGTCTTTGAAGTATAAACCAAAGTGCAATCCCCCAAAGAACTATCCAGAATTTACCCTGAGAGAGCGAGTCCTCGCCATACAGACCGTGGAAGGCTGCAAGTGCTGCCAAGATGTTTGACGAAGGGGGAATGGCGTTACCTAAATAGCTTGCATTACTTTCAATATTTGCCGCAAGATGCGCCGGATATCCCGATTTTTTCATTGCGGGAATTGTAATTGCTCCTGTTGCCATTACATTACCGGGGCCGCTTCCGCTAAGTGAGCCCATAAAGCTTGATGCAACAACAGATGCATATCCAACGCCTCCCGGAATTCTGCCGAGAACTGCAAGAATTATAGCTACACAGCTATCAATTATTTTTGTTTTTGTAAGAATTATGGACATAGTGACAAACGCTACCATTGAATATAAAAGCGAGGTCGAAAGTCCTGTGTTTATGTATTCGCCAAGATTTTCCCATGTATTGGTTACTGCTACCAAGACGATAAAGCTTATAAAAATCGCCTCGTAAACAGGTCTTTTGAATGCCATAAACCAAATTATGACAACTCCAAGCAAAATACCAAGATATATAAATGCTGATGGCATACTCAACCCTCCTTTTTCTCAATATCTATTATACATTCGATAAGCTCACGCTCTGTCTTTGTTAAAAATTGCTCCTTGCGATAGAAAAGGCATACTTTTCTTTTAATCTCGCCCTTTCCGTTGGGAAGCGGTAAAAATTTGATGCTATCGCTTTTGCCTCTTGCGATATATGACGGCACCAGCATAGCTCCTATTCCTTGACTTACAAGAGCAAGGGCGGATTCTATTGACTGACATTCAATTTCAGGCTCGGAAATGTTTAGCTCTTGCGCGATGCTATTTAGCATTTGCCACATGGATTGCCCTCTGCCTACACTTATAAGTGCAGAGGAAAGTAGTGTTTCGCTTGCGCTCCCCTTTGCCTTTTCCTTTGAAACTGCAAGCAAAATGCTCTCGTCAAACAGCTCTATTCTTTCAAAGCCGATCGTTTCTTCATCAAGCAGGCTTATTATCAAATCAAGCTCTCCCTCGCGGAGCCTTTTGCTTAGCTCGTGAGTGGTTTTTTCTTCAATTATTATTTTTGCGCTTGTGTTTATTTTCTTAAATGCCGAAATTATTTTTGGCATCATATACGGTGAGCGAGATGGACTTATTCCGATTCTCACAACCGAATTGACTCCCAATCTTATTTCCTCAAGCTCTTTTTTGAGTTGCTTTTCCATATCAATAAAGCGTTTGCCCGCCTCGACAAAGCACTCTCCTGCCCTTGTTAACCTGATAGGCAGGGTGCTTCTGTCAAATAGCTCTACACCGAGCTCCGCTTCGAGCTTTTTTAGATATTTACTGAATGTAGGCTGAGATATTCCAAGGCTTTGCGCTGCCACAGATATACCTCCGTGATTGCAAACAGCGATTACATATTCGTATTTTTTCAAGTAAGACATATGTCATATTCCTTTTTTGCTATATGCTATTTTCTTTTTGCTATATCATTATAGCGCATACTTTTCCGTTTGTCAATAGATAAACTAAAATAATGAAGATTTTTGATAGGAATTTAAGAAAATAAAAAAAACAAAAGAGAGCAGCATAGCTACTCTCTTTCGTGGTGCGAGAAACGGGACTATGCTCTTGCACTTTTCAAGGCAGAAAAAAGCGTTTTATTGTTATGCCTTTAAAAGTGCTTCGGTCACCGTCTAAAACCATTCCCCGAATGCTTTTGTCCCTACGGGACACGACTGCGTTCAAGTCCCTATTGCAAAAAACAAAAGAGAGCAGCATAGCTACTCTCTTTCGTGGTGCGAGAAACGGGACTTGAACCCGTACGAGCGAATCACACGCCCCTCAAACGTGCGCGTCTACCAGTTCCGCCACTCTCGCAAATTTGAGAAGGTTTCTTAACCTTGCCTATGTATTATACTAAAAGAAATTCCTTTTGTCAATAGTTTTTTTGATTTTTTTTAAAGTTTTTTGAAATTTTATTTTATACAGAAAATCAAGCCCGTTGGCACGGGCTTGATTTTGCGATTTTTATTATTAGCCGATAAGCGCAGTGACGACCATTGCTATCGTACCGATAACCATAAGGCCTGCCAAAATCCAGCACATTAGTCTTACTCCGCTTACCTTGATCTTTTTCTTTTTTCTGTTTTTCATTACTTTTTACCCTTTCTTCGTTTATCTTCAATCTTAATTTGCTTTGTTGTGACGTCCTCATCGCTTATCAAAACTCCCATTGCGGGAATTTTTATCTTGCGATAACGTGACATTGCGTCCGGGAAACGCTCGCTATAATCAACGAGAACCTCGGTTACCACCTGGTGCTTTTTCAAATTCATTGCAAATATCGTTGTGCCCTGTGATGTTCTTGTGGTCTTTATCGGAATGAGTGACGGGCGAATAAGTATTGCCTTGCTGTCTGAATTTAAAATCAAAATGTGGTCATCGCTTTCCTCGTAAACGATGCTGACTATGGGAGAAAGCTCACAGTATGCCTTCTTGAGCTTTTTCCTTGCGCCCTGTGTCGCATAAGCGCTCATCGGAACTCTTACTGCCTTACCGTTTTCAAAGAAGAATATGAGGTTTTGTGAGTCCGTATATTCGGGATTTACCCTCATAAATACCGGTCTTTCGTCCTCGTCAAATTTTAGCTTTGTTGCAACGTACGTTCCAAGCTCTGATGCCTTAGAAAGCTCAAAATCGCTTATTCTTGCAAAGTAAACCTGGGCCTTGTTGGTGAAGAATATGATTTCATCCTTATTTTTCACCTCAAGTGAGCATAGAAGCTCGTCGCCCTCCTTAAGCTTTTGCTCGGAGTTTCCACGAAGGGATTGCTGAGTTATCTTCTTGAAATATCCCTCCTTGGTGAAGAATATCATACACGTGAAGTCCTCTATCATATCCTCTTTTGTAAATTCTACGATATCGCTTGACTGAATTATACCTGTTCTTCTCGGCTTGCCGTATTTTTTCTTGATTTCGTTAAGCTGCTTTATGATTACCGCCTTCATTTTTATCTCGTCCTCGAGAATTGCCTGGATTTGAGCGATTTCCTCGGTTAGCTTTTCAATGTCGGCAACACGGTTCATAATGTATTCACGGTTGAGGTGACGGAGCTTGATATCAGCTACAAATTCCGCCTGCTCCTCGTCAATTCCAAAGCCCCTCATAAGATTTGGAACAACATCATCGTCCTTTTCCGTTTCCTTGACAATCTTTATTGCCTTGTCAATATCCAAGAGGATTTTTTCAAGTCCGACAAGCAGATGGAGTCTGCTCTTTTTCTTTTCAAGGTCGAAATTAAATTCTCTTGTAAGGCATTGAGTACGGAATTTTATCCACTCGACAAGGATTTCCTTTATTCCCATTTGGCGTGGAACGCTATTTACGAGCACATTGAAGTTGCACGCAAAGCTATCCTCAAGTGGTGTGAACTTGAAAAGCTTTTGCATAACCGCCTCGGGATCTGTGCCCTTTTTAAGATCAATTGCAAGCTTGAAGCCACTTAGGTCGATCTCGTCACGGAAGTCGGTAATTTCCTTTAGCTTACCCGCCTTGAACAAATCTGCAATTTCCTTGATTATCGCCTCGATTGAGGTGGAGTACGGGATTTCTACAATCTCGATACAGTTTGCCTTGGCGTTATAGGTGTATTTTGCCCTGAGCTTGATTGAGCCCTTTCCTGTTTCGTACACCTTTCTTATTTGGTCGGGCTCGTAGACAACATAACCTCCGCCCGGGAAATCGGGGGCTTTAACGATTTCCATAATTTTTTCTATGTCGGTTCTGTGGTTTTTGAGAAGCGCTATTGTTGCATCGCAAACCTCCACCAAATTGAACGAGCAAATAGATGATGCAAGTCCGACGGCAATACCGAGATTTGCGCTTACGAGCACGTTAGGGAAGCTTGTTGGCAAAAGCCTTGGCTCCTTCATTGTGCTATCGTAGTTATCAACCATTTCAACTGCGTTTTTATCAATTCCGCCGAATATTTCGGAGCAGAACGGATCAAGCTTCGCCTCAGTGTATCTTGATGCGGCGTATGCCATATCTCTGCTGTACTGCTTACCGAATGAGCCCTTGGAGTCAATAAACGGGTGGAGCAACGCCTCGTTTCCACGTGTCAGACGCACCATTGTTTCGTATATTGACGCATCTCCGTGAGGATTGAGCTTCATCGTTTCTCCGACGATATTTGCGCTCTTGCGCCTTTGGCCGTTCATAAGTCCCATTCTATACATTGTATAGAGGAGTTTTCGGTGCGCAGGCTTGAAGCCGTCAATCTCGGGGATAGCACGTGACACCATTACGCTTACAACGTAGGGCATATAGTTCGTTTCTATCGTTTCGGTAATCGGCTGATATCTCGGCTCTGTTTCTACGTATTCCTCAATCGGCTGCTCTACCTTCTTTTTCTTAGCCATTTTTCTCTCCTATTACTTTATGTGCGCAAGCACGTATCATTCTATTATATATTGCAAGAGCCTCGCCATCCTTTTTTGGAAGATGGGCATATATCGTTTCCACGCCAAGCTCATCTGCACGGCGCAAAAGGTCGAACAGGCGTCTGGTTTGCTCTTTTATATCATCTCTTTTTCCGACGGGAAGAAGCGTCATGCCGTCAAGGCTATGTATCTCCTCGTCGTAGCACATAACAGCACATCGCTCCGTCTGCGCCCTTTGCCTTATGAGCTTCAAAAACTCGTCTCCATCCGGCGCAACAAGATATAAGCTTGCCTTGGGAGCATAATGCTTATATTTCATACCCGGTGAAAGAGGCGTTTCGCCCTCCTTTAGCTCCTCCAGGACTGCGCCCGACACGCTAACACTATCGCATACCTCCTTCAGCATCTCTAGTGTTATCGCTCCCGGACGAAGAAGGATTATGGAGCTATCCGTTATTTTGATAACAGTGGACTCTACTCCCACCTCACACGCACCTGCGTCAATTATGAGCGGAATTTCTCCTCTCATATCGTTATAGACGTGCTGTGCGGTTGTCGGTGAGGGCATTCCCGATTTATTTGCCGATGGAGCGGCAATCGGGACTCCGCTAAGCTCTATTATTTTTCTTGCCACACTATGAACGGGACATCTTATTGCAACACTGTCAAGATTCGCAGTTACCTCACTTGGAATGATATCTCTTTTAGGTAATATAATCGTAAGTGGTCCCGGCATAAAGCGCTCCGCCAGCTTATAGTAAAGCTCATTGGTATAGGCAATGTTTTCAGCATAAGATGGCTCGCTTACGTGAACGATAAGGGGGTTGTCGCAAGGACGTCCCTTTGCCTTGAAGATGCTACTACACGCCTTGGCATCGTATGCGTTTGCGCCAAGCCCATAAACAGTTTCCGTCGGTATTCCGACAAGCTCTCCGTTTTTTATCAGCTGTGCCGCTTTTTCAAGCGCACCCTGAGCGTCCCATTTTAAAACCTCTGTTATCATTACTCCTCGCCCTTTAGCTTTTCAGCCGCATCAGCGGTTGCAAGCTTCTCCAGCATTTCTCCTATATCTCCGTTAAGGAACGCATCAAGAGAATAGATTGTGAAATTTATTCTGTGATCCGTTACACGTCCCTGCGGATAGTTATAGGTTCTTATTCTTTCGCTTCTGTCTCCTGTGCCTACCTGGCTTCTGCGCTCCGATGCAATCTTGGAATCCATTTCCTGCTGCTTCATATCGTAAAGCTTGGTACGAAGGATTTTAAAAGCCTTGTCTTTGTTTTTGAATTGACTGCGCTCGTCCTGACATTCAACGACTATGCCCGTGGGCTTATGAATCAAACGGATTGCGCTTTCGGTTTTGTTGACGTGCTGTCCGCCTGCGCCACTGCTCTTGCAGGTTTCGATTATAACGTCTGTCGGCAGAATTTCAATTTCTACCTCCTCTGCCTCGGGAAGCACGGCAACGGTTGCCGTTGAGGTGTGTATTCTGCCCTGTGTTTCTGTTTCGGGAACTCTTTGAACACGGTGAACTCCGCTTTCAAACTTGAAGCGAGAGTATGCGCCCTCTCCCGATATCATAAACGTGACCTCCTTGAAGCCGCCGAGTCCTGTTTCGTTACAGCTCAAAAGCTCGGTCTTGAATCCTGCGGAGTCTGCGTACATATTGTACATTCTGTAAAGAACATAGGCGAAAAGAGCCGCCTCGTCGCCACCTGCGCCACCACGGATTTCGACAATAACGTTTTTATCGTCATTTGGATCCTTGGGAATGAGCAGAATTTTAAGCTCCTGCTCGATTTGCTCTAATCTTTCCTTACATTCCTTGTATTCCTCGAGCGCCATCTCATAAAGCTCGCCACCCTCGTCCATTAAGGAGCGTGCGCCGTCCATATCGCTTTTTACCTTTTTATACTCACGGTATTTTTCGATTATGGGACAAAGCGCCTTATATTCCTTCATAAGCTTTGTAAAAGCCTCTTGATTGGAGATAATCTCGGGATTTGAGAGATCCTGCTCGATTTGCTCGTATCTTTGCTCTGCCTTGTTTAGCTTATCAAACATATTATTTCTTCTTTACGAGATGGATAGCGAATCCACAGATCTCATCCTTTAAGTAAATTACCTTCAAAGCGCCCTTTTCGTCATATACTGCGCTTTCCTCAATAAATTCAACACCCTGTCCCTCAAGATATGCTCTTGCTCTGTCGGGGAAGTTGGTTGCGATTGCAAGATGTCCGTTCTTACCGTAGAAGGGCTTATGTGTAAATTCAAAATCGGTGCCTGCGAAGGTTGATGAGTTGCCAACCTTATAATCAAGACCGAAAAGTCCCGAAATGATTTGCGCACCTCTCAACGCCTCGTCTTGATTTTCACAGTTGATACCGATATGAACGAGCTTGAAGCCAAGCATCTTCATAACTGCGCTTCTTGTGAGTGCTGTTATTTCGTCAAAGTTGCCTGTCTCGATAAGACTGTCCTTAACCATAAAGCTTCCGCCGCATGCGATGATTTTGTTAAAGGAGAGATACGAGAGCATATTGTCCTCGTTTATTCCACCTGTCGGCATAAACTTAAGCGAGCCGTAGGGTGCGGACATTGACTTTATCATATTGAGTCCGCCTGCCGCCTCAGCCGGAAAGAATTTTACTGCCTTAAGGCCAAGCTCAATAGCCTGCTCAACCTCGCTTGGAGTTGCGCAGCCGGGAAGGATGGGGTATCCCTTTTCGATGCAGTGCTTAACTACTCTCGGGTTAAGACCGGGGCTTACGATAAACTTAGCGCCAGCCTCCCAAGCCTCGTCTGCCTGCTCGGGTGTCAAAACGGTTCCCGCACCGACAAGCATATCGGGGAGCGCATCTGTTACTGCCTTGATTGCTTCCTTTGCACAAGCGGTACGAAAAGTAATTTCCGCACAGTTGAGTCCACCCTTGGCAAGAGCCTTAGCAAGCGGAACTGCGTTCTTTACGTCTGTGATTTTTATTACGGGAACAAGTCCGTAGGTGTGTAGCTTTTCAAAAATGTCCATTTTCTTTTCCTCTTTTTATCTTTTGTTGTTATTTTCGGTTATCACTTGCAAAATGCACTGAATGCTCTGTGTGCCTGGTACAAATCGTTCTTTGCGATTACCTCCATAGGAGCATGCATTGAAAGAACGGGAACACCGATATCAACGGTTTCGATGTTGTGGTTGGCAATATACATAGCAACGGTTCCGCCGCCGCCTGCATCAACCTTGCCAAGCTCGGCAGTTTGCCAAATTACACCTGCGTCATCGAAGATTTTGCGAATTTTTCCGACGAACTCTGCACTTGCATCGCTTGTTGAGCTCTTACCTCTTGAGCCTGTATATTTTGACATTACAACTCCGCTGTTCATAAGGGCGCTGTTGCGCTTCTCATATACCTCCGGGTAAAGCGGATCGTATCCTGCGTTTACATCGGCGGAAAGGCACATTGAGCTTGCTCTTACAACACTTTCGTTTCCGCCGAGATGGCGACAAAGCTCGCCTATCAGGTCAACGATAAGATCACATTGCATTCCGCTTACGCCCTCGCTACCGATTTCCTCCTTGTCGGCAAGCACGCACATAATGGTATGAGCGCTGTCCTTGTTTTCAAGGATTGCGGTGATTGCGGGATATGAGCATACACGGTCGTCGTGGCCGTAGCCTGCGATAAATGAACGGTCAAGACCGAGATCTCTTGCCTTCATAGCGGGAACGGCAACGAGCTCTGCGCTCATAAGGTCTGCTTCGACAATTCCGTATTTATCGTTAAGGATTTTGAGCATATGAAGCTTGATCGCCTCGTCGCACTCACCAAAGGGCTCGCTACCGATAAGAATGTTGAGTCCCTCTCCGCTGAATGCCTTTGCAAGCGGTACTCCTGCCTGCTCCTGCGCAAGATGCGGGAGAAGGTCCGTTATGCAGAATATCGGATCCCCCTCATCCTCACCGATTACTACTGTTACCGTTTCGCCGTCCGCCTTGGTTACAACACCATGTAGCGCAAGAGGAATGGTGAGCCATTGGTATTTTCTTATTCCGCCGTAGTAGTGAGTCTTAAGGTATGCCATTTTCTCACTCTCGTAAAGAGGATGCTGCTTCAGGTCAAGGCGTGGTGAGTCGATGTGAGATGCGCAAATTCTGATGCCGTTTTCAAGTGGCTCGCTTCCCGCAACAAACAAATATATGCTCTTGCCTCTGTTGTTGAAATAATATTTTCCGCCACGCTCAATTTTATCGCCAAGTCTGTACTCAACGAAGCCTGCCTCGGTTGCCATTCTTATGGCTTCGAGCACTGCCTCTCTTTCCGTTTTTGAGCGATCAAGGAAGCGCTTGTAGCCCTGTGCGTATTCTTGGACTAAAGCCGTATAGCCCTCCTCTGAATCCACGAATGCGTTCTTTTTCTTGTAGAAAAGCTTTTCTTTCAGAAGCTCGTCGCTTCTCTTTTCGTTTTCTGCCATATCAATTCTCCTTTTTAAAGGTTTATTTTTCTCAATATTTCCGTAATTTGAGCGTCTATATTCGATACGCCGTCATTTACGATTTCATAATCGCACAGCTCTCTCAGCCTACTGTCCGGTAGCTGTCCCTGCAATCTTGCCAGCGCCCTATCGCAAGAGATGCCATCTCTTTGTACCACTCTTTCAAGCTTCATTTCTTGTGGCGCAGTAACACAGACTGTGATATCGCACATACTGTCAAATCCGCTTTCAAAAAGCACGGGAGCATCAATGACGGTCGCCTTGATGCCGTTTTCTGCATTTGCAGCAAGAAGCTTCAAAACCTCTGCCTTTATATATTTGTGGGTTATTTTATTTAATGTAGCTCGGTTTTTCTGTGCATTCTCCCCCTCGAACACTTTTTTGGAGAGAGCTGCCCTGTCAAGCGTGCCGTCGGGGTGTATTATCCCGTCCCCAAAAAATGACCGAAGCTCCGCCATACACTCGGTGCCGGCGGTGACAACCCTTTCGGAGTACACTCTGTCCGTGTCGATGTATTCAACGCCAAAGATCCTGAAGCGCTCGCACACATAGCCCTTGCCTGCGCCCGTTGAGCCACAAAGTCCTATTGTTATCATATTTTCTCCTTGGGTTAGTCAATTATGATTTCCTTGCCTTGAGCACTTGACATATATGCGCACTCAAGCACCCTTTGAACATATGCGCCCTCGTCGAATGACGGAGATGCCTTTTTGCCCGTTGCGACTGCATCGCAAAATGCATACATACTTCCGATATGACCTCTCAGCCATCCTATCGGCGCCTTTATTCCAGGAAAAATTCCGCCGGGGGCATCGTATCTGTTCACACATTCGATTTTGGTATAGCCTCTCATTCCACCGTATGAGCCGTTTGGCGCATCGTTTGTGTAGTATTCGAGGTAGTTTAGCTCCATAAGACTGAACCTGAGGCTTCCGTTTTCACCTCTGATTTCAAACGAAAGATCGTCATTTGAGCCTACGGCAATTTTGCTAACCTCTATTAGTCCGTGCGCTTTGCACCTTAGCGTTGCCATAATATAAAACGCCTCGTCTGCGTTGGTTTGCCACTCCTCACCATTCATTCCACGGCGAACGGGGTAAGCAATTTGCGACTTACCGTACACGCTTGAAAACTCGCCGCAAAGATAGTAAATCAAGTCTATTACGTGTGAACCGAGGTCGAAAAGGACTCCACCGCCACAAATGTCGCTGTTTTGCTTCCAGCCTGCGTTTTTGGTAATATCGGTAGCGCTTGAATGAAGATATTTTGCATCAAAGGACAAAATTCTGCCAAGCGCTCCGCTTGAAATTATTTCCTTAGCACGCAAAATTGCGCTGAGAAATCTGTTATTGAACACGACCTGAGCCGTCACACCCATCTGATTAGCGAGAGCCGCAAGCTCCTTCGCCTGCTCATAGGTTACGGCAAGAGGCTTTTCGCAATAAACGCTTTTACCTGCGAGGATTGCCTTTTTTGCGCTTTCGTAATGGTAGATATTTGGAGTGCAGATATCAACGGCATCAATTTCGGGATTATAGATTATATCATCCTCGTTTGTTGTATAAAATCCGAGGTCGAATTGCTCGCACGCACGCCTTGCACTATCCGTGTGCGAGGTGCATACGCCGTATATTTGCACGCTTGCGCCCGCAGAAAAGAAATACGGGATTGCCCTTATTGCATATGCGTGTGTTCTTCCCATTGAGCCGAAGCCCAAAAGCCCTATTTTCATACGCTTTCCTCCTGTTCACACCATTCCAAGATACAGTATATCACCTTTTTCGTTTTTTTTCAATATTATAAAGATATTTTTTTATATTTTTTCGCACAAGCATTTTTTTATACAAAAAAGCAGAGTCTGCGATTTTGCAGGCTCTGCTTATTTTGTCGTAATATTATGTACCTGTTTGCCGATAACGGCACCCGTTTATTTGGGAAGCTTGATATTGAAGGTATCAAGTGTCATTGTCGTATCGGAATGTAAGAGAACATTTGCGAACTTTGACATAAGGCTAAGATACGACTGATACAAGAGAATTTTCATTGTTGAGGGCGGATTTTTCTCGTCTGTTTCAAGATATTTGATTTCAATTTCCTTGAACACAGAGTTGAATATATTCTCGTCATAGCTTGTCATGATTTTGATATCGGCATTATGCTTTACGTAGCCGACCACGGTGGTTTGAGAGTAGTCGTAGTCATACATACTAACGGCATAGTAGCCGTCGTTTACGTCATCAAGCTCAACCGTTATTGTCAGACGGTTCATACCCGTTTTTGAAGCGACAATATCAATTTGCAGGAAAAGCTTATCGTCAAGCGAATCGTAAACAAAGTAGTATTCTCTTGCAAGGCTCGTTGCGGTTTGCGGCTCATAGGAATAGATGTAGTATTTGTAATCATCCTTTTCCGTGTAGTTGTTCATAATGTAATATTTGAGGACAACGTTTGCGGAGTCGGAGAGAGTTTCCTTATAAAGTCCCTTTATGTCAAGAGGCGTTTCCAATCTTTTGGCATTTACGCCCTCAACAACAGATGCTTTAATGGCGAAATTGATGTTTTGGGCATCTTCAACCATCATAGTTACAACGCCGATTACCTTACCCGTGCTATCAAGCAACGGGCCGCCGCTGTTTCCGTTTGAAATCGGAGCGGTGAATTGAATACAATTTTTGCCGCTTATGTATCTGTCCGTGTTGGAAATCATACCGTGTGTAAAGGTGTCGGTAAGTCCTATAGAGCTACCGATTGCGTACACATTGTCGCCTGTTTCGGGTGAATTCTTAGAAAATTCGAGGTATGCTTCATTTGAGGTTTCAATCTTAAGAATGGCAATGTCCTGCTCTATGCTGTATGCGACAACATCAATGCTTGTAACTGTGCTTCCGCCCGCATATCTTGCAATTGATGCAGAGTGTGCACCTCTTACTACGTGATAGTTGGTTACGATATATCCGTCGGCAGAGATAAAGAAGCCCGTTCCTATTGCAAGAGGATTTTCTCCCCTATCATAAGTCATAATTTCCACAAGTGCATTTTTAGCAAGAGCATAGATTTCCTTTGCAGTCTTTTGCGCTAACGCTTCCTCTGAAAGATAGGGACCTGTGTATGATTTTCCGCACATTGTGCATACGTAAAGGGTATATGCCTCTTTATCGTCGGTAGCCTCGATTGCGTAGGCAACATGGTTACATTGGGTAACGGATATTACCTCCTCACGAAGAAGCTTGTTGCAATTCTTACAATGGTATTCACGCTTTCCCGAATTCTCGCAGGTCGCACTTTTTACGGTGATGGGATCGCCGGACACGCAAGCCGATTTCGGCATAAAGGTGTCTGTGTATGTATTGCCGCATTTTTTACATACGTTTTCGTTATACCCCTGCTCCGTGCAGGTTGGCTCAATTGTCTTTGAGGTGTAGGTGTGGTTGAGCTTGGGGGTGATTTGTGTATCAACAAGAGCCTCGCACACCGTGCAATACTGCTCCTTTTTTCCGTCCTCGGCGCAGGAAACAACAGATACGGTCTTCCATTCTCCGCCCTTGTGTCCGAGAGGCTCAACATAGTTTGATCTACCCGTGCTTCCACATTCACATTCCGATACGGTATAGCCCTGCTCTGTGCAGGTTGGCTCAACCTTGGTTTCGAAATATGCGTGAACGTGCTCATTATTAGATGAGCTTTGAGATGGTATTGCCTCCTCGTCGCAGGAAGCAAAGCCTACGCAAAGGAGAAGCATCAAAAGCAAAATAAGTGATTTAATCTTCATATTTTCTCCATTCAGTATATAGTTGTTATCGGATATTTATATTTTAACACATATTTTTTAAAATGTCAAATATAAAAGTTGACAAAGTTCATTTTGTGTGTTAAAATGTTGGTGTTAAAATTTTTCGGCTTATTATTATCACACATAAGGAGTACATATTATGAGTAACATGAACATTGTTTGTCTTGATCTTGAGGGCGTTTTGGTGCCTGAGATATGGATTGCGTTTGCCGAGGCAACGGGCATTCCCGAGCTTCGCAGAACAACAAGAGATGAACCCGATTACGACAAGCTTATGAAATACCGTATCGGTATTTTGAAGGAGCACGGTCTTGGTCTTAAGGAAATTCAAGATACGATTGCAACGATTGAGCCACTCGAGGGCGCTAAGGAATTTCTTGATAAGCTTCGCTCTATGACACAGGTTATTATCATAAGCGATACATTCACACAGTTCGCAGCTCCTCTTATGAAGAAGCTCGGTATGCCTACCATTTTCTGCAATACTCTTGAGGTGGCGGACAACGGCGAGATTACAGGCTTCAGAATGAGAATTGAAAATTCAAAGCTTTCAACCGTTAAGGCTCTCCAGAGCGTTGGCTTTGAAACGATTGCAAGCGGTGACAGCTATAATGACCTTGGTATGATTCTCAATTCAAAGGCAGGCTTCCTTTTCAGAAGCACCGATAAAATCAAGGCAGATTATCCACAGCTTCCCGCATTTGACGAATTTGACGATTTGCTTGAGGCAATTAAAAGAGCTCTTTAATCGCTTTAACATAACACAAAAAATCACCGACTCTGAGTCGGTGATTTTTATTTCATTATTCCTCATCGTTTGAAGGAAGGATAGCAACGGGTGCTTGTGGGACATTTGCCTTTACAAGATCAAGAGTTACCTTTGTGAAGCTATTCTCTGCTACTGTTGTCGAAATGGCATAATCATTCTCCGCTTGAATGAAGCTTGCACTTCCGTCTACGTCAATTACATATGCGGCAATAATAAATTCAAGAGTATTGTTTGACGTTGTATTGAAATGAATTGAGCAGTCAAAGTTTGTGTACTCCGGCTTAATTGCCACCTGAAGCGCCTTTTCGCTATTTACCACTCCGCCGTTAAAGAAGCTGCCTGTGAAGCTGTTTGCGTTTGCAATTACCACACCGAACTCAACCTCTCCGTTTACTGCGACATATGCCTGAAGCAAGGCAATATTGACAATGTAACCTCCGTTAAGGCTGGTGCCTTCATCGTTTACGGAATATCCCTTTGCCAAGAAGATAGGAGCTACGGTGCCGTCCTGAGTTTCGTCACAGCGCAGGCATTTTGTCTTGGTTACGCCTTCTTTACCAAAGCCGTTTTCGTATTTAATATAGGAAACGATTGCGCCGTCCTCAATATCAAACTCGTGTCCGAGGGCCTCTGTTTCGATTGTCTCGCAGATGGCATTACAGGTTGCACAGCATTGATATTTAATTCCACCCTCAAGACAGGTTTGCTCCACGATAACGGTCCAATTATTGCTTGGAGTATGTCCTGACGGAGCATCCGTTTCGCTCACCGCTACATAGGAGCAGCCGTCGTTTGCACAGTATTGTCCTCTTGTTTCGCCAACTGTACAGGTACCCTCTTCTATTATCTCCCATTTTCCGTTTGCGTTATGGCCTGTTGCGGGAATAATTTCGCTATTGGCAAGGAGCTTACAGTCCTTACAATTTTGGATTTTTAGTCCCTCTGTCAAGCAGGATTCCTTGAATACCACAACAAACTCAACGCCCTCAACATTATGCGCCTTTTGAGGATCTGCCTCATTGGCTACTGTTTGAGTTTCGTCACAGTTTGCGCACTTGTAGGTGATTGTTCCGCCATTCAGACAGGTTGAGTTGGTTGTTTCGACAACGGTTGCGCCCCTTTCGGGATCAAACTCGTGTCCTGTTGCAGGAATCGAGAGCGAATTACCCTCGGAGTCTGTTGGTGGCTCTATTACTATACTGCTACCCGTTCCCTTTGAGGTTACCTCGCAGTATGTAACAGACATCGGCTGTTGTGTTTCGGAATCAATCGGGAATACTACGCCACACGGGCAGTCGGTGACATAGCCTGTCGCAAGTGCGCCCGGAAGCGTACAGGTAGGCGGTGTCTGCTCTACGGTCTGTGTGATTTGGTGGGAAAGTCCCTTGTAAATTACATAGTTACAGTTAGATGGATTCTTAACTACATTCTTCGTGTAAATATACACCTTGAATGCGTTTCTGTCATTAATAGAGCTGCTTCCGCTTGCGTTATTAAAGTCCAGGCTTTCCGAATGGCTATAAATGTAAATATCGTTTTTCGCCGCATAGTCGCCACTTGTTTTTACGCTAAAGGTCCATTTTGCAATGTATTCTACATCCATTAGCACTACCTTGGACAAAACAGCGCTTCCACCAAAGATAGATGCAGCGGAATCACTTCCAAGCGCTACCTTTCCGTTATATCTTTCTGTAAGACAGTTTTTACCGATATAAACATACTTAAGAGTTTTTGTTTCGGCAAAGCTCTTTATAGCAAGGCTAACTGTTGAATTATCGGGCAAAATCACTTCCTCAAGAGATGTTCTCTGGAAGCAGTATTTTTCAAATGTATAGGTGTTGCCCTCTCCTAAGAGAATGTGCTTCATCGCACCGTTAAATCTAAACGAATAAGCGCCAAAGGTAACATTTGCGTTTTTCGCATCAATTGTCGAAAAGTTGGGACAAGAAGGGGTTGTTACCACTGTACTGGGGCTATCATTCGTGTCCTTAGCGCTTGACTTAACTGTAAATTGGCTAAACACAACATCGCAATCTCCAAGTGTGAGCTTTTTGAGGTTAACGCATGTGTCAATTGATTCTGTTTCAAAGGTTGCATTTGCGCCGTCAAGAAGAACTATTTCCTCAAGAGCAGACATGTTTTTTATAGCTCCCTTGGAGATTTTTGTAATTCCTGCCGGAATTACAAGCCTAACTATGCTTGACGGGGCGTAAATCTTCGAAGGGTCACTTGGATCGGCAAATGAATTCACACCGTTAAATACACCGTCAACGATGTTGTAAATTTTCGATAACGGAATAAGGAGTGTTTTGTTAGCACCGGAGTCGGTCACTATCACATCTATCAATGCCTCGGTTGCGACAAAGGCAAAATCCTCGTAGTAGCAGCCGTGTGTGCACGAATCGTCAAGGTGGCTTCCGTTCTCATCAAAGAAATCACATCTTTCACAGAGATGAAGCTTTTTACCGTTTTCAGTTGCAGTTGCTGGCTTTGTTATTTTAATTATGGAGTAGTTGTGGCCAAGCTCGGATACGGTATCCATATAGTAGCTTCCACAGTCGCAACGGAAGTAGTATGCACCGCCTTTATCACAGGTGGGAACAAAATTCTCGTACACCTCTGCTCTTGTGTAGCTATGCACTCCGTTTGAGCCGTTGACAGTACACGCAACATATTCCACATCATAGCGGCCTGTTTGTGTGTTATAAACACATTCATAGCCGTTTGCAAGAATTCCGTCGGGGAGCTTTACATTAAACGAGCCGCCTGTAATGACTATTTCGTCCGCATTGCTCGAATTAAGCATCTCAACACCATAGGATTTCTTGATATAATCGTCGTAATACTCTGTCGAGAAATCCGCAGTCCAATAATTCAAATTTGATGCAGCCTCAGGAAGGTTAAAGGTACCGCCTGTGATGGTGATGCACATTTTTTGAGCATTGACAAGCTGAGTAGGATTGTAATAATCGAAAACAAGTTTGCTCATCGAGGTTGTAACCTCTGCACCCTCAAAGATGTGAATGCGAGGTTTGCTATTCCATGCCTGGTTTGAAAGATATCCCAAGGATGCAACATTTATCTTTCCGTAAACCTTAACCCAAGGATAGCCCGATACACGCGCGACGTCTCCGTCATAGAACAAGCGGAACTCCGGTGCATTCACCGTTACATCAACACCAATAAGAGCCATATTCTTGTTTCCGTTATGGCTATGGGATTGGCATTGAAGCACCGAATATCTACCAACACTGTTTTTGGTGTCATCTGCTGTGATAGTTCCCTTACCAACAATGTACTTTCCGGATCTTTGCGTTCCAATCAACGACTCGTTTGTATTGTTGTTTGTGAAGGTAAAGTTGATATTATGTCCGTTCATAACGATAACGGACTCTCCGTCACCCTTTGTAGAAACTCTGCCTGTCGCCTCTATGTCTGCGATAAGAATGGCACTTGTTGAATTGTTTTGCAGAGCACTTTGCAATTCATCCTTGGTTGATACCTCCTTTGCGACACAACGATAGAGTCTTGTGTCCTCAGTGAAGGATACCTCCTCGCCTGCCATGTAGGTGCGTCCGTTTTCGGTGTACCATACAAGAACATAGCCGTCCTGCCCCAAATAGGTGTTGTCGGCGGTTGTAGGCAGGGTGAATTTTTCTCCTGCATTTACAGTTATTTTTCCATCTGCGTGAGCAACCTTATCGAGCGTCGTTGTGGAGCTCATCGGGTTTTTCGAGTTCAGGTAGCTAACTGTAATCGTTTTTCCTGCTTCTTCGTTCTCTTGCGCCGAAATTGTCATTGTGAAAGCAGTGACAATGCAAGCAAGCGCAATTAGGAGAGCAAAGAAAATTTTAAGCTTTTTCATAATCTTCTCCTTGTGGGAAAGCTCCCACGGGCGTATAATATAAAATACATTTCCATACTACCACACGCGAGCCAATTTGTCAAGTTGCACAAAAAATCGTGCCCCCCCCCCTATTTTTGTTTATTTTGCACAAAGTTATTCTGAGGTGAAAACGACATCGGGGCGTTTTGGAATGTGTGAGAAATACTTTTTATGCAACTTATACAAATTGTTAATAAAATGTAAATTTTGGAGTACTTGGCACATAACACAAAAAGCACGGGGGTACCGTGCTTTTCGTTGCTTGATTTTGATTAGTCCTCTAATATGTATTTGAGCGTCTCGACAAGATCGTCGTTTATTACGTATTCTGCCATATCGTCATAGGGTGTAGGCTCGTTATTTACTATGATGAGATGCTCGCCCTGAAATGACTCCACAAGCGAGGCTGCGGGGTTTACTGTAAGTGATGTTCCTGCAACGATCAGCACGTCGGCATCATATATAAGGCTCTCCGCTTCGTCAAGGCTTGATGCGTCAAGGGCTTCCCCGTACATTACGACATCGGGGCGGACAAAGTCCCCGCATTCCTCGCAATAAGGGACTCCCGTGGTGTTTAAAATGTAGTCAAGAGGATATTTTTTGCCGCAGCCTGTACAGTAATTCTTACTTACACTTCCGTGAAGCTCAATTACCCTTTTTGAGCCTGCCAGCTGGTGCAAGCCATCTATATTTTGGGTAATTACGGCACGAAGCCTTCCCTGTTCTTCAAGCCTTGCAAGCAAATAGTGCGCCTCGTTCGGTTCGGCATACGGGTGAAGCATATTGGCTCGGTAGTAGCTGTAAAAGCCCTCTGTACACGAATACAGATAGCTTATATGCAGCTTTTCCTCGGGTGATGTATCGTCATATTGCTCCTCGTTATAGAGTCCGCCGTTTCCACGGAAATCGGGAATTCCGCTTGCGGTTGACACGCCTGCTCCTCCAAAAAACACGATATTATCGCTTTCGTTTATTATTTTTTTGATTTGCTCAAGCTCGCTCATATTGCTCTCCCTTCAATTGTGTGAATGTTCTACAATTCTATTATAGCACATCTGTGTACACTTAGGTCAAAAAATTTGCGACAAAAAGCACGGATGTTAAAAATCCGTGCTTTTGTGGTTAGCTTTTGCTTTTGATATATTCGTCAATTGCAGCGGCGGCTGTTTTGCCTGCGCCCATTGCCAAAATTACGGTGGCGGCGCCCGTTACGGCATCTCCGCCCGCAAAAACGCCCTCTCGAGAGGTTTGACCTCTTTCGTCTGCGACAATTCCGCCCCAGCTTTGCGTTGCAAGGCTATCCGTTGTGTTCTTTATAAGCGGATTGGGTGACGTTCCGAGAGCCATAATTACGCAATCAACATCAAGCACAAACTCGCTATTTGGCTTTTCGACAGGCTTGCGTCTTCCTGTTGCATCGGGCTCGCCAAGCTCCATTTCAATGCATTTCATACCGCATACTGTGCCGTTTTTGACATCTCGTCTGTCATTTTCGTTGCGATAGCCGAGGATCTCCACGGGATTGGTGAGGGTTTTAAATATGATGCCCTCCTCCTCTGCGTGCTCAATTTCCTCTTTTCTTGCGGGAAGCTCATCCATACCACGACGGTACACGATATACACCTCTGCGCCAAGTCGTCTTGCGCATCTTGCGGCATCCATTGCAACATTTCCGCCTCCGACAACGGCAACCTTTTTTGCATTTTGAATCGGTGTTGCGCTACCTGATTTGTATGCCTTCATAAGATTTATTCTGGTCAAAAATTCGTTGGCGGAATACACTCCCTTGAGGTTTTCGCCCTTTATACCCATAAACTTGGGCAAGCCTGCGCCCGTGCCGATAAACACAGCCTCAAAGCCATCCTCGTTCATAAGCTCGTCTATTGAAATCGTTCTTCCTATGACGGTATTGGTTTCGATTTTTACGCCGAGAGCTCTTAATCCCTCAATTTCCATTTGAACTATGGATTTGGGAAGTCTAAACTCGGGAATTCCGTAAACAAGAACCCCGCCCGCAAGGTGCAGAGCCTCAAAAATTGTTACATCATAGCCCATTTTTGCAAGGTCTGACGCACACGCAAGTCCCGCAGGGCCTGAGCCGATAACTGCCACCTTGTGTCCGTTATTTACGATTTTGTCGGGCCATTTGGTTGCGTGAGAGTTATGATAGTCTGCTACAAAGCGCTCAAGGCGTCCGATTCCTACGCTCTCTCCCTTGAGTCCTCTTACGCATTTGCTCTCGCACTGTCTTTCCTGTGGGCAGACACGTCCGCATACGGCAGGAAGGCTTGACGAGATGGCGATTATTTGATACGCCTCCTCAAATTTGCCCTCTGCAACCCTTGCAATAAAGTCGGGGATATGAACCTTTACAGGGCAACCGCTAATACAGGGCTTATTCTTACAATTCAGGCATCTTTTTGCCTCGTCGATTGCCATTTCCTCGGTATAGCCGAGCGCAACCTCGTCAAAATTGGAGCTTCTTACCGTAGCATCCTGTGTCGGCATTTCGTTTTTCTTCAACGACATATTCGGCATATTACTCCACCTCCCTTTTGAAAAGGTTACACGCCTCGCTGTGTGCGTGGCGCTCAAAGGTGGCGTACATATTTGAACGCTCCATCGCCTCGTCAAAGTCAATTTCGTGCGCATCAAACTCAGGGCCGTCAACGCATGCAAAAACTGTTTTTCCGCCCACGCTCAAGCGACATCCGCCGCACATACCTGTTCCGTCTATCATAATCGGGTTCATTGATGCTATTGTTTTTATTCCGTACTCCCTTGTGAGAAGGGATACGAATTTCATCATTGGAAGCGGGCCTATGGTGATTACCTCGTCATAGCTCTCGCCACTCTCAATAAGGGCCTTGAGCGCCTCGGTTACAAGTCCCCTTTCGCCTGCGCTTCCGTCGTCGGTCATCAAAATAAACTTGCTTGATGCACATCGGAATTCATCCTCGAGAATAACGAGGTCCTTGCTTCTGAAGCCTGCGATTGCGTGTACCTCTGCACCCTGCTCGTACAGCTTTTTAGCCACAGGGTATGCGATTGCGCAGCCTACGCCGCCGCCAACGACCGCTACCCTTTTAAGACCGTCAGTGTGAGTTGCACGGCCAAGAGGCCCTACAAAATCGCTAAGGTAATCGCCCTCGCACATGTGATTTAGCTTTTCGGTTGTTGCGCCTACGATTTGGAATATTATGGTGACAGTGCCATTTTCTCTGTCATAGTCGGCAATTGTAAGAGGGATTCTTTCGCCCTCGCTGTCCGTACGCAAGATAATAAACTGTCCTGCCTGTGCCTTTTTAGCGACACGTGGCGCTTCTATTACCATTTTGGTGACGGTTGGATTTAGTTCCTTCTTTTCAAGTATTTTAAACATTTGTTCCTTGCTCTTTTCCTGTCTTACTCGTCGAGAGATGCCCTCGATAGCTTTTCCTTCAGTATTTGATAAAAGCTCTTATCCGTTATTTTTACTATGCTGGCGCAATGCTCTGCCCTTTTGATTTTTATTATATCTCCGTTTCTGAGCGAATATCTCGTTTCGCCATCAATTTCGATACAGGGTGCGCCACTTTCACCGATTGTTTCATATTTTATGATTATTTCAACCGTATCGTCACCGTCTATGACGATTGATGCACGGGGAAAATATGTAGTTGACACGG
This sequence comes from Eubacteriales bacterium, assembly GCA_045636605.1. Lineage (GTDB taxonomy): Bacteria > Bacillota > Clostridia > Oscillospirales > CAG-272 > RGIG2000. The sequence continues at coordinate 35,230 of JAZTXV010000027.1, read as the reverse complement.
GGGTTATAACCATACTTCTTGATGTAGGGGTAAGCACGGGGCCGCCTGCGGACAAATTATATGCAGTCGAGCCTGTCGGCGTGGAGATAAGCACTCCGTCGCCTATCAGTGTTTCGGTATGCTTACCGTTTATTAGAACCTCTGCCTTGAGCGCATGCAGAAGATTTGAGCGAAAAATACACGCCTCATTAAGACCGATAAACGAGCCGACGCTCTTATCGTCACGCAGAATTTCGCCCTCGAGCATCGTTCTGCTTTCAGTGGTATAATTGCCTGCGATAAGGCGCTCTATTCCGTCAATCGCCTCATCGGGACTGATTGCGGACAAATATCCGAGATGACCGAAATTTATACCGAAAAGTCTTGTTCCCTTTCCGTAAAATCGCTTTGCGCATCTGAGAATTGTTCCGTCTCCGCCCAAGACTATTACAAGAGCATTTTCGGGAATTTCGTCACCGTCGTTATAGATTTGAGCGCAGATTTCCCTTTGCGTCAGGATTTCTATAAGTTCACGCGCGTATTCAATTGTGGACTGCTTTAGGGTATTGGGTACTATGATTACTTTTTTCACCTTTATTCTCCTTTGTCCAAAGTGCTGACTAATATATCTCGTTGCGTTTTTACGTGCTGTAAGAAGTCGATTTCCAGCTCGCTCATTTTATAGCCCTTTCGAAATATAACTACGTCCTCAAACTCGTTGTTGGGAACGTCACATTCCTTCAAAACGAGTCCAAAGCCGGCAAGTGTACGCATAGGAACCGGTGACACCCACATATATAGGTTGGGGACTGTTCCGAGCAGCTCGAACTGGCTACCTCTTTCATAAACGTATATTCTTCTGCTGTTATTCTCGCTTGGGCCTGCAGATGTTCTCATTGTATACGGAATTACGTTGTCGCCGTGAACTATTTCAACGGATGTTTCAATCAATTCCTCGTATGTGATTTTTTTCTTTGAGGCAAGCGGGTTTGCCTTGTTCATCAAAACGACGCATTTGAACTCCCACAGAGGTACAAAATCAAGTCCCTTATCGTTCAGATAATCCATAAAATAGGTTTTATTGATTTTTTGATATCTGATAATTCCGATGTTATAGTCGTTCTCGGAAACGTTCAAAATTGTTTCCTTTGAGTTTGTTTCTCTTAGGTTTATATTTATTTTCTTCGACATATCAAGAGATGCGATAAAGGAAGCGAATGCCATTGATATATAGCTTCCTCTCGGGATTGATATGTTTGTACGGTACATGCTTTCAAGGTCACGCAACCCCTTCATTTTTTCTATGTCGTCCAAAACTCTTTGAGCATAGCCTAAAAACTCATGTCCCTTTTCAGTCGGAACGACTCCCTTTGAGCTACGCTCAAATATAGTTATTCCTACGTATTCCTCAAGCTCCTTTATTGCCTTACTCAAATTGGGCTGAGCCATAAAAAGATTTGCCGCCGCCTGTGATATAGAGCCTGTTCTTGCTACCTCAAGTGCATATTTCAAGTGTAAAGAGTTCATTTTTGCCCACCTCGGGATATATGGTATTTGCTTTATGTAATTTTAGCACTATTTTGGTTCGATGTCAATTATTTATTTTAATTTATTATATAAAATCGTATATATCCATAAAAACGCCACTCGCTTGAGTGGCGTTTTTGTTGCTTTTGGTATTTGTTATCAATCGCAAGCACGGGGTTGCATCTTGTCAAATGCGGGGTTGTATCCGTAGAAGTTCTTCTCGTTCATTTTATCCTGTGCGATTCCGAGAGCCTCGGCGAAGCGTTGGTAGTGGACTACCTCTCTGGCTCTCAAGAATTTAATTGCATCACACACGTCCGGATCGTCAACTAAGCGAAGAATATTATCATAGGTTGTTCTCGCCTTTTGCTCGGCGGCAAGATCCTCGTGCAAATCGGTCAAAACATCTCCCTTTGATGCCATTGAAGCGGCAGTATAAGGGAAGCCCGATGCGGCTGTTGGGTACACGCCTGTCGTATGGTCAACGAAATACGTGTCAAAGCCGCACTCCTTGATTTGCTCGTAGCTGAGATTTCTTGTCAACTGATATATGATTGCGGACACCATCTCGATGTGCGAGAGCTCCTCGACTCCGATGTCGGTCAGAATGCCCGTGATTTGAGCATAAGGCATTGCTATTCTTTGTGTGAGGTAACGAAGCGATGCGCCAACCTCTCCGTCGGGGCCACCTATTTGGCTTATTATGATGCTCGCATATTTCGGGTTGGGATTTTTAATGTTTACGGGGTATTGAAGCTTTTTCTCGTATTGAAACATTTATCTGTCCTCCTCATTCTGCCAGGGCCAAGGTCCGTCTGTCCATTGCCACGAATCTTCCTTGCCGCTTAGCTTGATTTTGCCAAAGCGGGACTCGTATTCCATGATTGCACGGGATTCGGCTTGCTTGTATTTGTTATAAAACTCCAATGCTTCTCTTGAATCGGGATGAGAGTCAAGATAGAGCTGTGCGTCATACGCCGCAAAGGCGTATATCTGAATTTGACGAAGGAGCTTTTCACGACTTAGCTGATTGTTCATCTTCTTGTGCCTCCTGTGCTTGTATTTCCTCTGCAGCCGTTGCTTCGAGCGCACCCTGTGGGATAAAAGGGCTTATTTAGCTGTTCGAAAATTGTTCCGTTCATAAGCGCTATTTCGGGATCGTAGATGCTTTGCCATTTTTGAGATATAGGATACACCATAGCGAGCGATGGAGATTCGTTCGGATTTGTCGGTGCCGGGGTAGGACTTGATGGAGCGCTACTATTGCACGGCACGCTGTCTCTTTGACGCTGTGGATGTCTTAAAAATTTTGAGAATTGATTGAAGTCTGCGCTATGCGAGCTTCTTGGGTTATTTTCCATTTTTCCTTCCTCCTTTCGAGCTTTCGCTCAATACAGAATATGAGCCATTTCGTGCTTTGGCTACATTTTTCGCCACAGAATCAAGGCTATGTGCCGGAAAAAAGCTGAACAACGGGGGAGTCCTTGAAAAAAAGAAGAAAAAACAGCCACATATGTGGCTGTCATTAACCCTTGAATATGATTTTATGTCCTGACTTCTTTATCATACTATCGGGAATTTCCAAGTCGGAAAAATTGATTGCATCATCGTGGAAGATAGCGCATTTCAGTCTTGGAAGCTCGTAAAAATACCTTGCTTTATAGGTTGGGCCGTAGCCTCCGAATACTATCGCATCAGATGCCGCGGCATAATTTCCCGGGAAATAGCTTATTGCCTCATACGAGCCCGAGCCAAGATACGTAAGCCTTGAGCCCTTTGCACTGACGGAGAAGCATACGACACGTCGAGTGCTTCTTCCAAGTCGCTTATACTCCATAAAATCTACACAGGTATCGCCGAATTCAAGCTTTTCGGGAATTTCCGATATTGATATTCCCTTTTCGAGCGCTATTTTTTCGATTTCCGTCTTGTATAGCCTTTCATCATCGTTACGTGGGCTCGGGAGCATTAGCCCTCTTATTATTGCGGCATCGGTTATATAATCGACTGAATCTACAATTTTGTTACCGTAGTCAGTGATTATGTAAAGGTCTATATCAGAGTATCCGAGCTTTGATGCATATGATATGGAGTGAGAGGAGATTGTCGGGCTTGGGCTTGACATTTCAATTATCATAACCTCATTTTCGCTTTCCACGGCAACTGTATCGGCGGAGGACTGCTCATACGATGAAATAGTAACGCTTGTCACATTTGACACAAAAGCGCAGATGCTTGTCGTCGCTATCACAGATATTCCAAGCGCTACAACACAAAGAGAAATCCTGCGTTTTTTCTTGGAAAGTGCGACAAGCAGGGTAATGCCGAGCACGATTATGATAATACCTATTGCTTTGGCTACTCCGACAACGGACAGAGTAAGAAAATCGGCTTTCGCAATTTTATCGGTTAAGAAAAGCGTCACCCTCGTGATAAGCTGAGCCGGATGAACGACAAGATTTGAAAGATACGGAATCCCACCCAACAGCAGCACAAGCGGTGAAAGGTATAGAAGCAATGTCAAAATCGGAACAAAAATGACGTTGAATATTGGCGCAAAAACAGATACATGGTCGAAGAAAATTGCCATAATCGGTAATGTAAACACAGTTACGCCTATTGAGGTTATTATCGTATATATCATTCCTCTTATGAGCTTTGGGCGTATTCGGTACAGCACACGCACACCCCTTGTTAGCTTACTTGTGCAAATGCACGCAAGTATTGCGGCGAAGGAGAGTATCAGACTAACGGAGAATATTGAATATGGGGAGATGACCATTATCAATAATACGGCTAAGAACAACGATGTGATGCCGTCGGAGTCAAAGCCTATCATATTAAGCGCATAGAACATTCCGAGCATTATCGCCGCACGGATTGCCGATGGTGAAAAGCCGGTTATACAAACAAAAAGCGCCATAACCGAAATCAATGTAAAATATCGTGTCCTTTTCCTTAGCCTTGTGGCATCAAGAATGGCGCTTATCATTGATGTGATAAGAGACAAATGTATTCCGCTAAGTGCGAGAATGTGACTTATGCCAAGTCTTGAAAAATCACGGCTGATATTGGGCTCGATTTGCTCCTTGTTTCCCAAAAGCATAGCGCAAATGAGGGCAGATGTGTCGCTATTTGTGCATTTTTCGACATACTCACACAGCTTTTCGTTTATTTTCTCGAAAAATCCTTTCCTATCCTCATTTCCGACAGATATTATTTCATAATCCTCGATTTCGGCGCACATAATTATACCATCGTCGAGATATGCGTTCCTTTCGCTATAACCGATTGCACTGTCCTCGAGGGCTCTGAGCATCACAGTCGCTTGTATTTTAGCTCCGTTTTCCATTTCGGTGTCTTTGATTGTGACAAGAAGCCTTATCTCGCCGTCGGGTGTAAATGCAACGCCCCTTGCGGTTGTTGCGTAGCTTTGAGAGATAATATCGACGATTTCTATTGTCAGAAGGGCCTGCTCTCCCTCGTATTTTTCAAGAAGCCTCTGGCTTTTGGCGAAGGTGAAAAGAGTGCTGACTCCGGCTATTATCAGACAAAGACACACGGGAAGGATGCGGGAAAAGAATTTAGCCATCGCATCTGTTTTTGTAACAGCGGTGAGAATAACGAATGCTACAAGCGATGCTGCGGCGAGGCAAATCAATATAATGCTTGCTACATTTCCAAGAAAATAAAGCGCATACATTGCCACGATTGCGCAAAAGCAACCGAATGCCAACGGTCGCAGCTTAAATATGCTCATTATCTCACCTGCCCTTCGGAGTTTTATTTGTGCTTTTCCTTTGCAAAGAAAAGGCTATCAAAAAGAAATTCTACGGAAAATGACTTATATCGACATTAACACAGATAATTTTAACATATGCAAGGGGATTTTTCAACACTATTTTAAGCAAAAAAAATCCTCTTGCCGAAGCAAGAGGATTTTTGTTTTTTGGTTTGAAATTAGATTTCAGCGAAGTACTTAATTGTACGAACCATCTGGCTGGTGTAGGAGTTCTCGTTATCGTACCAAGAAACAACCTGTACCTGATATGTGGTATCGTCGATCTTTGCAACCATTGTTTGTGTTGCATCGAAGAGTGAGCCGTAACGCATACCGATAACGTCAGAGGAAACGATTTCGTCGGTGTTGTAGCCGAAGGAATCTGTAGCCTGAGCCTTCATTGCTGCGTTGATAGCTTCCTTAGTTACGCCCTCGCCCTTAACTACTGCAACAAGAAGTGTTGTTGAGCCTGTGCAGGTAGGAACTCTTTGTGCAGAGCCGATAAGCTTGCCGTTGAGCTCAGGAATTACAAGACCGATAGCCTTTGCAGCGCCTGTTGAGTTAGGAACGATGTTCTGTGCGCCGGCACGAGCACGACGGAGGTCGCCCTTTCTGTGTGGGCCGTCGAGAATCATTTGGTCGCCTGTGTAAGCGTGAACTGTTGTCATAATACCGCTTTGGATTGGGAATGCATCGTTAAGAGCCTTAGCCATAGGAGCGAGGCAGTTTGTTGTGCATGATGCAGCAGAGATGATCTTGTCATCAGCTGTAAGTGTATCGTGGTTTACTCCAAATACGATTGTCTTAAGGTCGTTTCCTGCAGGAGCGGAAATAACTACCTTCTTTGCACCTGCGTTGATATGAGCCATTGACTTTTCCTTTGAGCAGTAGAAGCCTGTGCACTCGAGAACTACGTCAACACCAAGCTCACCCCAAGGGCAGTTAGCTGCGTCCTTCTCTGCGTAAATTTTGATTGTCTTTCCATCAACTGTGATGCTGTTTGCCTCTTCGTCAACTGTTACGGTATCAGCCAATGCGTACTTGCCTTGTGCTGTATCGTACTTGAGAAGGTGTGCAAGCATTTTTGCGCTTGTAAGATCGTTGATTGCTACTACCTCGTAGCCCTCTGCTCCGAACATCTGTCTGAATGCAAGACGTCCGATACGGCCGAAGCCGTTAATTGCAACTTTAACTGACATTTTAAAGTCCTCCGATTTTTTTAATTTTGTGTATGGAATTTATTCCGTTCCCTACCAAGTATATATTCTATACCATTTTACCAAAATATTCAAGTATTTTTTCAAAATTGTAAAATTTTTTCCCTGTTGCATAAATTTCGGTGTATTTTATGGTGATTTAGTAACAAATATTACAAAAATATCTTATTTTCCATTTGACATACTGCCGTCTTGTATGTTATACTATTGAATATGATAGTATGAATGTGCTGCGAGGGAGGGCTTGATTTGGGAAATTTTGACATGCTTATCGGCAATGATGATATAAAGAAAACTCTCGCTCGTGCTATCAAAAGCGAGAGGTTCTCTCACGCTTACATAATTGAGGGCGACGTTGGTACGGGTAAGCGCTTGATTGCCACTCTTGCGAGCGCAGGAATTTTGTGCCAGAGCGAGCTTGAACGTCCGTGTGGCATATGCAAAAGCTGTAAAAAGGTGCTTGACGGTATTCACACCGATGTGAGATATTTTGAAATAACTCAGGTTGACCAGGTGCGTGAGATAAAGCAGGGGCTTTACGATGCGCCAAATGAAAGTGAATTTAAAATTTACATTCTTGAAAATGCGCACAAGATGAACGTTAAGGCTCAAAATGCGCTTTTGATTTCACTTGAGGAGCCGCCGAAGAATGTTGTTTTCTTTCTCTTGACAACCGATGCGGGCGCTTTGCTTGAAACAATCCGCTCAAGAGCGCAGATTTTGCGAACGGAGCATCTTGGCAACGAGGTTATTTTAGATCATTTAAAGAACAAGCTCGGTATTTCCATGAGCGATGAGCGACTTCGTGAAATTGTTGTTGCGTCGTGTGGCTCGCTTGGGTATGCGATTGATTTAACCGACGAAAAAACGGCGAGCATGCTTGTGGCGGCAAGAGAGAAAGCTCTTGAAATTGCGCTTGGTGTTATCAAAAATGACACGGACTCCGTTTCTCTGCTTTTCTCATACTCCAATACCGGACGTGAGGAGCTGAAGGATTTGCTTTCGCTTTCGCTTTCGGTTATTGGTGACCTTATGCTTGTAAAGCGTGACAAAGATGCTCGGCTTTACTTTTTCACATCATCCGACGAGGCGGCTCAGCTATCGCAAAAATTCAAGCTTGAGAGATTGATTTCCTGCTACGAGGCGATTGACGATGCGATTTCGGCATTGAATATGAACTCGCACACTGCTGTTACGCTTATGTCGATTTTAGTAAATTCCAAAAGGAAGGGTAAATAAAAATGTCTGACGAAAAAAGAACTGATATTCCCACCGAGGAGCAAATCGAGGTTATCGGCGTTTGCTTCAAGGAGGGAGGAAAAACATATTATTTTGATCCAAAGGGCTGTGTGGCGAAAACGACTGATTTCGTCATTGTAGAAACGGCAAGGGGTATTGAATTTGGTAGAGTTTGCGTTGCAAATAAGCTTATCGCTTCAAGCGAGGTTGTTTCTCCTCTCAAGCCCGTTATAAGAATAGCGACTCCCGAGGATATCTCAAAGCACAAGGAGATAAAGAAAAAGGAGGAGGAGGCGCTTAAGATTTGTCAAACGAAGGTGCTGGCGCACGAGCTTGAAATGAAGCTTATCGAGGCGGAATACACCTTTGATATGTCAAAGCTGACCTTCTACTTTACTGCCGACGGACGAATTGATTTCCGTGAGCTTGTAAAGGACTTGGCATCGACCTTTAAGACGAGAATTGAGCTTAGACAAATCGGTATTCGTGATGAGGCTAAGTTCATGGGCGGTCTTGGTGTTTGCGGAAGGCAGTTCTGCTGCTCATCATTTTTGCCCGATTTCGTACAGGTTTCAATCAAAATGGCGAAGGAGCAGAATTTGTCTCTTAATTCCTCAAAGATTTCGGGCGCTTGCGGCAGGCTTATGTGCTGTCTTCGCTACGAGCATGAGGCTTACGTTGAGGAGATAAGGCTTACTCCGCCCGTTGACTCGACGGTCAAGACTCCCGACGGTGTGGGAACGGTTGTTGAAATAAATCCTATTAAGGGGACTGTAAAGGTTTCTCTTGGCGAGGGCAATATCAGGGCTTATCACAGAGATAATGTTACTGTTATTTCAAGACCGAAAAAACACGAAAATCCGCACAATAATGACAATGATGACAAATAATTTTCATTTTCTATTGACAAATGAAATTTTTGTGATAAAATAAGATTACAAATTCTTACGGAGGTATTTGAAAATGGCTTACAAAATTACTGACGCTTGCGTAGCTTGTGGCGCTTGTGCAGCTCAATGTCCTGTTGAGGCAATCTCTGAGGGCGATGTATATGTAATCGACGCTGACACATGCATCGATTGCGGAGCTTGTGCTGCTCAATGTCCTGTTGAGGCTATCGTTGAGGAATAATTTTCGAATAAACAGCTTAACGGAGTCTTTTGGGCTCCGTTGTTGTTTATTTGGCGGTTTTTTGTTGGCCCGGAGCTGTTATGATTTTAAATAGTGACGAAAGAATAAACGAAATAAACGAAAATTTAAGGCTTATTGAAAAGGCGAACGGACTGACCTTCGGCACGGATGCGTATCTTTTGGCATCATTTTTGCCGTGTCGGTCAAGGCATATCGGCGTTGAGCTTGGCTCGGGCACGGGTGTGGTTTCTCTGCTCGCTCTTTCGAGGAACAAGTGCCTTCGCATATACGGAATTGAAATTCAAGAGAGCTTTTGCGAGCTATCCGAGCGCAATGCGAGTCTGAACGGATTTTCGGAGCGCTTTGGCGTTATTTGCAGAAATGTAACGCAGATATCTCCCTCTGACACGGCGGGTGAGGTTGATTTTGTTTTTTCCAATCCGCCATATATGACGGCGGGCTCGGGAAAGGCGAACGAAAATGACGAGAAAAACATTGCACGCCACGAGGTGTATGCGGATATTGGCGATTTTTGCGCTTGCGCCAAGCGTCTTTTGAAGCACGGCGGTTACTTTTACTGCGTGTATCGTCCCGACAGACTGATTGACCTTCTTTGCGCGCTCAGACAAAATGATTTGGAGCCGAAGCGTATCGTATTTGTCCATTCCAACACACAGAGTGCGCCGTCTCTTGCCTTGGTGCAGGCGAAAAAGGGCGCTAAGAGTGGGTTGACCATTGAGAAGCCTATTTACATTTACAATGACGGGACAACGGAGTACACTGACAGATACAAGAAAATTTACGAAAATTGCAGTTTGGAGAGCGAAAATGAGTAGTATTAAGTCAAAAAACGTTTCAAGAGAGGACAAAAACGTGATACAGGGTGGGGTTTTATACCTTGTTGCAACGCCGATTGGCAATTTGTCCGATATAAGCGAAAGGGCCCTAAAGGCGCTTCGTGAGGTTGATTTTATTGCCGCAGAGGACACAAGAAATACAGGAAGGCTCCTTGCCTGCTACAAGATTAGTAAGCCGATGGTAAGCTATTTTGAGCACAACAAGAGGGAGCGAGGCGAGGAAATTCTCGCTCGGCTTCGTGAGGGCGAAAGCTGTGCGCTCGTCACCGATGCGGGCACGCCTGCGATAAGCGATCCCGGTGAGGATTTAGTGCGACTTTGCGCAGAAAACGGTATTGTTGTAACATCAATTCCCGGTTGCTCGGCGGTTGTCAATGCTCTTGCGCTTTCGGCTCTGCCTACGGGAAGATTTTGCTTCGAGGGCTTTTTGAGCACTAATAAGGGTAGTCGTATGGAAAGGCTAAATGAGATAAAGAACGACACACGTACCACTGTTTTTTATGAAGCGCCTCACAAGCTGAAGAAAACACTCTCGGACATTTTTGAGGTGTTTGGGGAGAGAAAAATCGCTCTTTGCAGGGAGCTTACCAAGATAAACGAGGAAATCATTCGTACTACTCTTTCGGGTGCGATTGCATATTATGAGCAAATTGAGCCCCGTGGAGAGTTTGTTCTTGTGATTGAGGGCGCAAGCGAGGCAGATATCAAAAGTGATGCCTTTTGGGTACAAATGTCTATCGAGGAGCATTTTGAGCATTATGTCGCGCTTGGGTATTCCAAGATGGATGCCATAAAGGCGGTAGCTAAGGACAGAAATGTTCCTAAAAATGAGATTTATAAGGTAATTAACCAATAGTATGTTATTACGGGCGTAAAAAACGCCCGTTTTTTATTGACACGCCAAGAGTTGTGTGCTAAAATATAATAATGAAAATATGAAAAAGTATATTAGGGGGAGAAAATGGATTTTCGTCAATCAACCATTCCAAATATGGAAGCGAAGCACGTACAAATGCTTGACGGTCAGGTCTTGCCGCCGCTGACAGAAAAGGTCAGCAGGAGCCCGATTTCCTTATATTCAAAAAAGAGAGATGAATATTACGAAAGACTAACAAGAGAAAACGACGAGTTTAACGATGCCGTTGAAAAGGTATGCGCTACCGAAAGAGCCCGTTTTAACGCTGAGGATGCGGAGGCGGAAGCAAAGGCTTTAAAGAAATACAAAATTTTCAAGGCCTTAAAAACCGCCGCACTTGCCTCTCCTGTGATTTTGGCATTGTTTGCCGGCATAGGATTGTTCTCAAATTTATATACATATGACGTAAAAAGTGACGGACTAAGCGGACTTTTTATTACTCTTTGGGTATTCTTTTCACTTGGCGCAATTATTTGCTCGTCAATTTTTGTCAAAAATCTTTTTCAAAAGGAAGTTTACCATTCCAGAAATTACATAAGCCGAGAATACGAGTATTCAAAAATGTCAATTATTGTCGCTTCTGTTGCCCTGGCTATCGGAATAGTGATTGCCGTGCTGTCTGCAACTTCCGTTTCAAAGCAGGACGGGTTTGTGTTTGTAAAGGCAAGAGAGCTATATTACCTCACAGATTATAAGGGCAGCAGCGACACGGTCAACCTGCCGGAGCATCATAACGGCGAGTGTTACATAATAAAGGCTTATGCCTTTGAGGGCCGTGACGACATTGAGGCTATCAACATCCCCGATATCCCTCTCTTGTTCGATGAAAACGCCTTCAGGTATTGCACGGGCATGAAGGAGGCGTCTGTTCCTTGCTCGCTAATTTCATACATTCCAAAAGGCAATCTGCGAAAGCTCACAATAACCAGCGGGACCACGATACCGTCAAACGCATTTGAAGGTTACATGTCGCTTGAAAGTGTAGTTATTGGAGATAGTGTGACCTCGATAGGTTACAAAGCGTTCTATGGTTGTACCTCTCTTAGAAGTGTGACAATTGGAGATAGCGTAACCTCGATAGATAACTATGCGTTCGAAAATTGCACCTCGCTTACAAGCATAACAATACCCGATAGCGTAACCTCGATAGGTGAAGGTGCGTTCGAGAACTGCTCCTCGCTTACGAGCGTAAATTATCTTGGAACGATTGAACAATGGTGTAGCCTTCCGTTTATCAACATTTATTCAACACCATTATCTAACGGAACGGATCTGTATCTTAACGGAACTCCTGTAATTGACCTTGTAATTCCCGACACAATAACTGAAATTAAGAATTATGCATTCTGTGGTTGCACCTCGCTTACAAGCGTAATAATCCCTGATAGCGTGACCTCGATAGATAGCTATGCGTTTGGGAGTTGTACCTCGCTTACAAGTGTAACTATTGGAAATGGCGTAAAGACGATAGGTAGCTATGCGTTCTCTTGGTGCGGCTCTCTTACAAGCGTAACAATTCCGAATAGCGTGACCAAGATAGGTACATGTGCGTTCAATGGTTGCGCCTCGCTTGCAAGTGTAACTATACCCGATAGCGTGACCACGATAGGTGACTATGCGTTCGAGAACTGCTCCTCGCTTACAAGTGTAACAATTCCCGATAGCGTAACCTCAATAGGCTACGAGGCATTCTATGGTTGCACCAAGCTTACAAAAGCAATCTTTGAAGGCACGGATGACTGGTATTATTCAAAGTCAGGAGGAGCGTGGTCCGGTAGAGATGTTATCAGCGAGACAGGATTGGCTAATGCGGAAACGGCGGCTGAGTATTTGAAATCTACATATTGTAACACTTACTGGAAACGATATGTTTTTGATTGAGATTCTTGTGTTAGGTGAATTTGCAGTTGACACAGACGATATTATGTGATAGCATAAATACAGGGGCATTGATGCTCAAATTTGACATTAAAGGAGATTTTTTATGAATTTGTTTTCTGTTGACTATTTGGACAAATCGGTACGGCTTTTTAAAGAGGCGTTTAGGTTTAAAAAGTACAAGGCTATGGATCCGTTTTCCGCCGTTATTACGGGACTTATTATGATTCCGTTTGTGCTTTACAGCTTTTTGCTTTTCGCTTCACTCGTTTTGAATAGCTTTTTGTTCAAGACCGTAAGGCTTCCCATTGATTTTCTGCACACACTCGTTTCCGACGAGGGTAAGCAGACAAGACACGCAACGCAGTTTATAATTTACCTTATTTCGTGGCCCGTTGTGTTCTTGCTTTATTTCTTGGTTTCGTTTATGGTGCTTTGGATTTCCGTCATTTACGCATTGACCTCTTGCATTACATACATTTGGTCGCTTGGCGGCTTTAAGTTCCACCTTTATGCAAACGAGGCTGAGGACATCTCAATTGAGGTAAATGGAAAATACTCCGTTCTTCCTCTTATTTTCGTTCTTATTCAAATCGCATTACTCATTATCGTTCCCATAATTCACGGTGTTGTTTTATTCCTTGATTTGTATTACAACTATATGGAAGCATACTTCATTGCTGAGTTTGTGGCATCTTACTCGCTTTACTACGATATCAGCGTTTTGTTCTCGCTTCTCTATTCGCTCATCGCATTTGCTCCCCGTCCGAAATCGGCAAAGCCGAGGACAGAGGATGCGGCTATTGATGCGGAAATCCCCGTTGAGATTCAGAGTGTTTAAGAATTTTTAAAGGAAAGAGTACAGCTCTTTCCTTTTTTGTTTAAAAATTTTGAAATACACTTGATATATTATAAAAATTCTGTTAAAATATTAGAATAAGCAAAATATAATCTAATACGGAGAGAATTATGAGCAGGGTTGCTTTTATTAACGGATATATTTTTAACAGCGACAGCGAGGCCTTCGACAGGGCGAGTGTGCTTTGCGAGAATGGGGCTATTGCTGACATAACCACGGGCGATGTGCCGAGCGGGTATGAGATTATTGACCTTGATGGCAAATATCTTATCCCCGGTCTTATTGATGTGCACACTCACGGTCTTGGTGGGCTTGATTTTAACTTTGCAAGCGCGGAGCAAATTGAGCATATGCGCCAAATTTACGCAAAAATGGGTACTACCTCTTTTATGGCGACGCTTGCGTCTGACACCTTTGAGCATTGGCAAAAATCTGTTCACGCAATAGACGAAAACAGGTCCTTTAAGAGTGGACACGCAAATATTATCGGCATTCACCTTGAGGGCAGATATTTAAATCCCGATATGAAGGGGGCGCACGCGCTTGAGCTTTTGGTAAATCCAAATGCACACGAGCTTGAGGTGCTCTGCCCCGATATGCTTCCGCTACCGATTCACGCATCTATTGCGCCTGAGGTTGAGGGTGGCGACGAATTTATCAAAAAGGCAAATGAGCTTGGTGTCACGGTTGGAATCGCACACACTAATGCAACCTATGAGCAGGCATTACACGCGACCGAGCTTGGCGCATGCTCCTTTACGCACACATACAATGCTATGACCAAAATTCATCACCGCACTCCCGGTGCTACTGTTGCGGCACTTACCTGTGACGGTGCGTATGCGGAGCTTATCAGTGACGGATATCATTCGCATCCTGCTATGGTAAAGCTTGCATACAAGGCGAAGCCGTCAGACAGGCTTGTGCTTATTACGGATTCTATTGCGCTTGCGTGCACAGATGAGGGCTTTACAAGTGAGGTTGCCGGCATAAGCGTTAGCATCAAGGGTGGCGTTGCGGTGAACCAATTCGGAGTTATTGCAGGTAGCACGCTTACGATGTTCAAGGCGCTTAAGAATTTTATGAGCTTCTGCGGTATTTCGCTTTGCGAGGCTATCAAGTATGCGACAACAAATCCCGCTAATATGATAAAGGCGAGCGGTATTGGCAAAATTGCGCCATCGTATTCTGCGGATTTTATTGTGATTAATGATATTGACAACCCCGAGATTGACACAGTTTATCTCGGCGGAGAAAGGGTATAAGGTAACAATATGGACAACAAGAAATTTTATATGACAACTGCTATCGCTTACGCCTCGGCTAAGCCTCATTTCGGCAACACCTATGAGATTATTATGGCTGACGCGTATGCAAGATACAAAAGGCAAAGAGGCTTTGATGTGCGCTTTATGACGGGTACTGACGAGCACGGACAAAAGGTTGAAAATCTTGCCCGTGAGGCAGGTATTGAGCCTCAGGCATACGTTGACGGAATTTCTGATATTATCAAGGGAATTTGGTCGCTTATGGGCTCAACGCACGACCATTTTATTCGTACAACAGATGATTATCACAAGACGGCTGTTAAGCACATATTCAAGAAGCTTTACGATAAGGGCGATATATATAAGGGCACATATGAGGGCTGGTACTGTACTCCGTGTGAGTCATTCTTTACCGAAACACAGCTTGTTGACGGCAAGTGTCCCGATTGCGGGCGTGATGTGACCAAGGCGAGCGAGGAGGCTTATTTCTTCAGAATGAGCAACTACTCCGAGCGTCTTATGCGACATATTGAGGAGCATCCCGATTTTATTGAGCCCGAAAGCAGAAAAAACGAGATGGTAAACAACTTCCTTAAGCCCGGTCTTCAAGACCTTTGCGTTTCGAGAACTGCGTTTTCGTGGGGTATTCCCGTTGAGTTTGACCCTAAGCACATAACTTATGTTTGGATTGATGCACTCACAAACTATATAACAGGTCTTGGCTACGATCCCGCAAACGAGGTACAGCCTGAGCTGTTCCAAAAATATTGGCCTGCCGATGTTCATATTATCGGCAAGGACATTGTGCGCTTCCATATGATTTATTGGCCTATCATTTTGATGGCGCTTGACCTTCCGCTTCCCAAGAAGATTTTTGCGCATCCTTGGTTCAAGTTCGGCACGGACAAGATGTCGAAATCGAGGGGTAATGTGGTTTATGCAGATGAGCTTAGCCGCTATTTCGGTGTTGACGGCGTAAGATATTATGCTCTTTCCGAGATGCCGTACGCAAATGACGGAAGCATCACCTACGAGAGCGTCATCACTCGCTACAATATGGACCTTGCAAACAATCTCGGAAATCTCGTTAGCCGTACGATTGCGATGACAAAAAAATACTTTGGCGGTGTAATTCCCACTCCGAGCGAGGAAACGGAGCTTGACAGAGATTTGAAGGCCGCTTGCGCCGTTGCTTATGACAGAGTTTGCGCACTTATGGATTCCTATCACGTATCTGATGCGACATCGGCTATTTTTGATATGCTCAGTCGCGCGAACAAGTATATTGACGAAACGACTCCGTGGATTTTGGCAAAGAGCGAGGAAACAAAGCCACGTCTTGCGACTGTTATTTACAATCTTCTTGAGGCGATAAGAGTGGGCGCTGTGCTTCTCTCTCCATTCATTCCGTCCACGTGTGAAGAGATTTTCAGAGAGCTTAACACGGAATTTGTAAATTATTGTGATATTGAGTTTGGCAAGCTTGAGAGTGGCAAGAGTGTTGGCGAGAGCAAAATTCTCTTTAGCAGAATTGACGAAAAGGCCCTGCTTGAGCAAATCGAGGCGGATCGTGCCGATGCCGAGCGCAGAACGCAGCCCCAAAAGCCCGAAAAGCCCGAGGGATGTGCCATTATCGGCATTGATAAATTCTGCGAGGTAGAGCTTCGCACAGCGCAAATTGTTGAGTGTGAAAGAGTTCCGAAGGCGAAAAAGCTTTTGAAGCTTGTTGTTGATTTGGGCTACGAAAAGCGTCAGGTTGTGTCGGGAATTGCCAAATTCTATGAGCCTGAGGCACTTATCGGTAAGAAGATTATTCTCGTTGCAAATCTTGCGCCCGCTAAGCTTTGCGGAATTGAGTCTAATGGTATGATTTTGGCATCGGGCGAGGAAACGGTAAGGGTTATCTTCCTTGATGATGAAACACCTAACGGCGAAAGAATAAGATAAGAGCCGAGAAGCCGGCACAAGGACAAATTTTAACTTAAGTTAGACAAAGGGCGTTGCATTTACAACGCCCTATTTGATAAGGTGATTTATGCTATTTGATACACATGCTCATTGCGATGATGAGAGAATAAAAAATGAATTCGGCTCACTTGACGATTACATTCGTCATCAGCTTGAAAACGGGGTTGGCGCTATTGTAAATATCGGCACTAATCTTGAAAATTCAAGGGTGAGCATTGAGCTTTCGAAAAAATTTGAGCAAATTTATGCTACCTGCGGAATTCATCCGTATGACATTCGCTTTTATGACGATATGGATGATGCTCTTTTGGCTCTTGAGGAGCTGATTTTGTCCTCGAAGAAGGTTGTTGCCCTCGGAGAGATTGGTCTTGACTATCACTATGAGGACAGTGACAGAAAAAGACAAATGGAGTTTTTCCGTGCGCAGATGATGCTTGCCCGCCGTCTTGGATTGCCCGTTGTAATTCACGACAGAGATGCACACGGAGATTGTCTTGATGTAATTCGTGATTTTCCCGACGTTATGGGAATTTTCCACAGCTTCTCCGGCTCGTGCGAAATGGCGAGCGAGCTTGTCAGACGTGGTTGGTACATTTCGTTCTCGGGTACTGTGACATATAAAAATGCGCGAAAGGTTGTCGAGAGCGCAGAGTGTGTGCCGCTTGACAGGCTTCTTATTGAAACGGACTCTCCGTATTTGCCGCCTGTGCCGCACAGGGGTGAGCTTAATCACCCAAAGTACGTGGCGCTGACGTGCGAGAGGCTGGCGCAGATAAAGGGAGTTACCTTTGAGGAAATGATGAGTCAAACCTATGAAAATGCACGCAGAGTCTACGGTATTTGAATTTAAGACAGGTTTGAATTTGTAATATTTTTCTGCATCACTGCGTAATATTTTTTGAGGTGATGCTATGAACAAGCGATTAGGCTTTTATGCGATACGGCTATTTTTGCTCGGTATCTTAATTATTTTATCAATTTTGCTTTTTTCTCTTGCCCTTTCGGGAGCAATATCTAAGCGAAACGATGACACATCGTCCGTTATTTTGCCTAAAAACGACGATTTTGTGGTTGTGATTGACGCAGGACACGGTGGCGAGGATGCAGGCGCAGTTGCCAATGACGGCACTCTTGAAAAGAGCCTTAATCTTGAAATCTCGAGGATTCTTTTTGCTCTTTGCGAGCTTAACAAGACCAATGCCGTTATGACTCGTGACGAGGACACGCTTTTGTACGATATGTATGACGATTTAGAGGATTACACGGGCCAAAAAAAGCTATACGACCTAAAAAACCGTGTAAGGCTTACCAAGGAGCATGAGGGCGCAGTTTTTGTTTCCATACATATGAACAAATTTCCCTTAGAAAAATATTACGGCACACAGGTTTATTATTCGGCGGCAAGCCCCAAAAGCGAGCCGTTGGCAAGACAGATACAGGACAGAGCCCGTCTTTACTTGCAGAACGAAAACGAAAGAAAAATAAAGAGGGCGGGAACGGAAATTTACGTGCTTAGCGCACTTGACTGTCCTGCGGTGCTTGTGGAATGTGGGTTTTTGTCAAATCAAGAGGAGCTTTTACGTCTAAAAACAGATTCATATCGGGCAAAATTGGCTCTAACCATCTTTTCGGCGGTGGTGTCGAGAGAATAATGTCGTGATTTTATCACGTTATGATTTGACATACGTGCGTATATGTGATAAAATTGAAGTATAAAAAGGTCATATGACTTGATGGATTTCATTGACGGCTTGATGATAAAGAAAGGTTTAATTATAAAAGCTTAATTATAGGCTTAATTATAATAAAGGAATAAAAAATATGAAAAATAAGACTGTTTATGTTTGCACAGAGTGCGATTATCAATCGCCGAAATGGCTTGGGTGCTGTCCCAGCTGTAAGAGCTGGAATACCTTTGTTGAGGAAACGTACACTCAGGCTCCCTCCGAGAGCAAGATGAAGCGCCCGTCAATAGTTTTTGATTCGCCCGATGCTGTCAAATTCGACGAAATGGAGATGCCCGAATATATACGTGCTTCCACGGGGATTTCCGAGCTTGACAGAGTGCTTGGCGGTGGAATTGTAAGCGGCTCTGTCATTCTTTTGGCGGGTGAGCCCGGCATTGGTAAATCTACTCTGCTTATGCAAATTTGCTCTAAAATTCCGTCTAAAATCCTCTATGTTTCGGGTGAGGAGTCCAAGGGACAGCTTAAGCTAAGGGCTGAGCGTCTTGAGGTAAACGGCTCTAACACGTATGTTATGACGGAAACAAATGTTGACTCGATAATAGCTCAAACGGACAAAATAAAGCCTGATGTGATTATTATTGATTCCATTCAGACGATGTTCGACCCTGCGTGCTCATCTATTCCCGGCAGTATAAACCAGGTTAAAGAGTGTGCGGTTAAGTTTATCGCCAAGGCGAAAAGTCAGGGAATTTCTATAATTTTGGTCGGCCACGTAAATAAGGAAGGTACTATTGCAGGCCCTAAGGTGCTTGAGCATATGGTGGATGCGGTTCTGTACTTTGAGGGTGAGCGATCGCAATCGTATAGAATTATCCGCGCCATTAAAAATCGATACGGATCAACAAACGAGATTGGCGTTTTTGAGATGACCGATACAGGTCTTTGCGAGGTGCAAAATCCGTCGGAGATGCTTCTTGCAGGTCGTCCCGAGGGAGTCAGCGGAAGCTGTGCGGTTTGTATAATGGAGGGCACCCGTCCCATTATTGCCGAAATCCAGGCGCTTGTCACTCCCACGTCGTTCCAACAACCACGAAGAACGGCAAACGGTCTTGATTACAACAGGGCGTGTCTTATTATTGCGATTTTGGAGAAGCGCTTGGGATTGAAGTTCTCACAGTGTGATATTTATCTTAATGTAGTTGGCGGACTTAAGCTCGACGAGCCGAGCATTGACCTTGCCCTTGCGCTTGCTCTCATTTCAAGCATTAAGGACATTCCCGTTCCGCCAAACGTGCTTGCCGTTGGTGAGCTTGGACTTGCGGGCGAATGTCGCTCCATTTCCGATTTGCAAAAGCGCATCGGCGAAAGCTACCGACTCGGCTTTGATACGATTGCAATTCCGCAAAAGAGCGACAAGAGCAAATTGAAAATCCCGTCGGGCGTATCCGTTATTGACGTTAGAAGCGTTTATGACGTGCTTTCGCTTTTCAAATCAAGCAACTGAATTCAAAATGCCACTCATTAGAGTGGCATTTTTTGTGCGGTTTGCTTCTTGGAGCATCATAGTCGCCAAGGTCGGCGGGTATTATGGCTTTTTTGCAGGGATGCCCTACGGGCATCAAATTCCCACACAGTTTAGTTGTATCGTAAGCACGTGAGAATATCAAGTGGATTTAGCAATGCGAATGGTATCTTTTTTATGGGCGCAGCATATACTGAAAAAAGCATTGATATCAGGAGCAAGGACCTTGCTATGCCCTGCATTTAAGGAGATTTTATGTGTTCGATTTGCGGAATTATGGATTTTGACGGCGGTAATTTTCGCCCGATTGTTGAAAAAATGAATGCGAAAATGAAGCACCGAGGCCCAGACGAAAGTGACATTTTCGAGGGCAGATGTGTTTGCTTTGGGCATAATCGCCTGTCGGTTATGGACCCTGAGAATGGTCATCAGCCAATGAGCGTGATTTGGGGGAACAAAAAATACACCATTATTTACAATGGCGAAATTTACAACTGTGACGAGCTACGCTCAGAGCTTGCAAAAAATGGATTTGAGCTTTCCTCGCGATGCGACACGGAGATAGTCTTATATTCCTACATTTTATGGGGCGAGGACTGCCCCTGCCATCTGAACGGTATTTTTGCCTTTGCCGTTTTTGACGGAGAGAGCTTATTCTGCGCCCGTGACAGATTTGGTGTAAAGCCGTTTTATTATTCTCTTATAGGCGGTACGGAGCTTGTATTCGCCTCGGAGATAAAGGCGATGCTTTCTCACCCGAAAATAAGCGCAAACGTAGATAGATACGGACTTTGGGAGCTTCTGTATTTAAGTCCGAATTTCGTGTCGGGAAAAAGTGTTTTCAAGGACATCTCGGAGCTTGGGTGCGCAGAGTGTATGAGCTTTGACGGTAAAAGGCTGAAAAAACGAAAATATTGGTCAATTCAGGCTATTCCGTATTTCAAGGACAGGGACTATGCTATTGAAAAGACATCATTTTTGGTAAGTGATGCGATAAAGCGTCAAATAGTGTCCGACGTTCCGCTTTGCGTGCTTTTATCGGGCGGGCTTGATTCAAGTGTGGTCAGCGCTATTGCAAGCGAGGAGTACAGGCGCTTAGGCAGGGTGCTTGACACGTATTCCTTTGAGTACGAGGGAAACAAGGAGTCCTTTGAAAGCACTATCTTTCAGCCTCAGCGAGATGACGAATTCGCAATTTTGGCATCAAGATATATGAAAACCAACCACACGGTGCTTACAATCCCCACGCAAAGCCTTGCCGATGAGCTTGAAAGCGCCACTATGTATCGTGATTTGCCGGGGCAGGCGGACATTGACTCGTCTCTTTACTTTTTCTGCTCACAGATTAAAAAGCGCCACACGGTAGGGCTTAGCGGAGAATGCTCCGATGAGATTTTCGGAGGTTATCCTTGGTTCTACCGTCCCGAGATGCTATACAGTGATTTCTTCCCGTGGATTCATGCGCCAAGGCTTAGGGCTTCTCTTTTTAAGGATGATGTTTCCCTGTCCGAGAAGGGCTTTGATTACGTAAAGGGGATTTACCGTGATACGCTTTTTGAGTGCCCGACGCTTGCGGGCGACAGTGATGAAATGAGAACATCAAGAGTAGCATCGTATTTGTCGGTGAATTATTTTATGACCTCGCTTTTACAGCGCAAGGACAGAATGAGCATGGCGTGCGGGGTGGAGATACGAGTTCCCTTCGCAGACCACAGGATTTTCGAATTTGTGTTTAATGTGCCGTGGGAGATTAAGTTTGAAGGGGGCGTTGAGAAGGCGCTTTTGCGCAATGCGATGGTGGGACATTTGCCAAACGAGATTTTGTTCAGAAAAAAGAGTCCTTACCCGAAAACGCACAATCCGAAATATCTCGAGGCTGTTATGCGATGTCTTGACGGGCGCTTGAGCCATGGCGGGTATTTATCGGAGCATCTTGACAAGGAGCGCCTTGGCGAGATTATCGGTAAGAACGGAACGTGGTTCGGTCAGCTAATGGGAGATGCGCAGCTTGTTGCGTGGCTCATTCAGCTTGACATTTGGGTTGAAAAATACGGGGTGAATTTCGTTTAATTTGCCGAAAGCTATTGACTTTATTTTTGTATGTGTTAAAATACTTTAAGTGATTTAAGTTTTTAACGAGGTTTTTATGAGAAAAAGCTTTAAGGCGACTATTGGCGCATCGTGCATAGGATATGTAACGCAAGCAATTTTGATAAACTTTGCGCCGCTTCTGTTCATCACCTTTCAAAAGGAGTTCGGACTTGAAATATGGCAGCTCAGTATTCTTATTGCAAGTAATTTTGTAACGGAGCTTTTGATTGACTTCATTTGCTCTCGATATGTATCGAAAATCGGCTACCGTCAGTGCGTAATAGCGGCACTCGCCTTCTCGGTTACGGGACTTATTCTTCTCCCGCTTTTGCCGTCGATTATGTCCAACAAATTTTTGGCGCTTGCCACGGCTACCGTTGTTTGCGGTATTGGCGGAGGTATGATTGAGGTTCTTATCTCTCCCATTGTTGAGGCGTGTCCTACGGAAAATAAGGGCGGAATGATGAGTCTGCTTCATTCATTTTACTGTTGGGGGCAGATGAGTGTGGTCTTACTGTCCACGGTATTCTTCCGTACCGTCGGCATTGAAAGCTGGCATATCTTGTCTGTCATTTGGGCCATTGTGCCTGCGATTTCGCTTTTTATGTTCTGCTTTGTGCCGATTAACACCTTAGTTGAGCAAGACGAGGAAAGCTCGCTTAAGGAGCTGTTTTGCAATAAAATTTTCTGGATTTTATTTATTATGATGCTTTGTGCAGGCGCAAGCGAAATTGCAATTTCACAATGGGCATCTGCCTTTGCCGAGGCGGGACTTGGCGTTGAAAAATGGATTGGTGACCTTATCGGACCCTGTCTGTTTGCGGCTTGTATGGGTTGTGCGAGAGTTTTTTATTCTAAAATGGCGGACAAAATCAATCTTGAAAACGGAATTTTCGTGTCATCGTGCATCTGTGTGGGAGCTTATCTTATGATAGTTTTCTCCCCCGTTGCGATAATATCTCTTATCGGATGTGCCATTTGCGGTATTGGCTGCGGTATGCTTTGGCCCGGCTCATACAGCGTGGCAATGAAGCGTATGCCAAAGGGTGGTGTTCCCCTTTTTGCGATGCTTGCGTTTGCAGGTGACCTTGGTTGCCTTAGCGGGCCTGTTATTGCGGGATTCATTTCCGATGCGTTTGGCGGAGAGCTTAAGGCGGGATTTCTATTTGCGATGCTTTTCCCGATAACGCTTGCGATAATGGTAATTTTGCTAAAGAAAATCTTCAAAAAAATGAAATAAAGCAAAAAATCCCCGACAGTGTGTCGGGGATTTCTGTTTTTGACATCAGAGATTTATATAGTGCGGGATTATGTCCTCGTATTCTCCGTTTTTGTTTCTGAATGCATCCTTGATTGCGCCGAGAGGCACAAGGCCGAGCTTTTTGTAGAGATTGAGCGCAGGTGTATTTGATGCGATTACGGCGTTGAGCTGAAGGATTTTAAAGCCATATTTTCTTGCCGTTTCCATACTGTGCGTGACAATAAGGCTACCTATTCCCATTCCTCTTTTGCCAGCCTTTACGGCGTAGCTTGTGTTGCAGATATGGGAGCATCTGCCGACAAAATTCGGGTGCATAATATATATGCCGACGACCTCGTCCGTTTCAACGTCATATGCCACACCCGTGAAGGTTTGGCTTTCAAAAAACTCTATTCCCTGCTCTATCGTGAAGGGGATTTCTTGCGGGAAGGCACATCCGTCCTCAACAACCTTATTCCAAACAGCTATTGCTTGTTCTGCCACATCTCTTTCAAAGGGCTTTACCTTAATCATATCATTTCTCCGTTTCTATTTCTATTTCGGCGGGGGCTGTGTATGAATATCCGCCCTCGTTTATCCTTATTTCTATTTCGCCATACGGGGTTGGAATTGCGAGGTCTGCGCATTCAAGTCCGTGCAGGCAGGGTGAGATTTTGACCTTTTTATAGCCCGCTTCAAGCATCTCAAAGCCCGAAAGAGCCTTCTTCAAAATGTAAGCAGGCGTTCCTCCCCACGCATGAGAGATGTCACACGGGAACATTTCCCAAGCCTCGCTAAGCCCCTTGTTGCATTTTTTGAGCAGGCTTTCGTATCGGCGAATCAAATCCATTCCGTATTCAGCCATCATATTTTCCTTTAAAAGCGCACTCAAAAGAAAATGGTAGAAATAAGGCTGCATTTCCTCTTTTTTAAGATCCTTTACGACATATTCGAGAATTTGACGTGCGCTCCGCTCAGGCGCTATGCCGTATAGGACAGCAAGGGTATTGGCTTGCTTTAGATAAAAGCGCTTTTCGGTATTTTTGGGTAGCCATTCGCCATTTGGAGCTCTATCGGGTGTGTTAAGTCCTCCAAGGTAGAGTCCGCGCTCGCTATCGTACAGATGCTCGTTTATGCTATCTTTAAGCTTTTGTGCCTTTTTCAGACACATATCGGCGCTTTTCGAATCGCCGAGAATATCAAAAAGCTTCTCGCAATTACAAAGCGCATTATAGTAAAACATACATAGCACACCTTGCCCGAGCGCCTTTGGCGGATGGTGAAGGCTATATCCCTCAAAATTACTATGGGACATCATATTTGAAGGATCGGTGTGATTGCCCTCCTCGTCCATCAAAATCCAATCGACAAACATATAGTCGGGCGCACCCTCTACAAGACCGTTTTCGCCCATATAGGAGTCAAAGCGGGCAAGCAAAAGCTCTATTGCTCTTTTACACTCCAAAACAAGAGCCTTGTCGGCGGTGTGCATATAGTAATCATACAGCCACTCGGCAAAAATGAGGCTGTAAGTAGTGTGAAACATACGCCCGTTTTGAATTTCAAGCATCCTTGCGGTGCGTTGAATATCAAATTTTGTCAGGGAGGGATCGTAGATATTGAAATACTCCATTAGCGCTTGTATGTAGTAATCTCCAGTGCAGGCAAGATGCTCCTGATGCGTTGGAGAGTCGAGGTGAATGTCACGGCGACATATTTTAAGCGTGTGCATACACAGCTCGTAAATTTCGTTTATAAGGGGCTCGTTACATTTGAAATGCGCCTCGCTTCTGACGGGGTATGCGCTATATATGATTTTCACACTGTCAACACGTGCCGTCTGTGCGCCCTCGCCCTTAAGAGTGATTTTTATTTGTCCTACGCTGCGAAGGCGTGGGCTTGTGTAAACGATGTCCTTATCGGTGATAACGCTCTCGCACCAGATTCCGATTCCGTCCGCCTCTGAGCTTTCGATTTCCGCTACAACTCTGCCTGTTGCTTTGATTGAAATTATGGGATATGCAGAATAGATTTTGTCAAAAAAAGCAGTCCCTGTGGTTGTATTAAGGTCAATTTTGTCGAATTTTATCGGCTCTATCGGTATTTCGCAAAGATGCTCGATGGGGGAGCGCTCGATATTGTATATATCGGGCACGGGGGTGGCATATGCGAAGCTATGCTCAGGAATTGTATAGTCCGTTATTTGTGCGGAAATTCTGCTTGACACAGGGCGACAAAGCCACTGTGATGCCATTTTAAGCTCTGTTTCGTCCTCGCTTAATGCCTCAAAATAAAATCCGCTTTGTCCGAAGGAATACTCGCAAAGCACATACGGCTTGCTTGTGACATACGCCCTTATTTCAAGGTTATTCTCCGCTATTATTTCGTATTCGTCATAATATGCGTTTGTCATTTTCGGCCACAAAAAGTCGCCTCCTGCGCTAACAGGACCTCTGCCTGTAAATTCGCCGTTTATATAAAGCACATATCTTGCATCGGCGCACACCTTAAGGGTGATTTTTTGCTTTTTGGGTACATTTAACGTGTTGAAAAATTCCGCCACACAGAATTTTTCGCTGTCGCACGCATACTCGGAAAATATATTTTTATCAAGCCATATCCAATTTGACATATTGCCCTCTCCTTTTTGTCCTTTTAGATAATTTTAAGCGTTTTTTGCTTCTTTGTCAATAGATTATTGACTTTTGGGGATTTTTGTATTACAATTTAAGTATAAATTGGCATTTTTTATATGAGGTGATATTATGGGATTTTTAAGATTTCTTGAGGGAATACGCAATCCTGTGCTCGATTTTTTCTTCTCTGTTGTGACCAAGCTCGGTGAGGAAACAGCGTTCATGGCGGTTGCTATCATAATCTTTTGGTGCTTTTCCAAGAAGGACGGCTATTACATTTTGAGCATTGGCTTTATCGGCACGGTTTTAAACCAATTTTTGAAGCTTATTTGCAGAATTCCACGTCCGTGGGTTAAGGATCCGTCATTTACCATTGTCGAGAGCGCACGTGCCGAGGCAACGGGCTACTCGTTTCCAAGCGGTCACACGCAAAATTCCGTTGGCACATTTGGCGCAATCGGTTATCTGTTCAAGAAAAGGTGGGTGCGCATTACGGCCATTGTAATTTGCGTGCTCGTTCCTCTTTCAAGAATGTATCTTGGAGTGCATACTCCTGCTGATGTTTTTGTTTCCGTTGCCATTGCGCTTGCGCTTATATTTCTTGTTAAGCCAATTTTTGATAAGGCTGAGCAAAGGCCTGCGATTTTATACTACTTCTTTGGTGGTATGTTCGCCGTTTCTCTTGCCTTCCTGTTCTTCGTTTTGTTCTTCGATTTCGGCGCAGACATTGATCCGCACAATTACGAATCGGGACTCAAAAATGCTTGCACGCTTCTCGGTGCGACGGCGGGATTTTTGATTGCCTATCCCATTGAAAGAAAGTATGTAAAATTCGACACGCATGGTAAATGGTATGTTCAGCTTTTAAAAAGCGGTATCGGTCTTGGACTCGTGCTTGCGATCAAGGCGCTTCTCAAGCCCTTGCTTTTGCTGTTTCTTCCCGCCATGGTGGAAAGAGTTGTAAGATACGCAATTATCGTTATTTTCGCCGCAGTTATATGGCCTCTTACCTTCAAGCAATTCAAAAGGCTTTAAAATTTCAAAAAAATAGTTGATTTTTCCTACCGTGTGTGATATAATATAGTGGAGATATAATCTCGGCTATTTTTTGAAAGGAGTAAATTAAGATGGCTAACAAATCACTTACAAAGCAGTACCTTGACCTTCCTTGGCTCGTTAAGGTTGTTCTCCAAATCGTTTTTGGCGTTTTGCTTAGTGGTATTTTCCGTATCATCCGTTTCCTTGAGACAAAGAACCTTATTACTCTCATCGCAGGTCTTGTAGGTCTTTTCACAGGTATCGGAAATATAATCTTCTGGATCGTTGACCTTGTTACAATGATTCTTTCCGGAAAGTATACTGTTTTTGCTGACTAATTTCAGTACATAAAAAATCTCCGCTTCGGCGGAGATTTTTTGTTTTATTTATCTTTTTTGAGATTTATTCTTTTTCTTATCGGGGACAATGCATTTCATTCCCTTTAGTCCTGCGATGTACGAAAAGGTACAGCACAAAATGTCGGGGATTAGCAAAATAAGGTATATTGCGCTGAATTTGCATACTGCCAAAACAGGCATATAGATGCTTTCAAAGAACAGAAGCATTGACGACGTAAGAACGGCAAGAACACTGTTCACGGAGCTTGCCTCGGGTGTTTTGAAGAATGAAAGAACGATAATTGCAATCGCGATAAGAGCTAAAAATCCGTTTTTCACAAGCGATATTTTAAGTCCTAAGAGCTTATCGGGCTTTTCCCCCTCGGAGTACACCCTTACGTTGTGAGCCGAGCCGAGCTCCCACATTATCATATAGTGCAAAAACAGATGCATTACAACGGCAAGGACTCCGCTTCCCCAGAAAAGAAGCTTGCTTGCCGATGCCATAGAAAAGCATACCATAAGTCCGAAAATCGACATTGCGATATGGTTGATTACAGTTTTTCCTATCGTGCCTGAGTTTTCAGAGAAAAAGTTTTTTAATCTATTCATTATTTTTCGGATTCCCTTCGATTTTTGCGGAGTGGCTTTCCGCTACAATATACATACTATATCAATTTCGAGAAAAATTCAATAGAATTTGAAAAAAATTACACTTTTTATACAAAATATTGTCCCTTTGTGCTATAATGGGTATAGAATTACATCTAAGGGGGACGAAATGGATACACTTTCACTTGAAAGGATGCCACAGCTACTACGTGATTTTGCATCGTATAAGCTGACAATTCAGGGCTGCTCCAAAAAAACCGTAAGCGAATATTTGTCGGATTTACGGCTGTTTTTTAAGTACATATATGCAAAGCGATACGGATTTGATGTAAGAGGCGATATATTTGAGGAGCTCGATATTTCAAGAGTCGATAATGACTTTCTTTTTTCGGTGACAACAGAGGAAATTTACGATTTCTTTGTTTATGTATCAACCGAGAGGAGAAATCAAGCGGCAGCAAAGTCAAGAAAGCTCTCCGCTATTAAGGCGTTTTACAAGTATGTTTGCCAAAAAAGACGGTTGCTTGAAAAAAATCCCGCAATCGACATTGAAACACCGAAGAAAAAGCAATCTCTGCCGAAATTTTTGACCGTTGAAGAATGTATGCTTCTGCTTGATGCGGTGCAAAATGACAGCGAATCGAAAACGAGGGAGAGGGATTATTGCATTATAACTCTGTTTCTTAACTGCGGTATGCGTCTTAGCGAGCTTTGCGGAATAAACCTTAACGATATTGACAGAGAGCTTCGCTCGCTTCGTGTTATCGGTAAGGGAAATAAGGAAAGAGTCGTTTATCTCAATGATGCCTGCCGTGATGCGCTTACAAGATATCTTGCAGTTCGAAGGAACGGTGAAAATTTGAACGCCAACATTCCCGCACTGTTCATAAGCAAGCAGCACAAGAGAATCAGTAACAAGACGGTTCAATGGTTGGTTTACAAGTATTTGAAGCTCGCCGGCCTTGATTACAAGCATTATTCGGTACACAAGCTTCGTCATACGGCGGCAACGCTTATGTATCAAACAGGTAAGGTTGATGTTCGTGTGTTAAAGGAAATTCTCGGCCACGAGCAGTTGAACACCACGCAAATCTACACTCACGTGTCAAATCAAGGCATGGAGGATGCCGTAAATGCCAATCCTTTAGCTGCCGTAAAGCGTCAAACTCAGCCAAATGAGGATTGATTTAATGATATTGTCAACTGTTTTTGGATGTTTTTGGACAATTTGCACAAAAACCATTTCAACTTTTTGGTTATTATGACTATTGACATGTTGGCATAAAATATATATAATTAAAGTTGTGTTCGGCATAGTGCCGATTGCACTGTGTGCAGAATTAAAATTTGGAGGATTTTTTCATGTTCGAGAAATTAAAATCAATTTTTGTTGACGAGCTTTCACTTAACCCAGACGAAATCACTATGAGCGCAGAGCTTGTAAAGGACCTTGGCATTAACTCGCTTGAGCTTGCTGACCTTGTTCTTTACTGCGAGGACGAGTTCGGAGTTGAGTTCAATGAGGACGATATTCACAAGTTTATCACTGTTGGTGACGTTGTTGAATTCCTTGAGGCTAACGCTTAATTTTTAACCATCGCATAAACAAAATCAGGTGCTTTTGCACCTGATTTTTTATTTATTGCGGTTGATTTTTACGCATCAATGAGCTTGATATATTCCTCGATTAGCTTGACTGCGCCGTCAACGCCGATTTTGGTTGTGTCTATCATAAGGTCATAGTTTTCATTTTTGCCCCATTTTTGCGAGGTGTAATAGTTATAATAGCTTGCACGCTTTTTGTCAATTTTCGCCATAAGAGATTTTGCTTCGCTCTTTTCAATTCCGTTGACCTCTGCTATGCGCTCTATTCTCGTTTCCGGGCTTGCATAAATGAACACTCTTACGAGCCTTGGGTGGTTTCTTAAAATGTAGTCTGCGCATCTGCCGACGAAAACACAGGGATATTTGCTTGCCTCGTCCTCAATAATCTCGGATTGAAGCACAAAAAGCTTATCGTTAATTGGCGTATCATACGGCATTCCGTGTGAAAACGGCACCATTCCGATAGCTCCCACGGCTATTGAATACAAAAAGCTCGGAGTTGCCCTCTCATCTGCTCCCTCAAGGATTTCGGGATTCATTCCCGATTTTTCGGCGGCAAGGCTAATAAGGCTCTTATCGTGATATACCATTTCTAATTTTTTGGCAAGCTTTTCTCCTATTTCTCTGCCTCCGCTGCCACATTGACGTGCGATTGTTACAATGATATTTTCGCTCATAATTGCCTCCTTTTAAGTGAGTTTTTGTTATCTTAATTATATTTTATCATTTTTTTCACAAAATTGCAAGAAAAAATTGATTCGCTCCCGAATTTGTGTTAAAATTATATTAGATAATTGCTTTTATGGGGGGTGCTTATATGCTTTATTGGGAGTTGTGCAGACTTGACAAGGATGCTTCGCACGAGGCGGAGCATAAGGCAGGGCGTGAGCTTTGCGCTCGGCTTTTGAAAAAGCATTTTGGCATTGATACGCCCGAAATTGCGGTTGGTGAGTTTGGAAAGCCGTATCTTGTCGGTGGCGGGGCTCACTTTAACATTTCTCACTCTCACGCTCTTGTTGCTTGCGCCGTTTCTGATGTCGAGATAGGCATTGATATTGAGGCAATCAAAAGCGATGACGAGGAGCGTCTTGGTCATCTTGCAAGGCGGTATTTTACCGATGGGGAAATATCGTATATTGAGTCCGCGCAAGATCGCACACGGGCGTTTTACTACATCTGGACACGCAAGGAAGCGGTATCAAAATGCACGGGAAAGCCGTTTTTGGCTCTTAAGGACTACGATACAAGCATACCAAGCGAGCATATTGCGAGCTATGAATATGAGGATTATATTGTAAGCATTGCAACAAATATTTAAAAAGCTATTGATTTTTTGTTTTGTTTATGATAGAATGTTTAGCGAAAAAATTATTTAATAATAAGGAGTTTTTATTATGTTAGTTTCAGCAAAGGAAATGCTTCAAAAGGCAAAAGCAGGCAAATACGCAGTTGGTCAGTTCAACATCAACAACCTTGAGTGGACCAAGGCTATTTTGCTTACCGCACAGGAGTGCAACTCTCCCGTTATTCTCGGTGTTTCTGAGGGTGCAGGAAAATATATGTGTGGTTACGAGACAATCGTTGGTATGGTTGAGGGCATGATTAAGTGCCTCGGAATTACCGTTCCCGTTGCTCTTCATCTTGACCACGGCTCATACGAGGGCGCTAAGGCTTGCATCAACGCAGGTTTTTCAAGCGTTATGTTTGACGGCTCTCACTATCCTATCGAGGAAAACATCGCTAAGACACAGGAGCTTGTAGACGCTTGTAATGTTCTCGGCATCTCTCTTGAGGCTGAGGTTGGCTCTATCGGCGGTGAGGAAGACGGAGTTGTTGGCGCAGGCGAATGTGCAGATCCTGACGAATGCAAGATGATCGCTGACCTCGGCGTTACAATGCTTGCAGCAGGTATCGGTAACATCCACGGTAAGTATCCCGCAAACTGGGCAGGCCTTTCATTCGAAACTCTTGCTGCAGTTCAGGAAAAGACAGGAACAATGCCTCTTGTTCTTCACGGCGGTACAGGTATCCCCGCAGAAATGATCCAGAAAGCTATCTCTCTCGGTGTTTCAAAGATCAACGTTAACACAGAATGCCAGCTTGCATTCCAGGAAGCAACAAGAAAGTACATCGAAGCAGGCAAGGACCTTGAAGGCAAGGGCTTTGACCCCAGAAAGCTTCTCGCTCCCGGTGTTGAAGCAATCAAGGCTACTGTTAAGGAAAAGATCGAACTCTTCGGTTCAGCAAACAAAGCTTAATTTTTAATTTACAGAAAACCATCCGTAAAGGATGGTTTTTTCTGTTTTGTAAATTTTTACTGTTTTCTATTGCATTATATATTGCTGAAAGATATAATGAAAACATAACAAGTCTTTTTTTTGAAATGTTATAATAAAAAAGCAGGTGATGAAAATGTTTTCACGAATAATTGCGATTATAATGAGCATAGTTTCTGTTTTCTCTTCTTTTGCGACTCAGGTTTTTTCTGAAGTTCAGCTTAAAAATGAGCTTGCAAAGGGTAATTATGAAAGCCCGTACATTGTAAGACCTCTTGATGAGATAACTGTAAACGGTGTATCTGTTGAAGAATATTCTGTAGCTTTTCCTGACGGCGCAATCTATACAAATGCTGCAGATACACTTATTGATGAGCTTTATAAGGCTTGCGGCATAAAGATTTCAAAATCAGATGCAGACACAAAAGCATTTGTAATTGAAGAAACTCTGAATGATTCTGATGTTTTCAGTATTAAGGTTGAAAACGGCGATGTGTATATCACAGGCAGTGCAAATGTCGGAATTTCAAGAGGCATTACTGCTTTTGCTGATGAAATTCTGCTTGAAGCTCAGAGAAGTTTCAATTTTGAAGACGGCTATGTATATACTAAAACTTTCACAGATTATGTAACATATGAAGATTTTGGTGCAGTGGGCGACGGCAAAGCAGATGACTTTGAAGCTATTGTAAAAACTCACGAATATGCAAACGCAAATGGACTGAGTGTTTTTGCAAACGAAACTGCAACATATTATATGAGCGGTGCAAACAAAACTGCATACATCAAAACTGATACCGACTGGTCAACTGCAAGATTTATTGTTGACGACACAAATGTTGAAAACAGAAGCGCGTGGTTGTTCAACATTGCTCCCTCTCAGGGCAGTTTTGATATTACAGACAAAGTTGCGTCTTCTCTTAAAATTGATGCAACGAATATCGGCACAACACTCCCCGGTAAATGCCTTGTTGTGCTTACTGATTCAAATGTAAAACGCTATATCCGTAAGGGCTTGAATCAGAATTCAGGCAGCAATCAGACAGACGTTATCCTTGTTGACGAAAACGGCAATATCGATGCCGAAACTCCGCTTATCTGGGATTTTGACGCGATCACAGCTGCGGTTGCATATCCCGTAGACACAGAAACCTTGACCGTAAATGGCGGTTTCTTCACAACTCTTGCAAACAATGCGCCGTCTGAATATACATATTACTCAAGAGGTATTCAGGTAAGACGTTCAAATACGGTTATTGACGGATTGTATCACGATGTTAAAAATGAGGGCAAAACAGGAGCACCCTATTCTGCTTTTGTCAGCCTTTCCGTCTGTGCTGATGTAACTGTGAAGAACGGCACCTTCACAGGTCACAAGAAGTATGCAACAATCGGCTCTGCAGGTTCAAGTGTGCAGATGGGTACATATGATCTTGGCGCCGCAACTTCCGTAAATGCAAAATTTATCAACTGTAAGCAGACAAATGATATTACGGATATCAATTACTGGGGCATTGCAGGAACAAACTATTGTAAGAACCTTGTATATGACGGATGTGCGCTTTCAAGATTCGATGCGCATCAGGGTGTTCTTAATGCAACAGTAAAGAACTCAGTTCTCGGTCATCACGGAATCAAGCTTATAGGCAGCGGTACTGCTCTTATTGAGAACACAACAGTTCTTGCGGAAAGTCTTGTTGATCTTCGTGAAGATTACGGCTCAACCTGGAACGGAGATCTTATTATCCGCAACTGTAAATTCTATCCCACAGAAGTTTCCCTCAAAATTATAAATGCAGTAAATACCGAGGATCACGATTTCGGTTATACATGCTATCTTCCTCAGAGAATAGAAATTGACGGACTTTATGTAAACAGAGGCGGAAACAGTTATCTTTTCAGTATGGTTAACTCAAAGCATCTTTATGACGGATATGATGCGGAATATCCCGTTGTTCCTCCCGAAGAAATAATTGTAAAGAATTACAGCTGTCTTATCGGCGGAAGTATCGATGTTTCATTGAATAAGGCAATATTCAAGACACAAATTTCATCATAAAATAAATTTTACATGCAATCTGAAGTTTCAGGTTGCATGTATGTTTTTCTACTGTCAGTAGGAATATATCAATTCAGAAGTTATTGCATTTTTTCTGATTTTTATGTACAGTAGTATCAAGAAGTACGCAAGGGGGATGTTTTTATGAATCTTTCACTCGGAGAAAATATAAAAAGAAAAAGAATTGAGCAAGGTCTTACTCAGGATGAAGTTGCAACGCATCTCGGAGTGTCTTTTCAGTCTGTAAGTAAGTGGGAAAGAGGCGACGGATATCCCGATATTGAACTGTTGCCGTCGATTGCAAACTATTTTAATATAAGTATTGATGAATTGCTCGGAATGAGTAATTCTGAAAAAGCTGAAAATTATAAAAACATCAATAATCGTTGGGCTGAAAATAACAGAAACGGTAAGCATTCCGAAAATGTGGTTTTAATGCGTGATGCGTTGAAGACATTTCCCAATGATGCACTTTTGCTTGTGCAGCTTTCTTCATCACTTGAAAAACTTGACGGTACAGACGAAGAAAAAAGGAAGTTTCTTCGGGAGTCAATAGCAGTACAGGAGCAGATAATCAGGTATTGTGATGACTGCGAAGTCCGCGGAGCAACGCTTTATAATATCTGTTTTGCATATTGGAAAATCGGGGAGAAAGAAAAAGCAATTCAGCAGGCAGAAAAACTGCCGAATCTGTACAAAGGCAGAGAAAATGCATTAGTTTGTTTTCTTGCGGGCGAAGAAAAAAGAAATGTGGCAAAGGAAGCTCTCACACCTCTTGCGTGGGCAGTTTCGCACCATCTTTCCGCACTTGCCGAAACGGAAAAGAACTCCGAATATCTGAAAAAGGCAATTCAGAATGTTGATATTTTGTTTGAAAACAAAGATGGTTTTATTCAAAAGATATATGACAGCCTGATTGATAAACAAAAAGAATTTTGATTTATAAAAAAGCACACCCTTTGGGTGTGCTTTTTCTGTGCGTTTATATCAATCGATTTTTTTGCCGTTTTTGAGTTTGATTTTGCCCACAAGAGGAACTTTTACATATCCTTCGCAGGTATCATCGTCAAATTCAAGGAAGAGAATAACATCCTTGCCGGGAAGAAGGCTTGTTTCGGCAGTTACCGTGATTTTATCCTCGTCTTCTTCCACATCTTTGACAATAATTTCAGGCGCTTTGATGTCGGGGATGTCAATTCTGAAACCGTATTCGCCGTCGGTACTGTAGATATTGAAAAAGCTGTTGATAAAACAATAGACCATATTGAATAATAAAAAAAGATTCCGTTTTTTATACGGAATCTTGATTTTTTTATGCCAAAAAACTCATTGATATCGGCTCTGATTTCAGTTTATAAGCGCTTTTTGCTATGACTGTCAGTGTATATGTGCTTCCCTTTTCGATAACATCTTTTCCTACAGTGAAGCCCTGAATGTTTTCATCGGTAATGATATAGTAAGGAGCAACAAAATCAGTACTGTATACTTCTTTTCCGTTTTCGTCA